>DAOUAQ010000082.1:0-16479 GCA_034433375.1 Anaerolineae bacterium | reverse complement strand
AACTTGACCGGCTTGCCAAGCAACTCCGCCAGCCGCTCCGCTACCGGCTTGAGGCTGAACTCGGCCTCGTAGCCCGTCCCCGCCGGGCGGCCCAGGTGCGACATCAACACGAGCGCCGCGCCCTGCTCAAGGATGTATTCAATCGTAGGAATGGTCGCCTTGATGCGCTTGTCATCGCTGATGACGCCATCTTTAATAGGCACGTTAAAATCGGCGCGCATCAGGACGCGCTTCCCCTGCAAATCTACGTCACGAACGGTTTTCTTGTCCATCTTTTTCACCTCGATCTCGGTAATGAGTAATCGGTAACTGGTAACTGGGTAATCAGTAAATTAGGGATTAGGTCACACTGTCGTTAGTCCTAATCCCTAATTACTGATTACCGGTTACTGTTTACAGCTTGCTGGCGATCAACGCTGCCAGGTCGGCAGTGCGGACGCTGTAACCCCACTCGTTGTCGTACCAGGTGACGACCTTGATGAAGTCGTTCTTTTCCTTGCCGAGCACCATCGTGAAGGGCAGGTCCACGGAGGAGCTGTGCGGATCGCCCTTGAAGTCAATGCTGACCAGCGGCTCATCCACAGCGGCGAGGATGCCCTTCAGCGGACCGGCGGCGGCGTCGCGGAAGACCTGGCGCAGTTCCTCGGTGGTCGTCGGCACCTCGATCTGCGCGGTGAAGTCCACCACGGAGACCGTCGAGGTGGGGACGCGCAGCGCGTAGCCGTCGAACTTGCCCTTCAGGTCGGGGATAACGAGCGCCACGGCCTTCGCTGCGCCGGTGGTGGTGGGGATGATGCTCATCGCCGCCGCGCGCGCGCGGCGCAGGTCGCTGTGTGGCAGGTCGAGGATCTTCTGGTCGTTGGTGTAAGCGTGGATGGTGGTCATCAAGCCGCGCACGATTTTGAAGTGGTCGTGGACGACCTTGGCTGCCGGGGCCAGACAGTTGGTCGTGCAGGAAGCGTTCGAGAGGACGTGATGGTTGGCGGGATCATACTGGTCGTCGTTCACGCCCATCACGATGGTCAGGTCCTCGCCTTCCGCGGGGGCCGAGATGATGACTTTCTTCGCGCCGCCCCGGGTGATGTGGTTCTCCGCGCCCTGGACGGTCTTGCCCTTCTTATTGACGCCGTCTTTCTTGATGGTGAACAGACCGGTGGACTCGACCACGATGTCTACGCCCATGTCGCCCCACGGAATTCTGCCGGGGTCGGTCTCTTTGAAGGCCGTGACCTTCTTGCCGTCAATCAGCAAAGCGTCCTCGGCGACTTCCACCACGCCGTTGAACCGGCCATAGTTGGAGTCGTACTTGAGCAGGTGGGCCATCGTCTTCAGATCGCCGATGTCGTTGAAGGCCACAACTTCCAATGTGTCGGGATAATAATCCCGCATTGCCTTGAGCACTTGCCGTCCAATACGGCCAAAACCATTAATACCAACTTTCGTCGTCATAGTGAACACTCCTTTTGTTTGATTAGATTTGAAACAAGAGATTGGTGATAAGATTTGCGCATCCCGATTTGTGCTATTTGACGAGCAGACTCATCAAGGTTTGCGCGATTTTGCCACTTTCGTGGTGGCCGATCAAAGTTTCGTCAACCAGGTCTTTGGTGATGACCTGGAAGCCTTTGTGTGTTTCCACGTTGGGCTGTACCCACTCGATCGCTTGGGCCGCTTCACTCTCAGGGACATGCGTGTTGATGATGGCCGTCGAAATGATGTTCGTACCGAGGTGCTTTTCGAGCGCCTGGATGTGTTCTTGCGCCGTGTAGCCATCGGTTTCTCCGGACTGTGTGGCGACATTGCAGACGTAAACCTTGGGCGCTGGGGTTGCCTCCAGGGCTTGCGCGATTTCGGGCACTAACAGGTTGGGCAGGATGCTGGTGTAGAGGCTGCCTGGCCCGATGACGACCAGATCCGCTTCAAGAATGGCGCGCACGGCCTCGGGATATGCTCTAGGAGCGGACGGTTCCACCATCACCCGGAGAATCTGCCCGTGCGCTTCTGGAATCCCCGATTCCCCGCGCACACGGACCAGCGTACCGTCGTTTTGTTGCACGTCGGCGCATAGCATCACCGCTTCGAGGGTGCTCGGTAGCACTTGTCCCTGCACGGCCAGAACGCGGCTGGACTCCTTAAGCGCGGATTCAAATGACCCGGTGATGCCCGCCATCGCGCTGATGAACAAGTTCCCAAAACTGTGCCCGCGCAGATCGTCACCGCCGGCGAAGCGATATTGGTACAACCGCGTAATCAACGCTTCGTCATCGGCCAGGGCCGCGATGCAGTTGCGGAAATCACCCGGCGGCAGGATGCCCAGGTCGCGCCGTAAGCGTCCTGATGATCCGCCGTCGTCGGCGACTGTGACAATCGCGGTCAGGTTGGACGTGTACTGTTTCAGTCCGCGCAACACGGTAGACTGTCCGTGCCCGCCGCCGATAACCACGATTTTCGCCCCGCGCCCACGCCGCCGGTAGTGGTATATCTTGTCGGGAACCGAACTGAAAGTCCCGGCGACGAAAGGCTCCAACAAGGTGCGGTTAAGCGCCCATAGTGCAATGCCAATACTACCGAATCCCAAGATAAGGAACAGCACCACCCGCACATAACGTGGAAGAAATTGTAGTGTGATATAGTGAAAGTACACGGGGAGGGGATACAATGCACGGAACGCTGAGTCGCCTCCCAAACTCAACAACCCAACCCCGAAGGCTAGAAGCAGCAGCCAACGTTTGACGCCTAACCCCGGTTGCAGCCATTGCAGATGGGCATACCAGCTCTGTTTTCCGGCTTGCTTGACCCTCCGCTTCATCGTCGAAATTATACCCAAGAATGTTACAAGTGTCAACAAAGTTGCTTTGTTGAAAAGGCTGCTTTTCTGCTGCTCATTTTGTATGTTCTGCACGCAGTAAAACAGGCCCGAAGTCTCGTTACACTTCAGGCCTGTTTGATTCAAGGGCAGTGTGTTGCAGACATGACCATGCAGACCTTACTGAATCCGGGCTACAGTGCGACCGCTTTTCCAGAGTTCTTCCAGATTATAGAAATTGCGAACCTGTGGATCAAAAAGGTGAACAATGACGCTGTTGTAATCCATCAAAATCCACCCCGAATCAGGTTCTCCTTCCACGCTAAGCGGCGCAACTGGGTGCTCCATTTTCTTTAGTTCTTCGCGCAGTATGCTTTGCAGCGCATCCAGTTGCCGCCGACTGCTGCCCGAACAGATGACGAAGTAGTCGGCAAAGGTTGTTACCGCTTGCAAATCGAGTATAAGAATATCTTCTCCTTGTTTATCAACAATGATCTCGCTGATGCGACGCGCTAATTCTAGACCCTCCACTCAACCTCCTTGTGCGAATGATGATGAGTTTTCCAGGTTTGCCGTGTTTACTGCTTCATCATGAGCATTTGCACGCGCGTTGTCTGTGAGCGTTCGTTGTCCTGCATACTGACGGTCAGCCGGTAGCCCTCGCGGTGCATAATAAGGGTTGCCAGATGCCCCATCACGGTTGGCTTCCCTAATTCCTCCCATCCCAGGTTCTTCAGTTCAGCTTCGAGATACTTGACGGTATCGGCGACCATCAGCGGCACCACATACACGTAGGTGTGTGTCACTTCGGTCACTTCGAAGTTAAAGGCATCAGGATGCACGACCAGAATATCCGGGATTCTGTCTTTCGGTTCGAGCGTTGCTGTTGGCTCCGCCGGCGCTTCCGGCGTGGCGGGCTTCTCGTCGGTTTCACCTGACGTCGCGGCGCTCTTGTCCGTGTTCTCTGTCGTTGTGCTCTCGCTTTCGGTGCTGCTGGTTTCTGCGCTCGGCGTTGTTTCCCCTCCACCGCCGCACGCCGTCAGCAGCAAGGCCACAATCACAATAAAAACGCCTACGATCCGAAAAATGTGTTTTGTGTTCATTGTTCTCTCCTCCCTGGATAAGTATAGTGACTAAAATGATTGGCTATATGATAACATAATACCTGAAAACTGCGAAATGCTCTATGGCGGAATTGACCCTTCCGCCGAAGGTTGAGGGGATTTTGCGACAAAAAAGGGTGTTTTGCGCTCGCGGTATAACCCGCAATCACCAAACACCCTCACAATGTGACTCGTTACGTTATTACGTTATTACGTTATTAC
The DNA here is from genome assembly GCA_034433375.1 of Anaerolineae bacterium. GTDB lineage: Bacteria > Chloroflexota > Anaerolineae > B4-G1 > SLSP01 > DSWT01. The sequence continues at coordinate 12,348 of DAOUAQ010000082.1, read as the reverse complement.
GTTTTACGCATTACGTCTTATTCGCCAGTGCGCAGCGCGGTAAGTAGCAGCTTGATAGCGTTATTGATGTCGGCCTCGTCTACCATTTCTGACGGGCTGTGGACGAAGCGGCAGGGGATGCTCAGACAACCGCTCGGCACGCCGGAGCGCACCAATTGCATGGCCGCCGCGTCTGTGGATCCGCCGAGCAGGATTTCCATCTGGTAGGGAACGCCGGCCTGCCGGGCAGCTTCGACGAGCATATCCCGCACCATGGCGTGCGCAATCATCCCGCCGTCTTTAACCTTGATAGCCGGCCCCTTCCCCAGTTCGACGGCCATCGGCAGCGCCTTGGGCAGATCACCGGTCGCGGTCACGTCAATGGAGATAGCGATGTCGGGATCAACGCGGAAGGCCGCGGTGCGCGCGCCAACCAGCCCGATCTCTTCCTGGGTGCTGAAGATCGCGTAAACATCGTGCGGCGCGTCTTTGAGCTGCCGCAGCACTTCGATGAGGACGTAACACCCGACGCGATCATCCATAGTCTTGCTGACCAGGCGTTGTCCCTGGCGCACTAGCGGGCCGATGAATTGCCCCGGTTCGCCGACAGCAACCGGACAATCCGCGCGGCTCGTCGCGCCCACGTCAATGTAGAGGTGCTGAAGTTCGGGCAGGGTGCTCGGATCGTCGCGGCGTTCGACGTAGATGACCCCGGTGACGCCATTCGCAAAACGCACGCGGCTTCCATTGCCGGGACGTATCCCGCCGCCGATGGCCGTGAAGCGCACGAACCCTTTCTCTTCGACGTAGGTCGCCATCAACCCGATCTCGTCCATGTGCGCCGCGACCGCGATCTTCTTCCCGCCGCCTGTTCCCTTGCGGAGGGCAACCAGGCTTCCCAGGGGATCAACGTGAATTTCGTCGGCGAGTGGTTCAACCTCTGCGCGAATGACGGCGCGGATTGCGTCTTCGTATCCCGAAGGCCCGAATGTTTGCGTGAGTTTTTCCAAAAGCTCCAGGTTCAAAGGTGTCTCCTAAAATAGTCACGTAGTTTTTAGTTGGGTTGTCAGGTGATGATAGTTGGTCACGAGATAGCGAGTGTTTCCGGCGTCAGGCGCGCGATGGCGGCGCGCACCAGGCGTTGGGTGTTCTCCAGGTCGTCGGGATGCAGCAGGGCGCGCGGGCTGTGGATGTAGCGGCAGGGCACGGCGATGGTGATCGCCGGAACGCCGCCGCGCGCAGGATGGATGCTGCCGGCCTCGGTGCTGCTGACCCCCGGCTGTTTGATTTGATAAGGGATGCCCTCAGCCTCGGCGGACTTCAAGACGTGACTGAGCAGGCGCGGCGGCGTCGTGTAAGAGCGATCCATCACGGTGATGGCCGGGCCTTTGCCCAGTTCGGCCGTCGGGCTGACGTCTTTGTCACGCTTGGGCAGATCGTCAACCAGGGTGCCTTCCAGCGCGAAGCCCACATCCGGCTCGACCGCGTAGGCTGCTACCCGCGCGCCGCGCAGTCCCACCTCTTCCTGCACGGTGAAAACACCGTACAGGTCGCAGGGCAGCCGTTCGCCTTGCAGCAAAGCGACTAAAATGGCGCAGCCGGCGCGGTCGTCGAAGGCTTTGCCGGTGAGTGCGGCGCCCATCTCGCGGAAGCGGCTGGCGAAGGTGATAGCCGTCCCCAGAGGCGCCGCTTCTTGCGCTTCTTCCTTGTTCTTCGCGCCGATGTCAATGACGAGGTCTTCGACCGACGCCGCCTGCTGGTTGCCGTGGGCGCGGTGGATAGCTTGCACGCCAACGACGCCCGGCGTGTGCTCCTTGCCAACCCAGACGTGTGTGCCGGGCAGCAGCCGTTCCGGGATGCTGCCGACGGCTTCGACGCGCAGACCGCCCTCGCCGGTATGCCCGACGACCATAAAGCCGACCTCGTCCATGTGCGCCGTCACCAGGACGCGCAGCGGATTTTCTGCTGTGCCGCGCTTGCAGGTGATGAGGTTCCCTAACGCATCAACGCGCATCGTATCTACGTGATTTTCGACGAGCGGTTTGATGGCGCTGCGGATTTTTGTTTCGTCTCCTGAGACGCCGGTGAGATCCGCAAGCGTCTGCAGGGTTGTGATGAGCGTCTCATTGCGGGTGTTGCTCATAGTTCGTCCTCCCAACGCGGGCGGAAATCGGCTTCCAGACGGGCGCTGAAGCTGGCGAGTAGCCGTCCGGCGCGCTCGATGTCACGCAGGGAGCCGGTCTCGACCGGCTGGTGCATGTAGCGGAGTGGGATCTCAATCAGCCCGGTGGGGATGCCCTCGCGCGCCACCTGGATGCCCCAGGCATCGGTGCCGCTGCCGCCGGACACGGGTTCCGGTTGGTAAGGGATTTCCTCGGCTTTGGCGGCGGCGACCAGGCGTCCCACTACCTGCGGATGGAAATTCGGCCCCTGAGCGATCGTGGGGCCTTTGCCAAGCTCGAAGGTTCCTGGCCCATCATCGTCATGTTGTTTGGCGAACGTGACGTCCAGCGCAACGGCGATCTGCGGCGCGAGGCCGTAGGCGCTGGCGATCGCGCCTTTGACGCCAACTTCTTCTTGTGTGGTGGCGACGGCGTAGAAATCCCAGGCGTGGTTGCGCGAGCGCAGAATGTCCAGAGCCAGGGTCACGGCGACTACCGAGGCGCGGTTGTCGAGCGCTTTGCCGGCCGCCAAGTCATTTTTCAACGCGACCAGTTCACGGTCAACGGTGATGTGATCGCCGACTGTGACCAGGGCCGCGAGTTCTGCGGCAGGCAGGCCGGTGTCCACGAAGACCTCTTCCCAAGCGACGACCTTGCGGCGTTCGTCGGCGGAGAGCACGTGCGGCGGGCGGCTACCCACGATGCCCGGCAGCGGTCGCCGTCCGTGGACGGTGACTTCCAGGCCCAGGATAACGCGCCGGTCCATTCCGCCGAGCATGTGGACCCGCAGGAAGCTGCCTTCGATGCCGGTCACGATCAACCCGATTTCGTCCATGTGGGCGGCAACCATCAAGGCCGGGCGGGGGGGCGGCGCCGAGCCGCGTTGGCGCGCAATCAGGCTGCCCATCGCATCCGTGCGCACCTCATCCGCCAGTGGCCTCCAGTGCTCGGCGACGACATCGTGGATGGTGTTTTCGCGTCCAGAGGGGCCGGGCGCCTCGGTGAGGGTTTTGAGCAGATCAAAAGTTGCTTTCACGGGAATCCTTTCAGGGTGTGGTTGGCGTATCGGTCGGGGTGGGGGTCTCGGTGGGCGTGGCCGCTTCTGGCGACGGGGTCAACGTTGCCGTCGGTGTGTTGGTGGGTATCTCGATTGTAGGTGTGGCGCTCGCAGTTGGCGTATTGGTCGGCGTTGCCGTGTTAGTCGGCGTCGCTGTAGGCGTGTCGGTAGGTTGCGGCGTGCCAGTGGATGTTTGAGTCGGCGTCGGCGTCACGGTCGGCGTATCCGTAGGCAGCGGGGTCGGCGTGCGCGTGGGCGGGAACCACTGTGTCGGGGTGGGCTGTAAAGTTTTGTTGGCTCCCCCTTCACCAGGACCCACCAGGTAGGGTGTGTTGGTTGCGCCTGGCTGAGGTGTCGGCGTTGGTGTGGCCGTTGGGGTAGGCGTGGGGGATGTGGGACGCACGGCCAACGCGACAAATCCCAGGCAATAACAGGGTATTGTTGCCACGATAATGGCGATCAGGATTGTGTAGATAGGCTTCTGTGTACGTAAACTTTGCATGGCTTATCTCTTGACGATTTAACGAAGCAATGATAACATTATTCAAGCGGATGTCAACGCGACAAGGGTTCGAGCGAGTGGATGAGGTGGCCTGATGAGCGGACAGGATGACGAAATTCGACGTTTACAACGTTTGCGCGCTGAGCAGTTAAACGCGCGTGACCCAACGGCCAAAGAGCGCGCCAAGCAGCAGCGCATTGCCGCGCGGCGGCGCAGCACGCAGAAGAAAACGACCGTGTGGACTGTGATCATGGACTTTCCGGCGAAATGGTTGTTGATGATCGTCGGTGCGTTGATCGGTCTGCTGATTGCGGTGCTCCTCAATATCATCGTTCAGGCGCAGTGGGCGCAGATTGTCGGGGGAGTGATCGTCGTGTTTGGTTTGGTAGCCGGGCGTGTATTGGGCGCAGTCAGGGATTGGGGCGATGAGGATTGGGGACGGAAATACTAAACGACAACTAAAGAAGGCCATCCGTCAGTGGATGGCCTTCTTGCTATCTCGTTATTGATCTTTTGGGAATCGGCTTATCGGTGTTTCTGTTTACAGGGCGGTGACGTGAGTTGCTTGCAACCCTTTATCGCCTCTTTCCACAGAAAATTCCACGCGTTGTCCCTCGTTCAAGGTCTTGAAACCCTCGCTCTGGATAGCTGAGAAGTGAACAAACACATCATCTTTGCCTTCACGGGAGATGAAGCCGTAGCCCTTGGCGGCATTGAACCACTTGACAACACCAGTTTCACGCTCACTCATTGCTTTTTTCTTCCTTTCACTGACTATGGTATTTCGTGTGTAAGGAACAAGTCCCCATTACGTCAAAACGCCTGGAGGGTAAGTCCAGGCGTTAGCGATATGGCACGAACTTGGAACCTTACTACATCCTGCGGGAAAAGATTATATGCATTTAGGGTGAATTGTCAAACCGACTGGCCTTAAGGCTGAAGGTCCAGCGACACGCGGAAGAGCGCTGTGGGTTGTAGTTTGCCCTTGAATTGCATCGGTGACAGAGGCACCACGTCAAAAGCATTGTGAAGTTGATCATACGTTGATTGGCTGATCCACACTTCGTAGGCCGGAACTGCCGCCGTGATGCGCGAGGCGATGTTGGTCGTGTCGCCGATGGCGGTGTAGGTGTAGCGCCAGCGGGCGCCGCTGTTGCCCACGATGGCCGGCCCGCTGTTGATGCCAACGCCGAAGTTGAACCAGCGCTCTTCGCGTTGACGTTGTATGTGGTAGCGGAAAAGCGCCTGCTGTATACTGGCCCCGGCTTGCACGGCGCGAATGGCGTGGTCAGGTTGATCGTTGCGCGTGTTGAAAATCGCCATCACGCTATCGCCCTGGAACTGGTTGACGGTTCCTCCGTAAGCGTTGATGGCATCCACGACGATGCCGAGGTGGTCATTCAAGATGGTCATCACATATTCGGCGGGAAGGTTGGACACAATCGCAGTGAAGTCGCGCGCGTCGGCGAAAAGGATCGAGACCTCGCGCAATTCGCCGCCCAATTCCGGGCGGAGCGTCCCATTCACCAACGCCTCGGCCACATCGGGCGGGAGATAATGTCTGAGCAAAAAGTCCAATTCTTCGTTGAGCTTGGATAATTGCCTTCTGAGCAGGCGCAGTTCGTTGTGGCTCTGCATCAACTCCTGGATGTATTGACCCTGTTCGGTGACGTCGGCGATCAATACCAGCAATGTGGCGTTGAGATAGGGCGGGCACGGCATAGCCGTTAGGGTGAAGTAGCGTATCTCACCGGAGGGCGTGACCCGATTGACATTTTCCACGTGAATGGGGAAGGGCGGCGCAGCGCAGGTATCGTTGAAATCGAGACTCTGCCCTATCAGTTCGGGCAGCAGATCAAGGAGCTGCATCCCCAGTAAATGCGCCTGCGAGATGGCCGGCCATGCCGCGAAGATCTCATCATGCTCTATGAGATGGTACTCAGCATCAAAGAGCGCATAAGCGATTTTCAGCTCTCTCAATATGGCGCGCCAGAACTGCGGATCGTTCATGGAACAACAGTTGGCGTGATACGCTCCAACGGCACCGGTTTGAGGACCGTCACCCAGCGCGCCTGTACCCACCCTGTCGCTTCGATATCCGAGAGCTGAGCCGACTTGACGCGCACTTTGTACCACTCGCCGTACTGCGCTATGATTTCCACATAGTCGCCCAGGCGCGCGACAGTGCCCGTTCTTTCGCCGTCTGGGGTATCGAGCAAGAAAACGTTGCCAATAATCACGCTGGTGTACGGCGAGGGCGTCGGCGTGGCGGTGGGTGTGTGCGTCGGTGTGGATGTCGGCGTCGGGGTGGCGGTGGAAGTCGCGGTCGGGGTGGGAGTTGCCGTTGGCGTCGCGGTTGAGGTTGAGGTTGATGTCGCCGTTGGCATGGGCGTGGCGGTGGCGGTAGCCGTGGCCGTCGGCGTATGGGTGGGTGTGGGGGTCGGTGTGGGCGTGCTGGTCGCCGTCGGCGGCGCAATGGCGAGGGAAGCCAGGCGGTGCTCGACGTGCCAGATCCACCACCCGCACCCCAGTAGCGGCGGCAGCGCGACGAGTAGGATGAGGAAGATCAAGACAATCCGCTGCGACAGCGATAACGGTTCTTGTGACTTTTTCGGTGGTTCGGAGAACAAGGTCGCCAGGACGAGTTCGGCGGTCTTGGGGAGTTGTTCGCTGCTGCCATCAAAGTTTCTGATCTCGTCGTAATGTTTTTCCTGAAGGGCGGTCAGGGCTTCGCGCATCCGTTGCCGCAATCCCGCCGGTTCGACCCCCTGGATGACGACGGCCAGATAAGCAGCGCCCGTGGCCTCGATGAGGATGTTGTGCGTCTCATACGCGATGGCGTCCAGCTCGCCGCTTTGTGCGTCGCCGAGGGCATCGTGCGCGAAGTCCCGAATGGCGGTCAACATCCCACCGACCAGGTCGCGGTCTGGCGGCGTCTCTGGATTGCTCGTCAGATGATGGATCAGCAGTCCCGACTCGCGGTGGATGAGGAAAATCTCATGGACGGCAAAGGGAATGGACTCGCGGAGCGTGTAGTCGGCGCCGGAGACGCCTTTCAGCCGCGCGCGCAGCCGTTTGACTGCGCCTTGGGGGCTAACGCTTTGGCGCACGCGCTGATCTACATTGCGCGCCAGATCGCGCAGCGCCTCGGTGACGGCGCGGTTGATGGTTTGGCCGATGACGGGGTACAACGCATCAATGATGTCTTCGCGCGCGTTGTACACCTGCCGCCGGATCGCTTCGCCGATCACCGGGGCAATGGCCTGCGCGATCTCATCCCCGGAGTGCTTGATTTGCTCTTCGAGCACTTCCGCGATGATCGGGCTGATTTTGTCAACCAGCGGTTCTGGCTTGAGGATGACGTTGCGTAGTTCTTGCAGTCCTACGCTTTCCAGTTCGTCATCCGACAGCGAAGGCTCAAACGACATACATTATTCCTTGGCGGCGACGCTCAGTCCTTCCAGCAGGCCGGTCACGCTGCTGCCGGTCTCCAGGCGCGTGGCGACCTCCATCAACATGGCAGCCAGGGCCTTGCGATCGGTCTTTTGGTCGCTCAGGCGATCAGTCACGCGCCGGAGTTCCGCGCGTAACTCGTCTTCAGCTTGACGCACCTCGCGCTTCAGCGCATCGAGCTTGCGTTCGTGCTGATCGCGATTCTCCGCCAACGTGGATTTGATACCGCGCACTTCACTCTCGTGCTGGCTTTGGGTCGTGCTCAGTTCGTGGATGTTCTCCGCAATACTCTTGCTGCTGAGTTCCTGCTGCTGTGTGCGCGTCAGAATCTGTTGCAGCACGGCTTCACGTCCACCCAACCGGTCAATTTCCCGCCGCAGTTCATCGTTGCTGCGACGCATCTCGCGTTCCAGGGCCTCAATGCGTTTGGTCTGATTCTTCTCGAACTCGCTGACGGAATCCTGTACCACCCGTAAATCGGCGAGGATACGTTCCATCTCCCGGCGCACGTCGGTGAAACGCCGTTCGTATTCCTCCATTTGCGCGCCAAAGATGACCTGGCGCAGGCGATCAACTTCCGCGCCTTGTATCCTCGAGCGCGTCCGGTCAGGCCCCAGGATGATGTCCCGGACCCGCTCGAGTTCGCCGTTGCCCGCCGGTGTTGCGGGGGGCGGTGAAGCCTTGTTTTCATCCAAGTTCTGCGGTATGGGGGGAATTTGCTGCACCATAGTTTAGTCTCCTTTCGTTAAGAATATGCTTACAACTGAAAAGTTGATTGTCCTATTCTATTTTTCACATTCTACAAGACTTTCCCCAAGTGTGCGAAAGACTGTTTCGACATTCTCCCCTGTCTTGGCGCTGCCGGCAAACCAAGAGGCTGACAGTTTGGCGGCGATGCTGTCCAGTTCAGTATCGGAGATGCGGCGTTCATCCGCCAGATCGGTTTTGTTGCCGACTATGACGAACGGCGCACCCGGATTGACGCTCCGGAAATCGTGGGCATAGTGTTCCAACGAACCCAGTGTTTCCAAACGCGTTACATCGCACACCAGTATGGCGCCGGCTGCGCCGCGATAATAGCTATGCACTACACGATTGAACTTTTCTCCACCGGCCAGATCCCAGATGAGCAGTGTCAGGGAAGCATGATGTATGCTCATTTCTTTCCGGTCAATTTTAGCGCCGATCGTGCTCAGGTATTTGTCTTCAAAGATGCCTTCGACAAAACGGCGCACTAAACTGGTTTTACCGACCGCAAAGTCGCCTAACAGGCAAACTTTCTTCTGGATGGACGCCATGGATGACTCCCAAGCCATGCACTTTCTTGATTTGTTTTCTAGGGCATGGTTAGCATACACTGATATGCGATCAATGTCAATTGCGTGTGTATTGCAGATTTATGGCAGTTCACTGGCAAATTTTCTGAATTGACTAGCTTTGATTCTATGCCATTATAGGGGTTGTTGGATTGCCATCCTACCACAAGAGGAGATTGTTATGGAAAAGAAGCGGTATGTGCAGGTAGGGTTAGGTGGACGCTCGGCTATGTACACGCGGGCGGTGATTGCGACTTATGCCGAGACTGCGGAGCTGCTCGCTGTATGTGACGTGAACGAGGGCCGCGTGAATCACGCCCGCGCCCGCGCCCGCGAGTGGGGCTACGATGTGAAGGGTTACCATGCCGCGCAGTTCGATCAGATGATCGCTGAGTGCCGGCCCGATGCGGTGATCGTCACGACGAAAGATTGTTATCACGATGCGTACATCTGCCGCGCGATGGAGCTGGGCTGCGACGTGATCACCGAAAAGCCGATGACGACGGACGAGGTGAAGTGCCAGCGCATCATTGATACGCAGAAGCGCACGGGCAAGAAATGCACGGTGACGTTCAACTATCGCTATTCGCCGCCGCGCACGCAAGTCAAGGCGCTGTTGATGGCCGGCGTGATCGGCGACGTGCTTTCGGTGGATTTCCACTGGATGCTCGACATCCGCCATGGCGCGGATTACTTTCGGCGCTGGCATCGCAACAAGGAGAACTCCGGCGGGTTGATGGTCCACAAAGCCACCCACCATTTTGATTTGATCAACTGGCTGCTCTCGACTGTGCCAGAATCGGTTTTCGCGCAGGGGCAGCGCCGCTTCTACACGCCCCAGACGGCGGAACGCTACGGTCTTACCCAACGCACGGAACGCTGTCTCGACTGTCCCGAAGAGCAGTGCCACTTCCGCCTGGATATGCGCCAGTATCCGAGTTTGCGTGAACTGTACCTCGACAACGAGCACTACGATGGCTATTTCCGCGACCGTTGTGTGTTCAGCGACTTGATTGACATTGAGGATTCGATGCAATTGGTCGTCAACTATAAAAACGGCGTCAAGATGAGCTATTCGCTCAACGCCTTTATGCCCTGGGAGGGTTTGACGATTACCTTTAACGGGACGCGGGGCCGCCTGGAACACAAAACCGTCGAGTCTTCCTACATCAACGCCGACGGCACAGTGCCCGGACAGACGGTGCAACGCGAGACGTACACGCACATCATGCCGCACTTCGGCCCTTCGTATGCCGTTGAGGTGTGGACAGGCGCCGGCGGGCACGGCGGCGGCGATCAACGTTTGCTGGATGACATCTTCGGCGCGAACCCACCGGAGGACAAGTATATGCACGCCGCTGATCAACGCGCGGGGGCGTATTCGATCCTCACCGGCGTCGCGGCGAATCACTCAATGGCGACTAACCAACTCATCTACATCAATGATCTTGTCCACGGCCTGGAAATGCCGGATTACCCGCCGATGCCTTCCGCCAACGAGCCGCTGTCGTTCGCCGAAGTCGCGCCGCTGGATCTGCCGCAAGATTAACGTATTCTGTCAGCAGATTGAGCGGATTAAGCAGATTTCTAACCGCGAATCACACGAATATCCGCTAATGCTTGATTCACAATTTTCACCGACTACACGACTAAGAACTATCCGACTATTTGAGGAGCTTTTATGCCAAACGCAGAACCGCAACCGTACATTTCCGTCATCATCCCCTGCTACAATGAGGCGAAGAACCTCGAAGCGGGGGTTTTGGATGAGGTGAATGAGTATCTCATCCAACAAGAGTACGCCTGGGAAGTGGTCATCGTCAACGACGAGGCGACAGACAACAGCCGCGCCTTGATTGAGCACTTCATCGCCGATAAGCCGCGCTTCTCGCTGGTGGACATCCCCCACGGCGGCAAACCGGCGGCAGTGTGGGCTGGTATCCAGCGCGCGCGTGGCGCGGTCGTGCTCTTCACGGATATGGATCAGTCCACGCCGATAGTGGAATTGGGCAACTTGTTGCCGTGGTACGAACAAGGCTATGCGGTCGTCATCGGCTCGCGCGGCTTCACCCGCGAGGGCTTCTCGATCATCCGCAAGTTGGGCAGCGTGGTGTTCCGCACCGTGCGCCAGCTTTTTCTGCTGCGCGACATCGGCGATACGCAGTGCGGCTTTAAGCTGTGTACGCGAGAGGCGGCGCTGCGCACGTTCCCGCATCTGCAATTCTTCAAACTGACTGAGCGCCCAACGGGGTGGAAGGTGACAGCCTATGATGTGGAGTTGCTGTACCTGTGGGAAAAGTGCGGCTACCGTATCAAAGAGGTGACGGTGACGTGGCTGAACCGCGACCGCAGCGACACCAAGAGCCAGGAGAGCGACGTGACGCGCTACATCCACGAGTCGCTGGATATGGCGAAGCAAGTCGCGCGCATCAAAACGAACCAGAGCAAGGGGTTCTATGATGCGATGGATCTTCGGCAGACGGTAGACAGTAGACGGTAGATGAGGGGATTGAACGGATGACGACTTTAACTTCACGCAATGGTGAACTGACCTTTGGCCCCGGCCTGCCGGTGGTGTTGATCAACGGGCACATCCGCGTGAACAGCAAGAAGCCTGAGGTGATGGCTGCTCTTCAGCAGGGCAATGTGGAGTCTCTGGTCGCGCTGGCGCGCGCGGGTCAGGCTGCCGGGATGGATATGGCCGACATCCTCATCCAACACCCGGCGTTGGACGAAGTGACCTTGCTGCCGCGCGTCGCCGTCGCTATCCACGAGGCCACGGGCGCGCCTATCGCGCTGGACTCGCGCAATCCTGCCGCGCTGGACGCGGCGCTGGCGGCGCTTCATCCGTATAAGGCGCTCATCAACTCTGTGACGGCGGAACGGGTGTCGCTGGAGACGTTGCTGCCCGTCGCCGCCGCACATCACGCCGCCATCATCGGAATGCCCATCGGCGACCGCCACGGGATGCCCAAGGATGTCGAAGGACGCATAGACGAGGCGCGCGTGCTTCTTGAAGCCGCCGCGCGCCACGACATCTCCACAGAGGACGTCGTGATGGACGCCATCTGCCTGGCTGCCGCCGTCGAACCCGGCTCGATGCTGGTCACGCTGGAGACGCTGCGCCGTTTCCACGAAGAGTTGGGCGTCGCTGCCGTGCTCGGCGTGGGCAACGCCGGCCACGGGATGCCCGAACGCTTGCACATCGAGCTGGCCTATCTGCTCGCGGCGATTCCCTGGGGGTTGGATGCGGCCATCATCAATCCGCGTATGCCCTTGTTGATCGAAACGACCCGCGCCGCCGACTTCCTCAGCGCGCGCGACCCGTATGGCTTACGCTACATCAAACATTATCGCAACAAGAAATCATGAATCATGAATCATGATTCATGATTCATGATTCTTATATCACACAACAGGAGATGAATCTATGGCTAAAATTTCTGTCGCATCGTATTCTTTTCACGGCCTGCTACGCGAAGGCAAAATGGACTTGTTCGGCTACCTCGAAAGCTGCAAGTACCGCTATCACCTGGATTCCGCCGACATCTGGAACGGGATGCTGCTCTCAACGGACGACGACTACCTGGCGAAGGTGAAGGACGCGCTCGACGAACGCGGTCTGGTGCTGGCGAACCTCTGTGTGGACGGCGCGCACTTCTGGGAAGATGATCCCGCCGTCCGCGAGCAGCACTACCAGAACGGGCTGGCGGCGCTCCACGCCGGTGAAGTGCTCGGCGCGCTGACCGTCCGCATCGACGCCGGTGGGCGCGAGGACAACTGGACGGACGAGCAGTTCGATTTCATCGTCAAGCGGTATCAGGAATTCGCGCAGCGCGCCTACGACAACGGCTACAAAGTCGGCCCAGAGAACCACTG
>DAOUAQ010000081.1:0-7032 GCA_034433375.1 Anaerolineae bacterium | reverse complement strand
GTCTTAGCAAAAAGGGAAGTGGGGTTTGGGGGCGGAGAGTCATTGAGGACTATGGGAACAGCAGCTTTGGATACAACAGCCTTGATCGCTGAGGCGCAAAAAGGCAGCCTGGATGCCTTCAACGCGCTGGTGTTGGCCTACCAGAGTCAGGTCTACAACCTGGCGCGTTACATTCTACGCGATGACGCCGCCGCCGATGATGCGGCGCAGGAAGCCTTTATCTCCGCCTACCGCGCGTTGGGTGACTTCCGCGGCGGCTCGTTCCGCGCGTGGTTGATGCGCATCGTCACCAACGCCTGCTACGACGACCTGCGCAGCCGCCAGCGTCGCCCCACCGTGTCGTGGGACGATTTCGAGGAGCTGGACGAGGACGCCAATCCGCACCTGGTGGATCACGGGGAATTGCCCGAGGAGAACGTGCAGCGTGGAGAACTGAGCGCGCTGCTGGAGCGCGCCATCGCTGGCCTGCCGCAGGATCAGCGGATGGTTCTGGTGTTGATAGACCGACTGGAATACTCTTACGAAGAAGTCGCCGAGGTGTTGAAGATGCGACTCGGTACGGTGAAATCGCGGCTATTCCGCGCCCGCGCCCGGATGCAGAAGGCGCTGTTGGCGGAGCAGGAGTTGCTGCCGCTGCGGTATCGGAGAGGGGCGGCGCTAGAAGCAGCGGCTTAATCGCCGCCCCTGCGCTCAATCAAGTAACTCAGATACGGCTGCCGGCCCATCCAATAGTAGCCGTAAACGATTCAGATAATTGCGTCCCAACACAATTTCATCACCAGACGCATCGCCAACGACGTATAGTCCAGGCATAGTGATTGCCGCAACGCGCAAATCTACCATATACATCAAGACCGGTTGCCATTCGCCCCATTGCCCGCGCACCCACGCATCATCAATGGGCGTAGCACTCAATCGTACTTCATAGATTACCCTGGCTTAGTCGCGGACTGCGAAAGACTAACTCGCGCCGGTGTGGTTGCGGTGTGATGCGCCGGATCAACACGGGGATATAGCCGTATCGCTCGCGGATACGCAGATAGAGCACGCGCGCATCGGCATCGGAATCCACGACGTGCCCTTGATGTATAGCTACGTATTGCCCACGATAGACAGGAAGAATATCAGTATAATGCGCCTCAAGCGCCTGGCGCTCCGTAGCGATCTTCTCGCGGGCCATTTTGTCGAGATATTCCCCCACGGCTATGTCGAGGAAGTCGGTCGCCTCGCAATTATGCGCTTGGGCGAATTGTTGCAGCTTTTCCACAAGCTCAGGCTTCTGAAGCGCAATCATCGTTTCCATCAGCGCCCTCCTATGTTGTGCAGTTTGTGTACCTTGACTATACCGGCTTCGATACCCGCGTCAAAGCCAGAGACTCATTCGTCAAACAGAACAAGCAAAGAAACTGCTTACTCTACGCGCAGATGAATGACAACCGTATCGCTCTCTACTTCATCAACGGAAACCGCCAACCGCCCCGCAGCATCGTACAATCCCACGCGCAGTTGGTACGTCCCCGCCGGAATGCCCGGCAGCGGGTGCGCGTCGGCGATGATTTCTCCGGCGACCCAGGTGTTCGTCGGTTTCGCGCCGAGCGCCGGCCAGCCGTCGTGTTGCGCGATGAGCGGCGCTGGCGCATCCGGCGGCGTGACGTGGACGAAGACGGTGTACGGTGTGTCGCCCGTCTCGCCGGCGCGCCAGTACAACGTGACGGTGAACGGTTCTCCCGCGCGCGGTTCCGGCGTCACCGTGTAGCCCATCACTTCAGCTACCCCTGACCCGAAATCACCCGCGGCCGACAAAATACCGGTGGGAGGTGTAAATGTGCGTCCGCCTATAATGCGAATCACCGGCCCCCGCCACACTGCGAGGGGTACATTTGATGCGGTTAAAAGCTGCACATCCAGTGGAACTTCGGCGTCCAGTGCGCGGCAGCCAACCGGCAGACGGAACTGCGTGGCGAAACGTGTTCCGGCGGGCCAGGTTGGCGCGGTTGAGGCCGCCGCAATCGGCGTGACAAGCTGGTGTTCGCCGACGTTCACCGCAAGGCGCAGGTCACGCGCCATCTCACCGGCGCTCTCCCAGTAGGCCCATCCTTCAACTTGACCGCAGGGCTGCACTGTGTCTTGCCCTATCCAGAGACCGACCAGGCGCAGCGGCGCATCTGAGGTCGCAGCGATTTCCTGAACGGGCAAGGCGCGCTCCGGCGCCATCGGCGGTATATCCGCGGTGTCCGTGATTGTGACCGGTTGCAGCGTCACTGTCGCTTCGGCTTCACCGGCAAGGTAAACTGTCAGCGTGGGCGTGTACATGCCCGGCGGCGTCCACGGATCGGGTGTGATCGCGTAGCGGCCCAAAACGAGCGTTTCGGTCGGCCAACGCGCGGGGCGGTAGTCGCCGCCGGCCGGCGTGCCGTCGAAGCGCGCCCACTCGTCGCCGCGCGCGTCCAGCAGGCGTAACACCACCTGGTAGAAGCGATCCTCGGGATCATCCAGCCTCAGAGTCATCCAGTAAGTCCATACATCCAACGGCGCTCCGGCGGGCTGCGGCGTCTCCGGCAGGCTGTAGCTCCACAAGGTCAAACCGGGCAGCGTGGATTGGATCGGCCAGCCGGTAAACCACGGTGAAACGGAAAAATCGGCGCGCCGGCAGAGGGCAAAATAGCGCAGCCCCAGGCCATGAAACTGCGGCTGCGGCGTCTCCGGGCCGAGCGTGCTCAGCAGCGCGGGAACGATGCCCGTCGGATCGGTGACGTGCTCCAACCACGTGACAACCCACACGCCGGACGCTGCTTGCAAAGCGGCGTTGAGGGCGGGGGCGGTGTTCTCGTAGTGCAGCACATGATTCACATCCAACAGTTCGTCGTCGGGGAGCGGCAGCAGCCCCTCGAAACCGGCGTAGTAGGCCCAGGCTGGGAAGACGGAGCCGGTCTCGACGATGACGACGTCGCCGGGTGCGCGGTGCGCTTCGACGTAGCGGGCCACGCTGCGCCAGTCTTCGGCGGCGTAGATTGGATCGGTGAGCAGGTTCACGTCGGCGCGGAGCGTCATGCCGAGGAAGACCAGGCTACACACGCCTAGCCAGACGCGGGCAAGCAGGCGGGCGCGCCGGTTGTGAAACTGCGCCGCTATTCCCCACTCTATCGCCAGCGCCAGCGCGGGTAGCGGGGCAAACAGCGAGGCGTGGCGGCTGCCCCATTTCGGCAGATCGCGGAAAATCAGCGCCATCACGCCGAGCGGGAGCAGGCTGAGCAGGGGATACAGTCCCGCGTGGAGACGACGGCGGGCGAGCAGAAGCGCCGGGAACGTCGCCAGCAGGATGATGCCGCCCACGGTCACTTTCCACGCGGCCGGCCAATAGTCGGAGAGCGTCATCCCGGCGAGCGAGATGCGCAGGAATTCGGCGACGGGGAGATGCCCGGCCCAGTACGTCGCATTGACGTCGAGCGTGCGCAGCGCGCCGATGAGCCAGGGCAGGAATAGTGCGCCGGCGACGAGCGTAGGCGGGATTACATCGCGGAACCACGCGCGCGCGGCGGATCGAGGCTGCCGCAGGAGCACCACGAGCGCGAAGAGTCCTTGCCCGACGAGCCAGAAAGCGGAGAGTGTCAGTGTAGCGAGCGCGCCGAGGAGCGCGCCGCCCCACAGCCAGCCCCAGCGGCGGCGCGCGCGCGGTGTGCGGGCGTACAGCGTCTCGATCAGCGCCATACCGGCGAGCAGCGACCAGGTGATGAACGCGCCGTACATGCGCGTCTCCCGCGCGGCCCAAAGCAATGGCGTGGCGACAGCGCCGAAAAGCAATGCCCAGGTTGCGGCGGCGGGTTGTCCGGTCAGCCGGCGGGCAATGCGCGCCAGCGCCGCAAGGGCGAGGATGCCGTAGAGTACGGAGGGAAAGCGCAGGGCAAATTCACTGCTTCCGGCAAGCGGTTGCCATGCGCGCAGGACGAAATAGTGTGAAGGTGGCACCAGCTCGCTTATGCTCAACGACAGCATTTTGCCGAGTGGCAGCCGGGTAGCCCACCACAGGTACGCCTCGTCGTACCACAGGCTTGGCCGGCCGAGGTTCCAGGCGCGCAAGGCAAACGCCGCCAGTAACAGGGCAACGACGCTTTGCAAATAGTTGAAAGTTGAAGGTTGAAAGTTGAAGGTCAAGAAATCCGTAAAAATCCGTTGAAGCCGTTGACAAATTTTCATGACTCGTTACTCGCAACTTGTCTCACCGCGTCAGCTCGCCGCGCAGGTTCATCTGCATTTGTTGTTTGATAAGCGCCACGTCATCCTCACGGCTGAACAAGTAGAACAGCTTCGCCAACGCCGCTTCCACGGTCATATCGAAGCCGCTCACTACGCCGATTTTCGCCAGCGCCGAGCCGGTTGCATACCCTTCGAGGTCCACCGTCCCCTTGAGGCACTGCGTACAATCTACGATCACCACGCCGCGCGCAACGGCCTCCGCCAGCGCCGCCATAAACGCGCGGTTGCTGACCGGGCCGTTCCCCACGCCGTAGGTCTCCAGCACCAACCCTTGCAGCGGCGGGCGCAGCGCGTTGGCGACGAAGTCCGGCGTCACGCCCGGAAAGAGGCGCAACGTCCCCACGTGGGCAGCGCCAAGCGCCTGGACGGTGAGCGGGCCGGGCGCGGGTGGGGGCAGAATGCGCCGCCAATGCACGTCAATGTGGATGCCCACCGTCCCCAACGGCGGGTAGTTGGGCGAGTCGAACGCCTCGAAGCCCACCGCGTCAACCTTGACGGCGCGACAGCCGCGCAACAGCTTATCGCCGAAATAGAGACAGACTTCGGGGATGGCGTAATTTGCGGCGATTTGCATCACCGTGATGAGGTTCTCGCGCGCGTCGTTGCGCACTTCCCACAGCGGCAGTTGTGATCCTGTGAGGATGACCGGCTTCGCCAGACCTTGCAGCATAAACGGCAACGCCGACGCGGTGTAGGCCATCGTGTCCGTCCCGTGCAGGATGACGAAGCCATCGTAAGCGTCGTAGTGCGCGGCGATGTCTTGCGCGATCTTGAGCCAGTCGGTGGAGGTCATGTTGGCGGAATCGAGGAGTGGGTCGTACTCGTGGATAGTGTAATCGGGCATAGCGGCGTCGCGCAGTTCCGGCATCGCCGCCAGTTGCGCCGCGAGATAGCCGGGCGCCGGCGCGTAGCCTTCCGCCGTCGGTTGCATCCCGATCGTCCCGCCCGTGTAAACGATGTAGACCCGTTTCTTCACAATGCCTTCTTGTTTTTTTATCAGCAGATTTAGCAGATTGAGCAGATTTTTGTTTGCCAGTAGCAGAAAATCTGCTTCATCTGCTCAATCTGCTGACAGAGATCTTATTCACCCGCCATGCCTAACGCCTGCGCGACGAACGCCCACATGTCGGCGCGCTCGGCGATGAGGACGGCAGTGGGCTTTCCCGGCCCGTGCCCGGCGTGCGTCTGGATGCGGATGAGGATTGGCGCGTCGCCCTGCTGCGCAGCCTGGAGCGCCGCCGCGAATTTGTACGAGTGCGCGGGCATCACCCGGTCGTCGTGGTCGCCGGTGAGGATGAGCGTGGGCGGGTAAACGGCGGGTTTCGCGTTGTGCAGCGGCGAATAGGCGTAGAGCGTCTGGAACTGCTCGGGGTCGTCCGCGCAACCGTAGTCGCTCACCCACGCCCAGCCGATGGTGAACTGGTGGAAGCGCAGCATGTCCATCACGCCTACGGTGGGCAGCGCCGCGCCGAAGAGGTCGGGGCGCTGGGTGAGGCACGCGCCCACGAGCAGGCCGCCGTTGGAACGCCCTTCGATGACGAGCTTGGGCGTAGAGGTGATCTCCTCCTCGATCAGATACTCCGCGCAGGCGATGAAATCATCGAAGACGTTCTGCTTCTTGTGGACTGTCCCTGCTTTATGCCACGCCTCGCCGTACTCGGCCCCACCCCGGATGTTGCCGACCGCCAACACGCCCCCCATCTCCAGCCATACCAGCCGCCACACCATGAAGACCGGCGGCTGCGCCAGGTTGAAGCCGCCGTAACCGTAGAGCAGCGTGGGATTTTGGCCGTCTTTACGCCAGTCGCGGCGATGCACCAGGAACATCGGCACCTGCGTCCCGTCCTGGCTGGTGACGAAAACCTGCTCCGTCTCGTAAGCCGCCGCGTCGAAGTCGAGGTCCGGCGTAGCCAGCGCCTCACTCGCGGCGCGGTCGAAATCGTAGCGGTAAACCGTCAGCGGGTAGAGGAATGAGTGGAAGGTGTAGAATAGCTCCGCATCCTCACGGCGACCGTGAACTTCGAGAAGCGATCCCAATCCTGGCAACGCAATCTCGCCGCGCGGCGCGCCGTCCAATCCAAAGCGCCGCAGTTGGTGATGCGCGTCGTGCAGATAGCGCGTCACGAACTCGCCGTGCGCCAACGTCACAGCTTCGAGCGTGTCGGCGGCTTCGGGGATCAGCGTCCGCCAGTGTTTCCGCGCTGGTTGCTCCACATCGATGACAAGCACTTGCCCACGCGGAGCGTGCCAATCGGTGAGGAAGTAGAATTCGGAGCCGGTATTGCCGATGAAGTTGAAACGGGCATCGAACGTCGGGATCAGCTCCTCGAATTCGCCATCGGGCAACGATTTGTAGAAGACGCAGTTGCGCCGGTCCGTACCCTGCGAGACGAGCAGCACCAGATAGCGCCCATCGTCGGTGACTTCAGTGTAGAACCCCCACTCCTTGTGATCAGGCCGTTCATAGACGAGCACATCCTCCGCCTGCGGTGTGTTGAGGCGGTGCAGGTACACCTTCTTGTGGTAGTTCGTCCCGGCGTACTCCGTCCCCGCCTCCGGCGCGACGTAACGCCCGTAGAAGAAGCCGCTGCTATCCGGCAGCCACGACGCCTCGCAGAACTTGCTCCACTCGACCACGTCCGGCAGGTCCGCGCCGGTTTCGATGTCGCGCACGCGCCACGTCTTCCAATCCGAGCCGCTGGCGCTGACGGCGTAAGCCAGCCATTGCCCGTCCCAACTCACATCGACGCCGGTCAGCGCGACCGTGCCATCGGCAGA
>DAOUAQ010000080.1:0-10057 GCA_034433375.1 Anaerolineae bacterium | reverse complement strand
TTTCGGACATCTTGAACCTCCTCCGCTGGGAATGAGGTTAAGTATATCCCTTATGGCTCACTTGTTAATGTGCGTTCGTTAGATTGTTTGTTCTATGTCGAAAACAGGCTAAGGAGGAACACACTATGTACACTGGAATCGACATTGGCTACAATGCCACCAAAGCGGTGACCGAACGTCGCCGCGCGACTTTCCCCTCGGTGGTCGGCACCCCCGACCGCGCCAGCTTTGCCCTCAACGGCAGCGGCGAGAATGCCCTCGTCCTCGTCGCCCCCACCCACGCCCTCGTCGGCGAAGAAGCCGTGAACCAGTCGCGCTTTCTCAACCGCCGCGAGGATCGTCGCTGGATCGAGAGCGATGAATGGCTGACCCTGTTCCACGCCGCCCTCACCGAACTGACCGCGGCTACGGCGGTAGACATCGACCTGGTGACCGGCTTGCCCGTGGCCTTCTACAGTGACAAGGCGCAAGTGCAAGAACGTCTCTTGGGAGAGCATCGCGTGCAGCGCGAAGGACGGCGGGGACAACTCCTGCGCGTCACCAATGCGCGCGTCATCCCGCAGCCCTTTGGCTCACTCCTGGCCGAAGTCCTCGACGAACACGGGCAGATTCAGCGTCCTGACCTCGCGCACGCCGCGGTGGGCCTTATCGACATCGGCGGTAAGACCTGCAACCTCTTGAGCGTCAGCCGCCTTTCCGAGATCGGGCGCGAGACCGCCAGTGTGAATGTCGGGGGCTGGACGCTGGTGCGCGCCGTGCGCCAGTGGTTGGCCCAAGCCTATCCGGGTTTGGATGACTTGCGCGATCACCAACTGGCCGCGGCCATCCAGGCGCGCAGCATCCGCTACTACGGTGAACCGGTGGCCGACTTCGCCACCGTCGTGGATGACCTCGCTGCCGACCTCGCCGGGCAAATTCTCGGCGAAGCCTCCCATCTGTGGAATGGCGGCGCGACGCTGGACGCCATTCGCATCACCGGCGGCGGGGCACTGCTTTTGGGCGAACACATCCAACGTCACTGGCCGCACGCACAAGTCGTCGCTGAGCCAGTCTACGGCAACGCGCTGGGCTACTGGAAGCTGGCGCATCGTTTATGGGGCAAGTAATATTTTTTCATACCGCCTGACGCTGCCAGTATGAAAAAGTATGCACAGATGAGGAGACCACAATGTTAGTACGACGCACGTTTAGTCTGGATACCCAACGCGATGCCCCCTTGCTGGCCTGGCTTGACACTCAGGACAACCTCAGTGAGACCGTGCGGGCCGCGTTGCGGAATCACTATGACGCATCCCAGGTGACGTTGGCCGACGTATACCGCGCGGTGCAGGCGGTGGAAGAGCGATTGGCGGACGGGGTAACACTTGGTATTCCCGCGCCCCGGCCAACTGAAGATCCTGACTTGGCCGACACGCTGGATCACTTGGGGTTATGAAAATGCTACGACAAGAAAGATAAGGTGGACACAATGCGTAGTCTACGTCCGTATCTCGAATTGCGCGCCGATATGGTGGAGTCGGTCTTCTCCGCGCATCGCGCGCCGGGGCGCGTGACTGGCGGCACGGTAGGGCCATGGCTGATTCGCTTCTACATTCTGCCCGCACCCTACGTGCACTTCACCGGCATCCAACGGGGAGCAAAGACTTGGCCTTGGGCCTGTGTGTTCCACAGGTACGGCTCATTGTAGCTAAACACTGCAAACAGCTTTCAAGACATGAATCCTCAGAACCCCCCTTGATTTTGCATGTCCACCATGTATAATAACCATATAACGGTGAACAACCACCGTGAAAAGGTCTGGGGCTTCGGCTCCGATCCGCAGGAAGCCTTCAAGCCTGCGGCGTCCTGACCGGTAAACCGGAAGGGAAATGAAAGGGGAGGACTTGGAACTTCGGTTCCAGGTCCTCCCCTTTTTTGTTTCATTTTATATTGGGAGGTAAGCCAGAGAATGTTAGAAGCGAAAACTACGTCATACAATACCGCCGATTATCTTACTCGAATAGGTGTGGTTAACGCCCCCTTGCTCTATGCGCCGGTGGTGGCAGCGATTTGCATCGTTGTTTGCCGAGGATGGCAACTCCGCAAGGTTGTGCAAGCGATAGTGCGGGTAATAGCGGAGGTGGTGAAGTGAGTCCAATGTCACGTGCAATCTGGCTTCTCGCCTGTCTAGGCATTGAAGCCGAGCAAAAAGAAACTATCGAAGGGGAAAAAATTGCCGAGGTCCAATCTCCGTCGACGGAAGAACAACCCGCTCAAAAAGAGCAGAGTACGAAAGTAGAGTAGTTGATGACGGATATGTGATTTACTAACCATTTGTTGATTAGAAATACTGAAACTGGATGAAGCTCAGTTCGTCAAAGATGATCACTGCTACTTTAAGGCATCCTATTCCCATAGGAACACATTTTAACAAGCAAATATGCCCGGTTGGCGACACCAAACGCACTTTGGGTATTGACACCGCTTGACTTGTGGTATATAATGTATTCACACGTAACCACGTAATCGGTGAGAGATATGATCAAAGAGGAGCGGATCGTCCTACGTATCGACCCGGCGCTGAAACGCCGGATAATGGAGAAAGCACAGGTGGAAGACCGCACGTTGTCTCAGATAGTGAGGCGTTTACTCCTACGGTGGTTGGAAGAACCACCTGATGAAATACCATATAGGAGGGAACCTATCGAAAATTAGTCTCTGATAAAAGCGAAGTGCGCCGGTGTAGCCAGCACCAACGCACTTCTAACCC
Source organism: Anaerolineae bacterium (assembly GCA_034433375.1). Taxonomy (GTDB): domain Bacteria; phylum Chloroflexota; class Anaerolineae; order B4-G1; family SLSP01; genus DSWT01. The sequence goes on along the minus strand of DAOUAQ010000080.1, from coordinate 7,308 downwards.
AAACGCTGGACTTGGCAGCGGTTGAGCTATCCCGATTGTAGCATATCGGAAGAGATAGCGCAAATCGAATAGGCGTATTAAACGACGGCCTGTTGATGCCATACCAGCATCACAGGCCGTTTTTGCGTTCATAACAAAAATTCGATTCAGGAGGCATAGATGACAAACGCAATAACAGAGCAATCAGAATGGACGTTGACTTATGACTATGGCGAAGGCCAGCTACAGTGGGACACAAACCGCGAACTATGGGCAGCCTGGGCGATGCTCGAAGGTGTGTTCCGTGGAATGAATGTAGCAGGCAAAGACATCCCGAAGTACGTCCGTCGCAATTATGAAAATCGCGTCTGCGTGCGGTGCAAGAGCAACGGGCTGACCATCTACGAAGGGATGCTTGGTAGCCTGGCGCGCATTGCGCTGGAAGAACTTCAGGACGAGGAATTGCAGGACGAAAAAGGAAGCGCCGGACCCGAAGGCCCGGCACTCAGGTAGATGCTCCGTTACGCTTGACCGGCCAGCGGAGCCTCTACCTCCAAGTATAGCACAAAAACACTATGGAGGACACAACAATGGACGTTTACGAAATGCAGTTGGTCAAAGTCGGCCCAAGCCTACGGGAACGCGCCGAACAGTTTATCGCCGGAAAGCACCACGAAGCTGTAGTCAATCGGCTATGCCGCTTCCGTGAGGGACTTGAAGCGGAGATGACGCCAGAATCCTGGACAATGCTCGAAGCCTTGGCCGTCACGCTTCTAGCCGACATCTGTGATGCGCTACACCTCACGCCAGCCGAGAAAGCAAAAGTGCTCGGCGACGATGGGCAAACAGCACAAGAGGCTATCCTGGTAGAGCGGATTCTACCGCAGAAAGGTCTAAACCAACGCCAGCAGCAAGCTCTCGCCAAGGTACAACAGCGAGGACACATCACTAATGGCGATTTGTGCCAAGCTTTTCCGCAAGTCACCGCCGAGACGCTACGCCTGGACTTGGTTGACCTTGTGCAGCGTGGTCTATTACGACGACAGGGCCGGTGTCGAGGAACGGTCTACACAGCCCTTTGAGACTTAATAGGGTGTCGGTTTTCGGGAGCGCGAACCGACACCCCTAACAAGGAGATGCCAGAATGACAAAAAGAGCGGTTTTGTATGCGAGAGTAAGTAGTGATGATCGGGCAAAAACGGGAGGCGCGAATTTACAAGCTCAACTTGATTTGTGCCACGAATACGCCACCAAGCAAGGATATGCGATTGTAGCAGAACTGGCAGAAGATGATCGGGGGGCAAGCGGGGCAACGTTCGACCTGCCGCAGTTATCGAAGGCTTTAGATATGGCGCGTAACGGCGAGTTCGATGTGCTCATTGCACGTGAACTTGATCGCTTGGCCCGTGATATAGCCAAGCAATACATTGTTGAGCAAGAATTAAAACAATCTACAGTAACCATCGAGTACGCACTTTACGACTTTGCCCCCACACCAGAAGGACAATTACAAAAAAGTATTTACGCAGCCTTTGCTGAATTTGAACGAGCAAAAATTAAAGAACGTATGGTAAGGGGACGGCGACGCAAGGCTCATAACGGCGAAGTGATGACGCATGGCAAGCCGCCTTATGGTTATCGGTTGTGTGTTGTCGAAGGGAAACAAAAGTTAGAAATCTACGAACCTGAAGCACAAATAATCCGTCAGATATTTGACTGGTATGTTAACGAATCACTTGCTGAAAGGGGAATAGCTAAACGGCTTACCGAAATGACTGTACCTACCTGGGGGGATGTGCATAATCCTAAGATGCGAAAGAAGGGACAGCCTGGACAATGGTATACCAGTAATATTGATAAAATCTTGCGATCTACCACATATATGGGAAAGTTCGTTTATGGTAAACGTAATGATCGGACTAATACGAACAATCCAGTAGAAAATTACATCACAGCAGATGTACCAGCAATTGTGAGCGTCGAATTATGGGAATCTGCGCAGGAGCGTCTACGCGAAAACAAAAGTTTCGCCAAACGCAACACCAAGAATAAATATCTACTTCAATACCTGCTTACTTGTGGGCGCTGTGGCCACAGGATAAGCTGTACAGGGAAGACTAATCCGCGTGGTACACAATATCGTTACTATAAGTGTTCTTCCGCCGATTATTACACGGCGACAGGCAAATGTGGCTCGCCACAATTCAACGCTGATCATGTTGACAATGCTGTATGGGATTGGTTAGAAGATAAATTTCAAGATGAAGCCGCTTTGCTCAAGGCATTACAAGAAGCGCAAGTTGAACAAGAAGTGTTATTGCAACCACGTCGTGGAGAACTAGAAACTGTCAAGACTTTGATAGCTAAGAACCAACAGGCCCGCGACCGGGTGAAGCAGCTATTCTATAATGCGCATATAACTGAAGAGGAGTATCTTCGGGACGTTAAACCCTACGATACAGCCCTAGATGGTTTGTACCGGGAACAGACTCGTTTAGAGAGGGTGATAGAAACACAGGAGCTGAGTGAGGCGAAAATACGGACTGTGTTAAAGTTAAGAGAGGCAGTTAGCGCAGGGATTGAAAAAGCAGGGGACAATTTTGAGAAACGTCGTGAAGTCATTGAGATACTAAACGTTACAGGCGCTTTATCAGTGATAGATGGTGAAAAGGTGCTGGATGTACAATGTGTAGTTGGGAATGCGCGTTTACCAGTTGTGAACACCACCACCAGAAGTTCACCGCCAGGCTCGCGCCGTCGCGGAAGTCGAAGATGAGGCGGTATTTCTCCGGCAGATGATCGCGGTCGGTCAGCAGAATCTCGCCGCCCATCCCCAGGCAGAGCAGCAGCCAACCCTGCGATAATTCCACGCGCACCCACTTGCCGCGCGGCGTCACGTCGCGGATTTCCGTCCCGCTGATCACCGTCTGGAACTCGTCCACCGGCACGTTGAGGCATTTGGGTTGCAATACTTCGACCGCGCCGAACGCGCGACCGACCAGTTCTTTCCGCATATCGCGCGCCATCACGTAGATTTCAGGAAGTTCAGGCATTGGTGTTTACCTCGTGGCTTTGTCAAAGAGTTTGAGCGCCGGACAGCCTAGCCGGCCTTGCTCGCAGTATTTGCAGAGCAGATTGCTGCGGATTGCCCCTGTCCCGACAGAGGCCAGCGCAACCAGGATCGCCAGCAACAGGACGCGCAGCCAGGTAAAGTCCACGAACGACAAGATGATTCCGCCCAGCAGAGGGATCAGTGAAATCAGAAGGTCGGGCAGAAGCTCCTTCCAGTTAGCCTCTTTTTTGGCAAAGCGTTGCGGATCGCCTCGTTTGAACAGGAGCGCGCACAGCCGCCCCTTGCCCGTCCCGCAATTCTTCCCGTAGTAGAAGCAGTTGACGCAGCTTTTCCGCATCACGCGCGACTCCTGCCACAGGCAGAAGAGCAAGTAGGCGACGGAAACCCACGGGCTAAATCCGGCCAGGATGACCGCGCCGATGATGTAGAGCGACACGGGAACCGCATTGCACACAACAATGATCCACGCCGGGTAGTTTTCGTAACGTCCTTCCATAAGTTGTCTCCTTACTTGCTTCAAGATCGTTATTTTTTACCGCAGAGGCCGCCGAGAACGCTGAGAATCTATGAAACCTCGGCGCTCTCTGCGTGCTCTGGTCTGAAAATAATCTTACTTCAGCGCTTAAGGCGGATCATAATCCGCCGCCCCGCAGCGCCGGATTATGATCTGGCGCAAGCATTTTCATGACTGTTGGTGAGCGCAGCTCATGGGGACTGCGGTAGAATTCTGCTCGTTCGCGTAGGTCCATTCCATTACAACGTCTGGCATCCCGTACAGTAGTAGATGCTGCCGCCCAGGTACGCTTCCTTGACGATGAACGCATCGCAGGCAGGGCAGGGCGTATCCACGGTGTTTTTGCTCAAAACCGTCTTGTAGCCGCCGAAGTTGCCGAAGAGATCGCGCTCGGTGTCGCGCCCGCCCTGCGCCGTCATCGCTGCCAACACGTGTTTCACCGCATCGTACATCGCGTCTACTTCGTACCCCGTCAACTCGCTCATTTTCCGCTTTGGGTGGATGCGCGCCGTCCAGAGGATGTCTTGCAGCACGCCGTTGCCCAGCCCGGGGATGCGCTGCTCCGTCGCCAAAAACGCTTTCGCCGATAGCTTGGGCGTATCCACGTCGAAGAGCGTGTCGAAGTAGGCGCGATCGAAGGCATCGGTCAACGGGGAAGGGCGCGCCGTGGCAATTTCGTAGTCGGGAAAGCCGCCCTTCTCGCCAGCCGGGAAGCAGAAGAATCCGCCCCACATCTGGGCGCTGGAACTGATCGCCGTCCCATCCTCGAATTCCAGCAAGAGCTGGTGCTTCTTGGGCCGCTGCTCGTCCTTGAGATGATAGTGAATCGGCGCGCTAACGGCGAGCAGCATATCCCCCGCCGCGAACTCAATGTTCATGCCGACGCCGCGTCCCGTCCCGATCACCTTCCCCGCGAGCCGCTCGTTGTATGTCGCCGGATCGCCCGTGTACCAGGCGAATTTGTGCGGCGAAGCATTGGCTATAGCGCGCGCAATGCGCTTGCCGCCCAATGTGTCTGTAATTTGCCGGGCAATCACAACAGCTTCAGGTAATTCTATCATCGTCTAATCCTCCCGTTTCTATCGTTACCGTCAGTTCATAGTTTGTTGCGGGCTAGAACAATCTTAGGATCAGGAAAGACAAGCCGAGCAGCAGAAAACCGGTAATCCCGCAGGTGATCATGAGGTTTTGGCCTCGCAAAGCGTCCGCTGCCCAGAGAGTGGCGCGTTCATCTGGGTTCAACTGAACCGGCGGCCAATTGGCGCCGCGCTGGCGGTACCCTTGGAAGGACACAAACCCGAATACGATCATAATGGCGCCACCCCAGAAAAAGCCATTGCTGAATTCGATGAGAGTTTTCCACCCGAGTATCAAGCCGATGATCGCTACGATAACACCAGAGATGAGCGAAAGAAGAATGATGCTGATCATCAGGCGCAGGATTGTATTTCTCATAGCGCTCTCCATGTTTCTTTACAGGTCTGTTGGGTTCATTCGATGTCGAACGTCACATTTGAGCATCGCCTTGATGTTAGGCGTGCCATCGTCGCCGTTCGTGCCGAGCATCACGATGCCGGAACGGTCGACGAGAGCCTGTGCTTGTTCGATTGCGGTTTCTTTTTCCATTGTATAGCAGTTCCTTTTATTAGCCGTCAGCCGTCAGCTTTCAGCTTTCAGTCTGAAGGCTGACTGCTGATAGCTGATAGCTGATAGCTGAAAGCTTATAACGCCTGGTGAATCTGGTCCAGCATCGTCTGCATCTGCGGCGCGAAGCCAAAGTAACGCTGCAACTTGTCGCAGGCATAGTCGGGGCAGTGCGCGCAGTTGACGACGCCGCGTTGGACGCCGCATGTGCGGACGTCACACTCCCCACAATGACCGCACTTGTTCGGTCCGCTCAGGCAACCGTCGCACATGACCGACGCGACGGTGAAGCCCGGCGCGTTGTACTCCGCGCGCCACTGGGCAGCGACGGCTTCCAATGCCGCCTGATCGTTCGCCTGGGTAGCGATGTACGCGGGGCAGTCGCTACACACGAGCCCGCAGTAAGCAATGATTTTATCCACGATTTTTCTCCTTTGAGTTATTGATGTAAGATTCTTTCCACAATCGCTCGGCGGCGTTGGATGTATTTGTCCGTTTCCGACGATCGCCGTATGGCGCGCTCACACGCCGGCAGTGCGTAATGCAATTCTATTTTGGCTGCCGGTAGAGAGATTTCGGAGAGCGCGAGCAGCGTGTAATAGAAGGGGAAGCCTTGCCAGCGCCCTTTACCGTCACGCCGCTGCGCCAAAATCGTGATGTGCTTTTCGAGCCGATCTGCTGCGTCAGGCAGTCCGCTGACGACCAGATAGCGCATCCATCCTATGCCGGAATGAGCGCACTCACCGACGACACAGTAGTCTTTGGCAAAACACTGTCGAAGCAGCCAGGTGTTGGCGCGTTCCAGCGTGACCTGGTTGCCGTTTCCCAAAAGCGCCAATAGGCGGGCGGTCTCAGTCGTCAGGGTGTTCCTGAAAAGCAACCGGGTTTGCGGCTTTTCGCCGGTGAAGAGTTTGAAATCCCCTTGATCGTCTTCGTCTGTCGGCGCGAATATGCCAGCCATTGGACCGGAATGAATTTGCCGATCGCCCAGCCACGCAGTGATAGCCTGTTTTTCTGAGACAGATATGGCTTGTTGGTAGAAGAGTTTTTCGTTGACGTCATCCAGAATTGCGCTCAAATTCTGTGTTTCGAACATGGTACTCCTTCTTCATAAGTATGTCACATTGGAATAGCGTGAGTATTTTCCTGTTTGCCCATTGTGATATTGCGCGACTTTATAAACCGCGAGATTCTCCTTTGGTTTGGCTGGACAGTATGTTGAGTTAGCAACATAACGAGTATAGATTGGGAATATGCCAGATCGTGTCATATAGATAGAAAATATGTTCTACTTTACTTTTGTGTAAATGGCCGGCACGTCCACCGGATGATTGAAGCCGAGTTTCTGCGCGAGGATTTGCGAGGGGATGTTGTTGTCCCAGCACGACCAGGCCGGGCGTAGGCCCTGTTCTATGCAGCCTTCGATGAAAGCGCAGGCCGCCAGCGTCGCCAACCCCTGGCGGCGATAAGCTTCCGCCGTTTCGATGCTGATCTCCGCCTGACCGCCGCCGACCATAACGCTGTGACACCGGCTGATGACTTCGTCACCCTTCATCACGGCAAACCCGACGCCGCGCGCCAGAAAGTTGTCCGGGTTGCCCCAAAAGTCTGCCAATTCAGTGCCTTCGGCTAACGCGCGGTCGTATCGCCGGATGTCATACCCGGCGGGGATTCGCTCGCGCCATCCAGCGTGGCGCTCGGCAAACGCCGCAGGCTGAAAGGTGAATGCCTTGCGGGCAACGTGCAGTCGCGCATAATCCGCAAATAGCCTGTCCAGTGCTTGTTGCCACGCTTCCGAAGTCGGGAAGAGCAGTAAATCCCCTTCTGGCGATACCAATTCGGACAAGATCAGCGTTCGCATCGCTTGATTGAAGGCATCGTCGTCTGTCCGTCCTGCAAGAAAGAAGAACTCACACAGCGGCGCGGCGAGCGCCGCTGTGGGGTGTTCAGGATCGTTCACGAAGAACCTGCCGGCGTGACTGCCTTCGAATATGGCGTCTGTAAAGAGTTGGCTATGTCCCATCTCCTGGAAGAGTGGTCGGGCTTTCTCATAGGCCGCTCTCTCGAGTTCGTAGATCATCATGTTCTCCGTATAAAG
>DAOUAQ010000079.1:0-24979 GCA_034433375.1 Anaerolineae bacterium | reverse complement strand
TCGATCATCGCCAGGCCGATGCGCTCTTTGACGCAGCCGCCGGGGTTTTGTCGTTCCAACTTCGCCCACACCGTCGCCATACCCGACGCGACGACACGCTGTAAACGCACCACAGGAGTACGCCCTACCAGATCGAGGACACTCTCGGCCACCAGGCCATGAAACTCGTCAGCGTTCACGACCATGCTTCAACCTCCTCCAGTGCCAGCGACGCTTCCGCAGGCGCTTCGAGACTTTCCAGATCGCTCAAGCGCGCTTCTAACGCCGTGATGCGCTGCGTCAAGCGGTCAATCGTATCAATGACCATATCCGGCAGTTGCTCATGATGCAAATCTGGCTTGAGGCGGCACGAGACGCCATTGATCTTGACGACGCGCCCCGGCACACCGACCACGGTGGCGCACGCGGGTACCGGCTTCACCACCACCGAGCCGGAGCCGATTTGCGCGTTATCTCCCACTTCAATGGGGCCAAGCACAATCGCGTCGGTGCCCAACACCACGCCGTTACCGATAGTGGGGTGGCGTTTCACCCTCTCCAGCGACACACCGCCGAGCACGACGCCCTTGTAGATCAGGACGTCATCGCCCACCTCCGCCGTCTCGCCGATGACCACACCCATACCGTGGTCAATGAAGACACGCCGTCCAATAGTCGCGCCGGGATGGATCTCGATGCCGGTCAACCAGCGCGCAATGTGCGAGACCAGGCGCGCCAGTAAGCGAAACTTGCGCGTCCACAAGGTATGCGCCAGGCGGTACATCCAGATTGCGTGCAAGCCAGGATAACAGGTCAATACCTCGACCACGCTACGAGCAGCCGGGTCCTTCGTAAAGACGGTCTGCACATCTTCGCGGATGCGATCCACGATGCCGGGATGAGGGACGGGGCGCTCTTTTGCCGGAAGACAGACGCACGTGTCACAGCACTCCCCGCACACGGGACGTGTCTCGCCTGGAATGTTACGCTGCAACAACGGTATGGCCATAGCAACCTCCTCACATCGGCGGAGTCGGTTATTGAAGCGCCGATTAGGTAAACGACATTCTACTTTAAGGTTGAGTTTATGTCAACGGACATGAACTTTCCCGCTTTGGGTATGTTGATTGCATGATACTATTGCAAAGCTTGATTTTTGCAGTAGAATAATCATGGAAGTTTGAAGATCAACCACCATTTTCTGTCAAGTGAAGGAGAAATTGTTATGTCATCAAGAGCCATTTGTCCATCTTGCGGCGAGTGGGTCCAACTCCCCGATCATCCCACAATGGGTCAGAAGGTCACCTGCGTTCACTGCGAAGCGGATCTGGAAGTCATTGAGACCACCCCGATCGAACTTGACTGGGCTTACATAGGAGGCGACGACGACCTGGACGATGAGGATTGGGACGACGAAGAATTGGATGACGAAGACTGGGATGACGAAGAGGACTGGGACGACGAAGAGGACCTGGACGACGATTGGGACGAGCGATGATCTGATGGTCTTCTCATTATGATAAAAAAAACCTGCCCGGCTCTTTTGTAGTCGGGCAGGTTTTCTATCCAATACTTGCCCTTTGACATCATTTGAGTATTATTAAGGTTGAAATCATTGCAGTACAATGCGCGAATTTAGGCAGTAGACTTAGCAAAAGGATCGAAATTATGGGTTTGGATTTATGGCGTGCGCCAGGATCATTCGCACTGGAATTTCCACTGGAACTCCCTAGCGTTATCCTGTCAGCCATTTACATCGGTCTGTTCATCTGGATGTTGTGGCTGCGCCGGGCAGACTTCAGAAAGATGGACACGAAAGCCTGGTTGTTTTTCGGACTGTCGCTCCTACTCGTCTTTCCGGCCCGGTCGTTACTTACCCTCTACCACACCCAACTCAGAGTCCTGCCGGCTTCGCCGATCAGCGTGCTGCCTTCTGCGCCGACTGTGTCAGTGACGGGATTTTTCCTGGTGGCGCTGACGGCTGTCTGGCTCGGTCCCGGGCCGGCGCTGGGCATCAATCTGGCCGTCAGCTTGACCTGGGCATGGTTTGGGCCGTTGACCTTCACCGATATGTTGGCCTTCTCGTCGTGGGGGCTTGCGGCCGGCTATTTCTTACATCAACCTTACAAAGGTGAATTGTATGATGTTCTCCGCCGTCCGCTGGTGGCTTTCCCGGGCGCCGTGCTGTTCTCACTGTGCCTCTTATCACTCAGCCGGTTGATAGCGAATTTGCCGCCCGGCGGTCTGTTGGCGATTGACTACGTCATTGCCATCTGGAACAATGAACTGCCGCTCTGGCTGGTGGGGACAATCCCCGTGGGCATCATTTTCCAGTTGCTCTTCCTCAATCCACGTTGGCGCGCGTTTCAGCGGGCCGATATCGTGTCTATGTACAGCAAATCGCTGCGCGCCCGGCTGATCATCCTCATCATTCCACTGGTGCTGTTGAGCATCATCCTTTCCGTGGTGGCTGTTACCGCGCGCGCGATCAACATAGCCCGCGAGCAATCACTCGACGAGATGCGGCGCAGCGCCGAGAACGCGGCGAACAGCCTCACCTATTTCCATTACTCCGGGCAAAACTTGATCGCCACATTCGCCGCGGATCCGGCGTTGCTTGATCCTGATCCACAGCAACGCACGCTGGCGCTGGAGACGGCGCGCCAGGTCGTGCCCTTCTTCCAGGAGCTATTGTTCGTTGACCAAGACCTGGAAATCACGGAAGCCGTTCCGCAAGAAACCACAAACCTGGGACTAACGCCGGACGAGAAGTTGGCCCTGGAACGGGCGCGATCGGCCATTCGTTTTTCTTCCGTCACACACCTGACTAAATTGCCTTCAGGCCAATATGGCATCACACTCGTCGAGCAAGTTTTCAGGGATGAAGAAGATTTGACGCAGCCGCCGGAGGGTTTTCTTCTGGGGCGCGTCCAGCTAGACATGAACCCGGAAATGCGCCGCTCCCTGGAAGCTCTCCAGGCCGCGGGAGGCTCAAGTTCAGGATTCATCCTGGATGAGAACGGCTTCATCATCGCTCACCCCGACGCTAAATATGTCCTCCGACCGTGGGCGGTCAACGAGGACGCCGTCCAATACGCCGAACACATCGGGCGGGGGATGGCTTATGAAGACATTGCCGCCGCCGGCTACCGGGTTCTGATCTACGTGCTCAACGTCGAAGGCACACCTTACCAGGTTGTGCTGCAACTCCCGTTCACCACCGTCCTGGAGACGGCGACCCAAATTTCCAGCCCGCTGTTGCTGGTACAGGTTACGGTCGGCGTCTTGCTGCTGTTTGCCATTCCCTTCTTTGCCACGCGCATTATCCAGCCGCTCAACACACTGGCGGATGCAGCCAACCACATCGCCAGCGGCAACCTGGCCGTGCCGGTCAGCATTTCCGGCGAAGATGAAGTCGCCCAGCTCGGCAACGCCTTCGAGCAGATGCGGGTACGCTTGCAAGCGCGCCTTAACGACCTGTCACTCTTGCTGAATATCTCGCAGAGCGTTTCTGCCACGCTCGACCTGGAACGAGGCGTCCATCCCATCCTCGAAGGCGCGCTGGACGAAACCGGCGCGGTGGTGGCGCGCTTCGTCTTACTCGGCGGCGGCGAACGCCTCCAGCGCGTGTTCACCGTCGGCGCTGACGACGCCAGCCTGGTGGAACTCGACCGCGCTTTTGCGACCGTCCTGACGCGGCGACGTGATCCCCTGGTCATCCAAGACCTGGCGCAAGCGAAAGGGGCGACGCCAACCAACGACAAACTGCAAAGTGTCGCCCTTTTCCCCGTCCGCCCCCAAAACAGCACCGTCGCCGTGCTGTGGGTCGGCGCCGACAAAAAGGATGCCTTCGACGAAGCGCGGGTCAACTTCCTCTCCACGTTGGCGAGCCAGGCCGCGGTACTGGTCGAAAATGCGCGGCTCTTCCAGGCCGCCGAGGGAGGACGCCGGCGGTTGGCGGCGATTCTTGCCAGCACGACCGATGCCATCCTGGTGACAGACGCGGAAAGCCGGCTCCTGCTGACCAATCCGGCAGCGCAGCGGCTGCTGGCGCTAGACGAATCGGCCTACGGGCGTCCGCTGAGTGGTTTGACGCTGCCTGAGCCGCTAACGCGCGCGCTAACACAAGGCCGAGACGAGAAGCAACACCCGGCGGTCGAAGTTCCGCTTGACGACCGGCGCACTTTCTACGCCAGCATTGCCCCCATCCTGGGATCCGAAGGGGCAGCGCTGGGCATGGTGGCTGTGATGCGCGACGTCACCCATTTCAAGGAACTGGATGAGATGAAGTCGGACTTTGTATCCACCGTCTCGCACGATCTGCGCGCGCCGCTGACGTTCATCCGTGGATACGCCACGATGCTCATGATGGTCGGCGATCTGAACGACAAGCAGCACGACTATCTGGATCGCATCCTCGAAGGCATTGACCAGATGAGCGCACTCATCGGCGATCTGCTTAATTTGCGGCGCATTGAGGCCGGCGTCGGTATTCGCCAGGAACCATGTCGCCTGGGCCTCATCCTGGTCGAAGCGGTGGATACGATGCGCGCGCGCGCCGCCGCCAAGGGCATCACGCTGCGTCTGGAGCCGGCGGAAGGAGCACCCACCGTCACCGGAGATCGAACGCTGCTGCGGCAAGCCGTGAGTAACCTGGTGGACAACGCCATCAAATATACGCCGACATCCGGCCAGGTCAGCGTAGGGCTAGGCACCACGCACCAGGAAGCCGTCATCCACATCACCGACACCGGCATCGGCATCGCCCCCGAAGACCAGGTACGGCTCTTCGAGAAATTCTATCGCATCAAGCGCCGCGAAACCGGAAACATTCAGGGAACTGGATTGGGCCTGGCTTTGGTCAAGTCCATCATTGAGCGCCACGGCGGGCGGGTATGGGTAGAAAGTGTGCCCAACCAGGGCAGTACGTTCTATATCGCACTGCCCTTACCAGAAGAGGAATCGCAGCCATAGGTTGATTCCGGGCAATTTGGGGATAAAAATGGAAGATAGTGTGTTCGCGGATTCGAGTCGGCCTGCATGAGGATATAGATGAAAATCAGAATTTGGGGTACACGGGGTTCCATACCCTCACCTATCGGCTCCAAGCAAATTGAGGAGAAGCTATATCAGGCCATCCTGGGGATGCCCGCGCTCAATACCAATGATCCGGAAGCCGTGCAAGCCTACATCAAAAAGCTCCCCCCCATGGTGCGTGGCACAGCCGGAGGGAACACCCCGTGTGTCGAAGTACAGGCCGATGGTCAACTACTCATTCTGGACGCCGGATCAGGCTTGTATGCTCTCGGTTTGGAACTGATGAAAGGGCCTTTTGGCAAAGGAAAAGGCACACTGCACCTCTTCATCAGCCACACACATTGGGATCATATTCAGGGATTCCCGATGTTCACCCCGGCCTTCGTACCGGGCAACCGCATCTTCATCTACGGCGCGCACGACTTGCAGCACGTCTTCGAGACCCAGCAAAACCCCTTGACCTGGCCGGTCAGTCTTTCCTATATGCAGGCCGACATTCGCTTTGTGCATATAGAGCCAGGACAGCCCATCAACGTCGGAAGAGTGCGCGTTGACTCGATCAGAAATGCGCATCCCGGCGATGCGTATAGCTATCGCTTCGAGGATCAGCACAGCACTTTTGTCTACGCCAGCGATGCGGAGTATAAAAAGCTGGAGGATGATGTCGTTGATCCCTACGTGACATTCTTCCGCAACGCGGATGCGCTGGTGTTCGATGCGATGTATACGCTGCAGGATGCCTGGCTAATCAAGGAGGATTGGGGGCACAGTTCAGCTATGATCGGCGTAGACCTGGCGCAGGCCGCCGGCGTCAAACGCCTGATCCTCTTCCACCACGATCCCTCCTACTCCGACGCCGACATTGAGCAAATCCACGCCACAGCCGTCGAATATGTGGCCCAGCGCACTTCCCCCGAAACCTGTGAGACCTACGTTGCCTTCGAGGGAATGACCTTTGATCTGACCCCGGCCGGCGCGGTGGATTTGCAATTCACGTCCGACGGCGAGACGGCGATTGTGACGCCTACCAGCGTGTTCGATGAGCGCGGCGTTGATGAACTGGCGCGCCAATTGACCGGATTGCGCGATTCATACTCGCCGACCAGTTCCATCATTGACCTGTCCCAGGTCGAGACGCTCACCACGGCCAGCCTTAAATCGCTGGTGGCCTTCCGCCAGGAATGGGGAGGCAAGCCCATCATCCTGATTGCCCCATCGGAAAAGGTGAAACAAATCATCAAGTTGGGGGGGACCGAAGATTTTTTCACGATTTATCCAACAGTGAAAGCTGCACTTGCCGCAGTTCAAGCCCGTGAAGCCCTCAACCTGCCCGGCCAAGTCATCAAGAACCGCTACCGGATTGAGACCAAAATTGGCGAAAGTTTGCTAGGGACTGTGCTCAAGGCAACCGATATTGAAGGGGATTTACCCGTTGTGCTCAAAATCCTCTCGCCAGCTTTCGGCGCGGAAACGCTGGAACGATTTATGCACCAAAGCCAGCAAATTGTGGCCCTGAATCATCCCAACATTGTCAAAGTTAATGCCTGGGATAAGGAAGAGAGTTACGTTCTAAGTGTCGAAGAATACATTCCTTATCCGACCCTGCAAGATATTCTGGATGAGAAGAGCACGCTGCGCGACCAGGAACAACCCGCACAGACGGCGGTTGCAGGATCGCCGCAATTTCTGGGCATTGCCCTGGATACCATTCAAGCCCTGGAGTATGCGCACAGCCACGGCATTATCCTGGGTGATCTGAAACCCAAGAACATCTTCATCACGCCTCAGGGAGCGCGCCTTGCCGGCTTTGGCCTGGGTCGGCTGGAAGAAGGACGCAATCTACTGGAAACCCCCAAGCTGTTTCTGACCGCCGACTACCTGGCGCCCGAGCAGATTCTCGGCCAAACGCTGGACGCACGCACCGATCTGTATGCCTTCGGCATGATCCTGTACCAGCTCTTCACCGGGCGGCTACCCTTTGAGGAAGCCTCGACTTGCGAGACGGCGAGCGTCGAGAACGCTGAACAGGCCACGATGCGCAGCCGTTTGCGTTACTCACCCCGCCCGCCTCGGGAATTCAATCCACACATCTCGGCTTCCCTGGAACACTTGATCCTCAAACTGCTGGATCAAAATCCCAACAATCGCTATGCCAGCGCCCAACAAGTCCGGCGCATCCTCAGTAACCTGCTAAGTGATATGGAATACGCCGTGCGCCCACGCACGCGCCTCCTCGTCGGACGCGAGAAGCAAGTCCAAATTCTTCGGGCATGTTGGGAAGAAGCGCACACCGGCCACGGACAACTGGCCTTCATCACCGGCGAGGCCGGCATCGGGAAGACGCGCCTGGCGCAACAGGTTGCGGCGCAAAGCCACCCGCCGGTGCTGCTCACCGGGCATTGCGAGGATGTGGAGGGCCGGCCGGCCTACCGGCTGTTCACCGAAGTGCTCCGCGCCTACCTCGACACCGTCCCGCCGGAGTTTCTCGATGCTGAGGCGCGCCAACAACTCGCCAACTTTACGCCGCTGATCCCTGAAATCCACCAGATGTTGCCTGATCTGCAAATCCCGCCATCCCTGGATCCCAAACAGGAGCAACTGCGTTTGATGACCAGCCTGACCCAGTTCATCCGGCGCGCCACGCAGGAACGCGCGTGGTTCCTCATCCTCGAAGACCTGCAATGGGCCGATCGCAGCAGCCTGGAATTACTGCTCTACCTGGGACGCCATCTGCCGACGATGCCTATCTTCATCATCGGCACCTACCGGGATACTGAAGTGCAGCGCGGGCATCCCCTGCTCGAAACGCTGCGCGGACTGCGCAGCCATCCAACATACCGCCATATCCCGCTGGAGCGCTTGACGCAAGACGAGGTGGCTTTGGTGCTGACGTACATCTGGCAGAGGATCGTGCCCGAAGCCCTGACCGAGAAAATCTACGAGCATACCGCCGGCAATCCGTTCTACGTCGAAGAAGTCGCCAAGGGACTGGAAGACGAGGCGCTCATCCCCTCCCCCGGCGAGATGGACGCCAATCCCGAATGGTACGTGCAGGCGCTCAAAGAGGTGCGCCTTCCGCAGAGCGTGCGGGAGACGGTCTGGCGGCGGGTCGAGCACTTGAGCGACGAAACCCAATCACTGCTGCGACAAGCCGCCGTCTTGGGGCAAACGTTCCGCTTTGACGACCTTCAGAAAATGAGCGCTCTCTCGGAATGGGAAGTCCTCGAACATCTGGACGAGGCCCTGGAACGGCAATTGGTCGCAGAGGTGCCGGGAGGCTTCGCGCTCCGCTTCCGTCAGAAAGAAATCCAGTACATCATCTACGCCGAATTAGGCCCACTGCGGAGGCGCTTGCTGCACCGCAAAGCCGGCGAAGCCCTGGAATCTCGCGCCGCCGGCCAAACCGACTTCATGGCCGAGGAACTCGCCTCGCACTTCAGCGAAGCGGGCGAGCTGGATAAAGCCATCAAGTACAGTCTGCAAGCCGCGCGACAGGCGCAACTCGCCTACGCGAACGAAACCGCCCTCCAATGGAACGAGCGGGCATTGACCATGTTGAATCCGTTGACGCCTGAAGCTTCGGCGCATTACCAGTCGCAGCTTCTCCTGGCGCATCAATCATCGGGCATGGTGTTAACGTTAACCGGGCAATTCGACGAGGCGCTCAAACACTACGTCGCAGCCCAAACGCTGCTTGATGCGCAGCCGCCGTCCGCCGAACAACGCCGGCAACTGGCCGGGCTATGTTACGATATTGCCAACGTCTACGAACTCCGCGACGAATATAGCGCAGTTTTCACATGGTTACGCAAGGGCTTGGATGCCGTGGCGGACAGCGAACCCACCGTTGAAGCCGCCCGGATTTACATCCTCGGCGCAAAGGTCTACGCGCGGCAGGGGGAGAATGCAAAAGCCCTGAGCTGGTGCCAAAAAAGCCTGGACATCGCCACCCGCATCCCCACACCTGAGGGAACACAAGTCCTCGGAGCGGCGCTCTATACACAAGCCGGCATTGACATACGCCTGGGCAACCCAGACAACGCCATACGTCTCTGTCGTGAGAGCATCCACGCCTATCAACAAATCGGCGACCTGGTGGGTGAATCGCATACCTACATCAGACTTGCCGATGCTTACGAACTTCAGGGAGACTGGGGCCAGGCCGACGAAGCCTACCAACGCGGATGGGCCATCAAGCGTGAAATCGGCGACATCTACGGCCAGGCCACCAGTTGCAACAATCTGGCAAACCTCTATCTCAAGCGTGGGGAATGGAATGGCGCGCAGGAATTGTACGAAAAATCTCTCGCCATTTGGGAAAATATCCACGCCCCGCGTGGTGAAGCGGCAACGCTCATCAATCTTGGGCAGGTATACACCCGCCTGGAAAACTGGGGACAAGCGCAGCACGCGCTCAACCGCGCCCAGTCGCTGCTCGATGAAATTGGCTCCAAGGAATACCTCGCCGAACTGGAACGCCTGTGGGGCGAGTACTACCTGAAAATTGGCGACCTGGAGCAGGCTCTAGCTCATGCCCAAAATGCCATTGCACTGGCTGAAACATACAGCGATCCCGTAGAAAATGGCATAGCGCATCGTGTGCTAGGCGACATCTATCTGGTCAACGGGATACCGCAGTCCGCCGCGACCGCCCTGCACACAAGCCTGTACATTCTCGCCGGCTTAAACAACGACCACGAAGCTGCTAAAACCAAACTCGTATTAGCGCGCCTGGCAATGGACGACTCTAGCCTGGCAGGCGATACGACCGAAAACTACCTGAATCAGGCGATCCACACATTTGAGAAACTCGATGCCCAGGTTGACTTAGCCCAGGCGCTGGCGTTGAAACAACGTATGGCATAACGCGAAGAAACCTCTTGCTGGCCGCAAGATTGTACCCAGGTACAAGTAAAAATCTGTCCGTATGCCTGATGACAAGCTCTAGAAACCTCGATACAATAGAAGCATAGTCAGACACCGTAAAACTTTGCCCTGTTCTGAACCTTGAGCGCGCTCAAGAGACTGTAAAACAGGCCCGTGTTTGCGGACTGTAGGTAAGCGCAAAAATGGCTACCCGACTGACGACTATATGACTATTTGGGGAGGTATTTGCTATGCGAAACAACCGACATCCGGCACGCCTCAACGTGTGGCACCAATTATCGCTGGCCCACGCCGCGATCACGATGGTCAGCGTCTTTCTCGCTGAAATCGTTGGATTGGGCATTCTGGCGCTGCTGCGGGGGAAGATGATCTGGGGCATCCATATCGTGCTTGTGACCCTCGGCGCAGCCATCGTGGGCTTGTTGTTAGGGATGGTGATCAGCCAGCCGCTCACGCGCCGGCTACGTCGCACACTCGACATCTGCCAGGCCTGGCTCAGAGGGAACCTTTCGTTGCGAATTTTGGATTCCCATCGAGACGATCTGGGTATGCTGGCGGAACAACTCGACGCGCTGGCAGAAAACCTGGAAAAAGACGAGGAAGACCTGGTCGTCCTGCGCGAGCGCAATGCCCGTTTGAGCGATCAAGTCCGCGCACTGGCCGTGGTCGAAGAGCGCAACCGGCTGGCCCGCGAACTCCACGACAGCGTCAAACAACACCTTTTCAGCCTGGCGATGACGGCCAGCGCCATCCGCACCCATTTTGACGCCCTGGAACACACCGCAAACACAAACCTGCCGGCCAGCATCCCGCAACTGGCGGAAATGACGCGCGAAATCGAAAAAGCGGCCCAGAACGCACAGCGCGAAACCACCCGCCTCATCGAAGACCTGCGTCCGGGCACCCTGCAAGAGCAAGGGTTGGCCGCGGCGCTCAACGATTACACGTTGCTCTTTGGCGCACAAGAGCACATCCTGGTGTACCTGGAAGCGCAAGGCGACGATAAACGCCTGCCGTCGGCCGTGACCGAGGCCCTCTACCGGGTGGCGCAAGAGGCGCTGCACAACGTCGCCCGGCACGCCAGAGCGACGCGCGTGGACGTCCATCTGCGGTGCAGCCCCGACCGAGCGGCGTTGACCATCGAAGATAATGGCGTCGGGTTCGACACCACGCAGGCAAGCCGCGGCCTGGGATTGACAAACATGCAGGAACGGCTCATGGCAATCGGCGGACGGCTGACGTTGGACAGCCAGGTAGGCATCGGGACGACCGTGTTAGCAGAAGTGGAACTGCCTTACGCCCTCGCCCCTGCGCCGGGAGCCGCCGGAACAATCATCCATCGCCCTGACCTGACCATTGAGAACTGGGCCTGGTTAGGCGCGAAACTGGAGATTCCGGTAGGGCAAACGTGGCCCTGGCTGCCCGCCGACTTGCGCTACTTGCGCAGCCCGATTCTGGAACCAGACGCCACCCCCTTCCACTGTAGTCGCGTGCCCGGTTTCCTCGGATTGGGGAGAAGCTACACCGTGACGGCCGGCAATCAGAACATCCTGATTGTGCGCATTCATCACAGCGCGTCAGGATTCGAGTGGGAAGCAGAAGATGGCTCGTGGGCGCTGCGCCCTGTCCGTGGCCTGAGTGGTCGGATGGTGCTGCGCCGCAACAAGCAGCCGTTGGCCGCAATCCAATACCAGGGACGGCAGATGAACACCTGGAGCGAGATCATCTACGATAACCGAGGCTACCGGTTGGCCTATGACAAAAGCGAAGCCCGCGCCGCAGGGACAGAGTGTACCTTCGCCCTTGCTGACGAGAACGGACAGGAGCTGCTGTGTTTCAAGGGCAATGGCGCTTATCAGATTACGCTCCAACGCGCCATCCCACTTCCATTGCTGGCAATGGTCACGGCGCGCATCCTGGATGAACTGTCCGTGACAATGACAAAGTAAGCTGTGCGACGCAGCCACTTATCTATGCATAATCATTCAATACGAAAGGAGAACTATGAGAACCATTTACAGTCTGATCTACACCCTGAAGCCCTTTGAACGCGGTATCAAAGAAACCCTCGGCAAATACGACAACTTCGTTATGCCCGGCCTCGGCTTCCAGATCCCGTTTCTGCAAATCGTCCGCGTGCGCGACATCCGCGAGCACACGATGGACATCCCGCCGCAGCCAGTGATCACGAAAGACAACGTCGAAATCCGCGTAGACGGCGTGATGTGGGTACGTCCCAAGTCCGACGAGGAATCCATCAAGCGCACCTTCTACAACATTGACAACTGGAAGCGCGCCGTCATCCAACTGGCGATGACCAACCTGCGCCAGGAATTCGGTGACTTGACGTTGGACGAAAGCCTGGTGGCCCGCGAGAAAATCGCCACCAACTTGCAGCGCGTCCTCAACGAGTTTGCGGCGGACTGGGGCCTGGTGGTGAGCAAGGTCGAAATTATGCTCATTGATCCGCCGGAAGACATCAAGAAAGCTATGCACAAGCAGAAGACTGCCGAGCAAGAGCGCCGCTCGATGCGCTTGCTGGCAACCGGCGAGTTCGAAGCCGCCGAACAGCAAAAGCTGGCAACGATCCAACGCGCTGAGGGTGAACGCGAGGCGACCATCCAGAAGGCAGAAGGTGAGCGTGCGGCTGCCATCAAGGTCGCCGAAGGGCGCGCAGAAGCCATCCGCCTGGTCAACGAGGCCGCCGAGAAATACTTCCAGGGCAACGCGCAATTGCTGCGCCAGTTGGAGATGACCGAGAACTCGCTCAAGGACAATGCCAAGATCGTCGTCACCGAGCACGGCGTCAACCCCACCCTGCTCCTGGGAGAACTGCCGGTCTCGGTATCGAAAACCGCCAAGTAAACGGTTGCAGAGCCGCTTGACAACGATTTTGTAGGGCGAGTTGGCAACTCGCCCTACAAAGCAGGCGATTTTCAAGAGGATATAACCGGAGAAACGATATGAAAGTCGTCATCCCCATCCACCTGGGCATCCAGCCGCGTTCCCCGCTGCTCCGCACCGATCACACCCCGGCGGGCTTCGCGCGCCGTCTACGCGAGACCGGCTCACAAACGGAAGTTGGTCTCCTCAAAGCGGGCGAGAGTTGGTCTACAGGTCAGTAAGGAGCTGACAATGGATGATTTTCGAAGCTATTACGAAGAAGAGGCGCCTTCGCCGAGACCGAGAGGCCGGTGGCTTGGTGGGCTAATCATCGGCTTAATCCTCGGCGGCGGCATCGGTTTCTATCTGGGCAGCGGCATAAACGACGGCGGGCGATTGGTGGAATCTCTGCGCGCCCCCTTCGCAAGTGAAAGTATTCCTGCCCTGGTTGTGATCATCGTTGCGGCGTTCGCCGCGGCGCTCAAACGGCGGACTCGCCAAACTGGTGATGGCGACGACGGACAGAATATGCGAGCGCGGATGACTTGGGTCATGCTGGCGCTCGCTCTGGCGCTGGTGATCGGTGCGTTTTTCTTTATCGGGCGCTAAAGCAGGGCAGAAACATCATGACAGCGTCAGCCAGCCCCATCACCGAACGTATCAATGTCTTCATCGTTGACGATCACGACGTCGTCCGCAAGGGGCTGCGCTTCTACCTGAGCGCGCACCCCGACATCGCCATCGTCGGCGAAGCGGGCGACACGCAGACCGCCATCGAAGGCGTGACCGAGCAGGTACCCGACGTTGTCTTGATGGATTTGGTGCTACCATTGAAGCCAGGGGGGCAGCCCTCCGATC
Source organism: Anaerolineae bacterium (assembly GCA_034433375.1). Lineage (GTDB taxonomy): Bacteria > Chloroflexota > Anaerolineae > B4-G1 > SLSP01 > DSWT01. The sequence continues at coordinate 11,335 of DAOUAQ010000079.1, read as the reverse complement.
AAGGCGGCGTGCAGGCCACGCGCCAGATCCGCCAGGGCAGCCCGCATACGCAGGTCGTCGTGCTGACGAGTTACGCGCAGGACGAGTTGCTTTTCTCCGCGATCAAGGCCGGCGCGCTCTCGTATCTACTCAAGGACGCCGATGCGCAGACCGTGCTCCACGCCATCCACGCCGCCAGCCGGGGCGAAGCTATCCTCCATCCACGCATCGCCCGGCGACTCATGGCCGAAGTCAGCACGCCCGGACCAAGCCAGGACCCTGCCGCCGAGTTGACCGCGCGGGAGATGGAGGTGCTGCAGCTCATCGCGCAGGGCCAATCCAACGCCGAGATCGCCGCCGCACTCGTTGTCACCGAGCGCACCGTCAAGGCGCACGTGAGTAACCTGCTGAGCAAACTGCACCTCTCCGACCGCACCCAGGCCGCCGTCTACGCCTGGCGCGAGGGTCTCATCGAGAAATCATAGTTGCTTCAGCCTGGTGTCTAGCTCTTTCTCAATATCAGCGGCCTGCACCTTGCCGATGTACAACGCGCTTTTCGGCGCAGCCACGTCCTTCAGCACCGCGAGGATTGTCGCCAGAGCTTTGACTTCGCGCGCAGGTTCGCCGTCACCCACGCCCTTTGTCAGCGTGTGCAGCAGCGTGAGGATGTAGTGGATAAACACTCCTAACACCTCGCCCACTTTCTGCAATGGAAGTGAGCGCTGTAAGATATCGCGAAACCGCACATTTTCCCACAGCAAAGCCACATAGTCGCTCAACAACAGCAGCCAGTCCACAGCTTCGACCGAAGGCTCCTGCCCCGGCTGCCGGAAAGCGACGGCGAGCGCGCCAATCCCCCGTTCACGCAACCGCACCGGTACATACAACAATGTCCGCGCCGGGATGCCAAGCTGCGCCGTAAAAGCAGAAGGGTCTGCCGCAGCGGACACCTGCAGCGGCCTGCCCGACCGCACGACGACCTCGGCGTGATGGTCGCTGATGGACACATCCACGCGGCAGACTTCACCCTGACGCACCGCTGCCGTCACCAACGGCGTTCCGCCTTCGACGAGAAAAACGGCGCTGACATCGGCGCCCGACAACCGGAGCGCGGCCTCGGTCGTCTGCGTTAAGAAGGCGTGCCGTGACGTGACAGCCGCCAACGACGTTCCCACGAGAGCGTGAAAAGCGGCGCTATCAACAGCCGGCTGTACCTGCAACTCCAGCAAGGCCGGGTCTACCGCGAAAATATCCTGCGTCCGCTTCTCGCGCTCTTCGCGCAGGACACGCTCGATGGACGACAAAATGTCCTCGACCTGAAATGGTTTCGTCATATAGTCGCGCACGCCCAACCGCATGGCGCGGCTGACGACGCTCTCGGAACCGTGAAACGTCATCATGATGATCGGAACCTCGGCAGCGCGCTGGTGCAGCGCCTCCAACACGGCGATACCCGACATGCCGGGTAGATTCAAGTCCAGCAGCACCAGATCGGGCTTCTCGTAGACGGCTCTGGCAAGACCGTCTTTTCCGTCCCCGGCATACGACACCATGTAACCGAGCGGTTGCAACACAGCGACGAGGAAGCTGATGATTTCCTCGCTGTCATCAATAATCAAAATACGTTCACCTGCCATCCGTCCTCCTAACGCGCCGTCCAGCCCCCATCAATGGCGACGCCCGCCCCGGTCACAAAGCTCGACGCATCGCTCGCCAGGAAGAGCGCCAACCCGCCAATCTCATATAGCTCGCCCCAGCGCCCCAGTGGGATCTGCCCCACGAATGTCTGGTACTTGACGGGATCATCCAGCAGCGGGCGGTTCATCTCCGTGCCAAAAGGCCCCGGCAGGATGGCGTTGACGGTGATCCCCCACGGCGCCCATTCCAAAGCCAGGGTACGGGTCAACTGCAAGAGCGCGCCTTTGCTGGTGGCGTAAGGGGTGCGGTCGGGCATGGAGACGGTGGAGAGCATGGACCCCACGTTGATGACGCGGCCATAGCGGCGGACCTTCATGTGCGGCGCAACTTCCCGGCAGAGCAGCCACGCGCCGGTGACGTTGGTGTCTTGCACAGCACGGAATTCCTCCAGCGTCAGCGCATCAATCGGCCCGCGGATGTTGATGCCGGCGTTATTGATCAACACGTCAATCTTGCCGAACTCGGCAATGACGTCGGCGACCAGGGTGTGAATGTGATCGGGGTTAGTCACGTCGCAGCGGTAACCGCGACATACCGGACCATACGCCGCCTGAAGCTGCGCGGCAACGGCGGCGGCAGCGTCGGCGTTGCGACTGGTCACGACGACGTTCGCTCCGGCCTCCGCCAACGCCTCGGCCATGGCTTTCCCCAAGCCCCGGTTCCCGCCGGTGATGAGGGCCACACGATGATCCATACGGAAAAGGTCTAGAATGTTCATAAAGGTCTCCGGTAAAGGTTGAAGGTTCAAGGTTCAAGGTTCAAGGTTCAAGGTCGAAGGTTCAAGGTCGAAGGTTGAAGGTTGAAGGTTGAGGGTTCAAGGTTATGGGTTAGGGTGGAGTGAGTTTGGTGCGGGTGGCGGCTTCCCAGACCAGGTCGGCGATGTCGTAGGCGGCCTGGGGACGGCCAAGGTGCTGCGCGTTACGCGCCTTTTCGGCGAGCGCCTGCCCATCCCCGTCAAGCCAATGGTAGAGTATTTCCAGAACGCCGACAGGGTCTATGGCCCGCTCACCCGCGCCGTTGTCAACGACGTGTTCGGCGTTGCCGGTTTCCTGGCCGGGGAGCACATCCACCAAAACCATAGGCAGGCCGGACGCCAGGGTTTCTGAGACGATTAAGCCGCCGGCCTTGCTCACGACGCAATCCGCCGCCTGCATCAGCGTGGGCATATTCTTGACGAGACGATAGAGATGCGCTTCGACGTGCCATTCCACGTGGGCCAAATCACTGTATAACGCCTCGTCGCCGCCGGTCACAATCGCCAGTTGCAGGGGCAGTCGCGCGTGATTAAGCGCGCGCAACACGTCGCGCAAGTTGCGAACGCGCTTGCTGCCCACAACCAGCGCGGTCGTGAGGTCGGGACGCCATCCCAGAGACGCGCGAAGCGCCGGTTTGTCCTGCTCGCGCCGCGCAAAATTCGGATTGACCGGGATGCCCACGACCCTCAGCTTACGCGCGGGGATGCGGTATGCGAGCGCCAGCTCGCGCACCGCCTCGGTGGGCACGATGCACAGGTCGCACGTGCGATGGAACCAGACCCGGTGTACCGTCGCCAGGTCGGTGACGACGGTGATGATCGGGACGCGGCTGCCGAAGACTCCAAAATACGTCGAGAGCGTCGCCTGGTATAACGGGTACGTAAGCACGACCACATCCGGGCGATGCTTCCGCACAATGTCAGTCAGCACTTCCATCAACATCACCACCAGCGCCCCGTCAATCACTTTGCTGATGGCGGCGGTGTCGCTGGTTTCGTAGCCAAAACGGTACAGTTCGGGCATCTTACGCACCAACTTGTCATAATCCGCCTGGGACTCGCGCAACAGAATCGGCACGCGGCGATCATCCAACGGATTGACGACCTCAACGGTACACCCGTCCGTGTAGACCTCGCGCAGCGCGGCGGCAATCGCATTGGCGGCGCTGCGATGCCCAAATCCGGCATCCGCCGTGAGGATCAGAACTCGTTTCAGGTCGCTGTCAGCCATAGCCGCTCACATCCACGAACGCTTGTGCATCCACCAGTACATGCTAATGGGAAGCAGCACCATCACCCCCAACAAGGCCACGAACGCCACGCGCTCTGTCCAGGCGTTGAGGGCGAAAACCGGCTGGAAGAAGTTCATCCCGAAGAAGCCGGCGAGAAAGGAAATTGGCATAAACATGGTGGTGATGACGGTCAGCGTCTTCATCACCTCGTTCATGCGGTTGCTGACGACGGAAAGGTAAGTATCCAGCGCGCCGCCGACCAGATCGCGCAGGCTCTCCGAGATGTCGTACAGCCGCACGAGATGGTCATACACGTCGCGGAAAAAGACGCCGTACCCGGCAGGGATGACGGCGTAGTCGCCGCGTCCGAGCTTGTTGAGCACCTCGCGCTGCGGGCCGATGATGCGCCGCAGCGTCAGCAGCGCGCGCTTGAGGCCGAAAATCTGTTCCAGAACGCTCGGCGCAGGATTGTCGAAAACCTGGTCTTCAATTTCGTCAATCGTCACGTCAATGTCTTCGACAACCGGCATATAATCCGCCGCCAACTCGTCCGCCAGCTTGTACAACAGATGCGCCGCGCCCTTGCGAAGATGGCGCTCGTCACGCTGGCACAAAGCCCACACGCGATCCACGGCCTTCAGCGGCGTCGTTTGATGCGTGACAAGATAGCGCGCCCCAACGAAAATGTCCAGCTCCAGGGTATTGATGTTGTTGTCCTGAGGATGATAACTGACGGCGTGCAAGACCAGGTAGAGATATTGGCCCCAATCGTCAATTTTCGGTACGTGGGATTCTTCCAGGGCGTCATCAATCGCCAAAGGATGGAACCCGAACACGTCGCGCATGATCGGCGTGCAAGTCTCCGGCGACTCTTCGCGCAGGTCCAGCCACAGCAGCCCGTCCGTGTCGCGCAGGAGTTCCGGCAACGCTTCTACAGAGACATCGGCGCGAATTTCCCCCGCGCTTGTGAAATACAGGATGCGAATCATAGAGCCTCCCAGGTAGACGGTAGCCAGTAGAAGGTAGACGGGGGTTCTCTCCCCCTGTCTACCGTCTACCTTCTATCGTCTACTTCAAATGACTTCGAGATAATCGCGGTCGGGCAAGGCCGGGAACGGCGCGGTGGGCAGCGTTTGATACCAGTAGGCCACCGAAGCGATGTCGTCCTGCAAGGGGAGGTAACGCTTGAAGCTGCGCCAACCGAGCGCCTGAATCGTGACGCGCACATCCTGCTGGAAGCGCAGCGGATCAACGATGTGCCAGCGATACAGGCCGAAACGCTGCTGCGAGCGGTAGACGCCGTCGGGTTTGATGACCTGGTGCAGCCCGCTGTAGGGCGTGGTGAAGGGCTGGTACTCGCGCGTCGTGGGGTTCTCGAAGTTGTACGAACCGCAGAAGTAGTCCTCGGTTCCCGTGCCGCAGACCGTGGGGAACTCGGCGTCGCCGTCCATGTAGAACTTGATCTCGCCCTCGCCCCACCAGCCGGTGTTGTTGACGCCCCACGCCAGGTACGTCCCGACGTAGTGACCCTGTCCGCGCACGCCATCGAGGATCGTGACCACGTCTTTGTACGGCAGCGGGTTGACGCGGCGGAACTGCGCGTGGAAGTAGCCCACAGCCTCCGGCACGTCGGTGAGTATGTAATTGATCTGGTAGTAGAGCATCATGCGGTCTTCGCCGATGTTCTCCAGCGTGATGCGGCAGCGCTGGTGGAACGGCATCTCCCAGTAGCAGTTGAAGGCGCTGCCGGGATTGACGCACACCGCCAGCGACGACAACTGCGCGTACTGGCCCCACCCCATGGCGAAGAAATCGCCTACCGGGCACTCCACCGACGGCTGCGCCTGATCGTCCCAGTAGATGCGCAGGATGCTGTAGCGCCAATGGCCGGTCGGCGTCATCCAGATTTGCTGGATCGCGCCAGGACCGGTGATGTCCGCCAGGGTGAAGGTCTGGCCGGGATCAATGCCCACCGAAGGCGAAATCTTCCAGCCCTGGCCCAGCTCGCGGGCGCACCCCGCGCCGGTGCCTTCGATAGCCATACCCGCTTTGCCCTTTTCACCGGTGAAGTTCTCCGGGCTGATGGAGCGCGTCTGCGCGTTCGACAGACGCGCCAGATTGCCGATGTGTAAGCCTAAACCGTTGAACGAAGTCATGTCAATTCTCCTTACTGTGTTGAAACGTTGGAACGTTATGGCGCTAGCCGATGAAACCCAGGCGCGCGAGAAGGGGCGGGCCGAGGACGATGAGGCCGACGGCGATTGCCGTCAGCGCCGTCACCAGCACCGCGCCCGCGGCCACGTCTTTGACCAGTTTGGCGAGCGGATGGTAGTCGGGACTGGCCAAGTCTACCAGGGCTTCGGCGGCGGTGTTCATCATCTCTGTGACCAGGACGATCCCGATGGTCAATGTTAAAATAGCCCACGAGACCACCGGCAGACGCAACCAGAAACCAACCATGATGACCAGCACAGTCGTTACAAGGTGAATGCGAAAATTGCGCTGCGTGCGCATCGCGTGCCACAGCCCCTCAGCCGCGTGTTCGAGGCTGATCCAGAAGTTGCCGTTGCGTTGTGGGATCATTCGGGTAACAGAATGTCCGCGCCAAGTTCGGCGAGGATGGCGGCCTGCGCCGTCCACATCTTCGTCTTTTCCGCCGGTTCGGCGTGATCGTGGCCGAGCAGGTGCAGAACACCGTGGACGGTGAGCAACTGCAATTCCTGCGTCAGCGTTCCGCCGGCAGCTTCGGCCTGGGCGCGCGCGCGGTCAATCGAGATGACGATGTCGCCCAGGTAACGGGGAAATTGCCCGCCGCCGCCCACAAAAGGGCCGCGCGTATCATCGGCGAAGGAAAGCACATCCGTCGGCTCGGCTATGCCCCGGAAACGGGTGTTCAAATCGCGCAAAACCGCGTCGTCGGTGATGACGACCACCACTTCGCACGGTTCGGGCACACCTTGCCGGGCCAACGTCGTCGTGACCGCCTTCTGTAACGGTTTCACGTCAACCGGCCCAACCTGTTCTTCAACTTGTATGTCAATCGTATGTCGTTTAGCGCACATAATCGTGATCCTTGCTCTCCTTAGGTTCGGGATATTGTATGCGGGGATGGAAAGCTCCCCGCAAAAGTTCAATGTAGGTCGCTTTCACCCTGTGCAATTCTTGCATCGTGATCGGACATTCGTCCAACTGCCCATCCGCAATGCGCTGCTCGAAAATCGCGCTGACGATGCTCGCCAATTCTTCCGGCGTGGAAGGGCGGCGGGCGCGCGTGGCGGCCTCCGAGCCATCCGCCAACATCACCAGCAGCGTCTCGCGGCTCTGCGGCGTAGGGCCAGGATAGCGGAACTGCGACTCGTCAACCAGGTCGGCCTCGCTGCCGGCCGCTTCAATCGCTTTGCGGTAGAAGAAACTGGCGCGCGTCGTGCCGTGGTGTTCGGGGATAAAGGCGCGCACGCGCCCCGGCAGGTGATACTGGCGCGCCAGCTTGATGCCATCGCGGATGTGGCCTCTGAGCACGTCCACGCTCGTGTAGGGGTCGAGCCGGTCGTGCGGATTGCTCAATCCCTGCTGATTTTCCACAAAGAAGTAGGGGCGCGCCAGCTTGCCAACGTCGTGATAGTACGCACCCACGCGTGTGAGCAGTGCGTTTGCGCCGATGCGTTCGGCGGCCTGTTCCGCCAGACTCGCCACCATCATCACGTGATTAAAGGTGGCGGGCGCTTCGCGCAGCAGTTGTTGCAGCAGGGGATGATTGGGCCGGCTCAACTCCGTCAGGCGGAACGTCGTCGTCAAATCGAACAGCGGCGCGAGCAGAAACAGCCCGCCGACTGTCAAACCGCCGGACACGATCCCGCCCGCAACCGAGACACCCACTTTGTACCACAACGGCAGCGGCTCCGTTCTGAAGTCGCTCGCGTTGAAGGCAAACAACGTCGCCGCGCCCAGCAGGCCGCTTAACAGGCCAGAACGAAAGATCGTGCCGGTTTGCTCGTAACGCGGCAGGGTCAACGCCCCGGCAATGCCGCTCATCGTCACGAACACCGCGAAGCCAAGCGACCGTCCGGCAATCCAGCCGCTAACGCCGCCCACAAAAATCATCGCTCCGACCGCCGCCGGCAGCCCAACGGTGGTCGTCAGGAGCATCGCCAGCGCCGCCGCCGGGAAGAGATACGGCAGCACATCCCCCGACACGATCAACGCGCGCGCCAGGAGCAGGAAGAGCGTCATCAACAACATCAACAACACCTCGGACGACGCAGTCTGCAAAACCCCAGGCTGGAATCGCCACAGGTAGAACCCCAGGGCAAACACGACAATTCCCGCCAGCAGGAGCATCCAGCCGAAGTCTACCCAATCCCACGTCTGGGTGAGCAAGCCCAATTTTTGCAGCGCCTCCACGTCTTCGTTGGAGACAACATCGCCTTCACGCACGATCACTTCACCGCTGCGGAACGTGCGAAAGGTGGGGCCGACGGCGTCGCTGGCAGCCTGGCGCGCCGCTTCCGTCGCCGCCGCATCGTAGAAGACGTTCGGTTTCAAAAAACGCTGGACCAAATCCCCCACGACGAGTGCTTCTTCCTGCGCCAGTTCCAGCGCAACCAGGTTGGGCACATTCGCGCGCACACTGGCGAGGTCGCTCTCACGGATCTGCTGCTGCCGCATGATTTGATCCAACAGCGCCAGAAATTCGATCTGCACGCGGTTCCAACTCACGTCAGACATATCGAGGAGGATGTTCACCGTGCTCAACGACAGGTCCGCCAGCTCCGGCACGGCCAAAACCCAGGCGTACCCCTGGGCTTCAGAGGCATACATGTCCGCGCGGAGTTCGCGCAGGTAGGTCAACACCTGCCGCGCCCGGTCGTATTGCTGCCGCGCGAGATTGAAATCCGGCGCAGTATAAACCGGCTCGACCTGGCGGACGGCTTCTCGGCGCGCCTGCTGGGTGCGGATGTCGCTGTCATAAGTGAAATCCCTCGGCGCGCGGAGGTCGCGGGGGGCGACAGCGCCAAAAGCAAGGTTGAAATCGTTGGGAAAAGAGAAAACGAGGACAAAAGCGGTCAACAGTGTAAGCCAAAGCCAGAAGAGGCTTTGGCGAAAACCCCATCCACGCGACACTTTGCGAGAATTTGTTACGCTCATCGTCATATAGCACAAGAGGAGCCCCACGCCGGGGCCCCTCTTGATTCAACGTTCATAGACAGCTACCAGGGGTCAGGCGGCGAGCAGATCACGGACGACTTGACTGACCATACGTCCATCGGCCTTGCCCTGAACCCGGGGCATAAGTAACTTCATAACTTTCCCCACGTCGGCAGGGGAGGCGGCGCCAGCCTCGGCGACGATCTCGCGCGCGATGGCTGTCACCTCTTCCGCCGTCAAAAGTTGGGGCAGATAAGAGCGGAGAATCTCCAATTGCGCTTCATCCTCGGCGACCATATCGGCGCGACCGGATTGCCGGATCATCTCCAGGGCGTCTTCTCGACGGCGAACCTCTTTGCGGATCGCGCTGACGACGCCCTCGTCGTTTAGCTCGCTCCTTGCTTCAACTTCCGCCAACTGCACGGCGGTCAACGCCATACGCAGCACAGCCTTACGGCGTTCATCGCGCGCGCGCATCGCCGCCTGCAAATCATGTTGAAGTTGTTCTTTGAGGTTCATCCCACACCAAAACCGGTTTAGTACTGCTTGCGACTGTCTTTGAGCGAAGTCCGGCGGCTCTTGCGTAATTTGGCGGCCCGCTTGCGTTTCCGCACGATGCTTGGCTGCTCGAAATACCGCCGCTTGCGAATCTCGGAGAGAATGCGATCTCCCTGCACCTTTTTCTTGAAACGACGCAACAACGAATCAAAGGATTCATTGTCATCCGCGTAAACAAACGTCACTCTTCTCACTCCCTTCGTGCTCCCGGCGGCTGCCGGCTAGGATTTTTTGCTACCGCTTCATTATAGCGGCTGGGGGTGGATTGTCAAATGGTACGTTTGGCAAACTGCGCCAAACGGCGTCCGCTCGAAGCGGTTACCGACGTCGTAGGTGGTCACGCCGTTCAGCACGGATTTGACGCGGTTGCCGTTCCTTCGCTCCACTCAGGACAGGCTGCCATCATAGACGAAGCTGGCGCTGGTGGCGCCGCTCACCACCGTCAGGCGGGTTTCAGCCTTTGTGTTTTATGAGCGCCGCTGCCGGTGACAACGCAATCAAACAGCGCCACAATAAATGGTACTGCCTGCTGCGTCGTATCCAACTTGTACTATCTGGAAGTTGCTACTTACCTATAATTTTACCGTTGCCACATCCAGTCTTTTGCAAACTATAAAACCCCCCACACCAAGAGACTAACGAAGAACAAATCGATCAAACATACTATTAGTATGAACCATCGAGTTTTGTTATCGAAAACATACACCCTATTATGCTTTTTCCAAACTATAAGGACTGCTACTATAGTTAGTATAGCAATAAAGATAGGATTCATTCTAGCAGTGATCCAATGTTCTTTTAGACTGTCATGCGCGCAGAACAAGACCCAAGCTTTCATTGTTAGCGAAGAAACAAAGGCAAAGCCCACCAAAATACACAGGACAATCAAGAGTCTATTTCTTTTGTCATTCATATTGTTCTCAACTCACATTATTCTCAAAAATATGGAGCTTCGAGAGCGCCAGAATTAAACTTCACAGGATCATAGCGCCAGGAAACATCTACTTCAGTGCCCCGAATTATAATCTCTTGCATCCAAATAGTGTTAGAATACCGATACTGCAAGATAATATCCCCGGCCGCATGACCCATTAACGGATCGGCAAAAGCAACACCTTCTAGTGAATCATATGCCATGCCTGCTACGAAACCTATAATAGCCCCATGCGGACTTTTGGTTGTCGCAAGACCTATGCCTGCGCCTACCGCTCCATTGCGTATTGCATTGGGAAGAGTCGAAGCGAGAAACTGTGTTAAACCGTCAACATGATGCTCATGCTCAGTGCATTGTCCAAGCTCGGCGATTGAAGGAAGACTAGTTTTAGATGAATTAGGACTAACCACCAAGTACATCTTTCCGTCTGGTCCTTTTCTACCTAAAGCCAGCCCCAATCCTGCTTCTCGCATTGCTATAACATCCTCTATTAGATAGTTGTTGTCACCATTGGAGAATTGTAAGCCGTTTTTGCCTAAACCAGCTTTTCCTACGAACTCCTCGCTGTTGTACAACCAGTCTCCAAAATGCAATGCGAGCAACATTTGTTGAATCAGTGGATCTAAACTGTCAAAGTCATACGTTACCCACTGTCGAATTTGTTCTTCTGTTAAGTGCCCCGTGGGATCCGTATACCTGAGCGGATTATTGAGCACATACGCATAGCGGTTGAGGCTCTGCGGATTGGCCGGGCTGGGGACAATCGAATCGGGACTGATGAAGCGGTTAAGATAAGGATCATAATATCTTGCATTGTAGTCATACAATCCCAATCCACTCTCTTCCCTTTGCCCGGTGTAACGCCGGTCAGTCGTCATCGAGCCGCTGCGCGTCTCGCCATACGGATAATAGCGCATTTCACTCACTTTGCCACCGGTGGCGTTCGTGCTCAAGGACGCACTGCCCAGGTGGTCGCCGTGCAGGTAGGTGAGGGTCGAGGTCACGCCGTTCGTCCCGCAACTGCCGTTGGTGCCT
>DAOUAQ010000078.1:0-30828 GCA_034433375.1 Anaerolineae bacterium | reverse complement strand
CTCCCCCACCCACCCTCTCACCTACACCCTCGCCTTCCCCGTCGTGACTTCGCCAGGATCAACGTCCTACCGCGCGCCCAGTCCGCTGCGCCAATACATCCCCTACGCGCTGCTCCTGATCTGCATCGTCGGGCTGGCGCTGCTCAAACGAAAGCCGAAATGATATGCGCCGTTTCCTGCGCGCGCTCATCTACGCCCTGACCGCCGCCATTGGTCTGCTGGCCTTCGTGTATCCGGTCGTCATGGCCGGGCGGACGGCGAACACGCCCTTGCTGCTGGCCTTCGTGGTGGGGATGAGCTTTGTCGCGCTGTTGCTCGAAGTGCAGGGCGATGCGGCGAATGTCAAGTTCATCGCGCTGCTCGGCATCCTCACGGCGATGAACGCCGCGCTGCGCTTCGCCGAGGTCGCCATCCCCGGGCCGGGCGGCTTCAGCCCGATCTTCTTCCTCATCGTCGTGACCGGCTATGCCTACGGCGGGCGCTTCGGCTTTTTGCTCGGCGCGCTGACCTTGCTCGTTTCGGCGCTGATTACCGGCGGCGTGGGGCCATGGCTGCCTTACCAGATGCTCGCCGCCGGGTGGGTGGGGCTTTCCGCGCCGCTGCTGCGCCCGTTGGCGCGTTGGCTGCGCCTGGAAGGCCGTCCTGCGGAGATCGCGTTGTTGGCGCTCTTCGGCCTGGGATGGGGGCTGCTCTACGGCGCGCTGATGAACCTGACGTCTTGGGCCTTCATCGGCGGAACAGGCGCGCCGATAGCCCCGACACTCCGCGAAACGCTCCGTCAATACGGCGTTTTCTATTTGACCACGTCCCTGCTCTGGGACCTGGCGCGCGGACTCGGCAACGTCGCGCTGACGCTGGCGTTCGGCGCGCCGACGCTGCGCGCGCTGCGCCGCTTCCACAGGCGTTTCACCTTCACGTACCGCCGACAGGAGGCGTAAGCAATGCTCCACGCCGCCGCCTGGTTCGTCTGGCTGATCGCCGCGCTCGTCATCGTCTCAGCGACACGCAATCCGCTCTATCTCACGCTGGCGACGGCGGCATTTATGACGACAGCGCGCGCCATCCGCCGCCCGGATGAACTGTCTGCCGCCCCACTCGCGCCGGGACGCTTTGCGCTCTACGTCGTCCCGCTCGCGGCGCTCATCAACGCGCTGCTCTCGCGCACCGGCGACACAGTCCTGCTCGCCATCCCCCGCGCGTGGCCGCTCATCGGCGGGCCGCTCACGGCGGAGGCGCTGGTCTACGGCGCGCTCAACGGTCTGCTGCTGACGGCGCTGTTTACCGCGTTCACCGTCCTTAACCTCGCCGTGCCCGTGCGCGATTTGATCCGCTTCATCCCCCGCGCCTTCTATCCGGTCGCGGTCGTCGCCTCCATCGCCATCACCTTCGCGCCGACGACGCTGCGGCAGATGCAGCAGATCCGCGAAGCGCAGGCCATTCGCGGGCACCGGATGCGGCGGTTGCGCGATTGGCTGCCGCTGTTTATGCCGCTGCTCGTCGGCGGATTGGAACGCGCGCTGCAACTGGCCGAGGCGATGGCGGCGCGCGGCTTCGCCAGCGACGGCGGAACAGTACACGCAGCCCGCGCGCAGGCGGCCTGCCATGAGCGAAGTCGAATGGTCTCCATCGCCGGACTGCTCGGCATCCTCGGCGGTGGATTGCTCGCCGCGTGGCAGCAGCCGTTCTGGGGAACGGCGCTCATCCTCAGCGGCAGCGCGGCGATTGTGGCGGCGCTCTGGTTGACCGGGCGCAGCATCCCGCACACCACCTACCGGCGCGCGCCGTGGGGCTACCGGGAATGGCTCGTCGTTGGCGGCGCGCTCGTCGCGGCGGCGGCGTTTTTAGGGTGGGGACAAGGTTCGCGGATGTATAACCCCTATCCCGCCCTCACCTGGCCGGTCTTCGAGACGTTAGCGGGGACAACGCTGCTCGGCCTCCTCCTGCCGGCGCTGGTGGTGAACGAACATGATGTAGATTCAACCGCGAATCCCCGCTAATTTTCTGAAAATTCGCGTCAAATAGCGAGATTAGCGGTGTATCTTGAAAGATGCAATGATTGACTTTGCGCATGTAACCTACACGTATCCCGACGCGGCGCGCCCGGCCTTGCGCGACGTGAGCCTGTCCATCCCCGACAGTGCGTTCGCCCTGGTCGTGGGGAGTTCCGGCGCGGGCAAATCCACGTTGCTGCGCTGCCTCAACGGCCTGGTTCCGCACTTCAGCGGCGGGACGCTGACCGGGCGCATCGTCGTGGATGGCCTTGATCCCGTGGCGGCGACGCCGAGCGTGATGAGCCGCGCGGTCGGCTTCGTGTTCCAGGATCCCGAAGCGCAATTCGTGATGGATCGCGTGGAAGACGAGATCGCCTTCGCCCTGGAAAACGCCGCCATTCCACCGGAAGAGATGGAGGCGCGCATTGCCGACGCGCTCGCGTTGCTGCGCCTGACGCCGCTGCGCCGTCGCAAACTCGACACGCTCTCCGGCGGCGAAAAACAGCGTGTGGCCCTTGCCGCTGCACTGGCGCTGCGTCCGCGCATCCTGGCGCTCGACGAACCCACCTCACAGCTCGATCCGCAGTCGGCGGCGGAACTGCTGGAGGCGCTCGTCCAGTTGAACAAGAGCCTGGGGCTGACGGTGGTGTTGGCGGAACATCGCCTGGAGCGCATCCTGCCCTTCGCGGATCAGGTGATCTACCTGCCCGACGACGGCGCGCCCGCGCTCGCCGGTCCGCCCCGCGAGATTTTGCCGCGCGTCCCGCTGCTGCCGCCGCTGCAAAGTCTGGCGCAGGCGCTCGGTTGGTCGCCGTTGCCGCTGACGATGGAGGAAGGATCGGCTTTCAGTCGTCAGCTTTCAGCTATCAGTGGTCAGCGGTCAGCCGTCGGCGGTCAGCAGGATACGGTGGGGGCGGTGGTTGAGGCGCAGGGATTGGAGGCGGCTTATGGGCAGACGATGGCGCTGCGGGGGGTGGATGTGGCGCTGCATCGCGGGGAAATCGTCGCGCTGTTGGGGCGCAATGGGGCGGGGAAGACGACGCTGCTCAAGAGTCTGGTCGGGCTGCTGCGCCCGCGTCGCGGGGAGGTATGGGTGGAAGGGCGCAGCATCGCCAAAGACGACGTTGCCGACGTATGCCGCCGGGTGGGATATCTGCCGCAGGATCCCAACGCGCTGCTCTTCGCCGATACGGTGTTGGAGGAGCTGCATATCACGCTGCGCAATCACGGCAGCGCCGTCGAAGATGCGCCCATCGCGCCGGAGGTGCTGCTCGAACGCCTGGGATTGGCGGACAAGGCGCAGCGGTATCCCCGCGATTTGAGCGTGGGAGAACGGCAGCGCGTCGCCTTGGGGGCGATCATGGTCACGCAGCCGGGCGCGCTGCTGTTGGACGAACCCACGCGCGGGCTGGACTATCGCGCCAAAGCGCAGTTGCTCGATTTGTTGCGCGCCTGGCGGGATGAGGGGCTGGCAATTTTACTCGTCACGCACGACGTAGAATTGGTTGCCGAGGCCGCCGACCGTGCGATGATCATGGATCAGGGGGCAATCATCGCCCAGGGGAATTCCGCCGACGTGCTGCGCGCCTCACCGACGTTTATGCCGCAAATCGCGCGCCTGTTCCCGGCAAGCGAGTGGCTTACCGTGGCGGATGCGCTCTACGGCTTGTCCTGCGCTTCCACGCCGTCGTCGTAGAAGACTTCACGATTATCGAGTTCAGAGCTTGAGTATTTTCAAGGCCAAATCCGCCGTCGTCAGCGGCTTGACCTTGAGTTCAACGTCGGTTAGCCGTCCCTCTTCGTCCACCGCAAAATGGCTGCGCAGGATGCCTTCGTAGGTCTTGCCGTACATTTGCTTCTCGCCCCACGCGCTGTATGCTGCCGCGACCTGGTGATCGGGGTCAGAGAGAAGCAGGAAGGGCAGGCCGTGCTTTTCGCGGAATTTCACCAGCGCCTCCGGCTCGTCGGGGCTGATGCCGATGACCACGGCGTTCTGCGCCTCGATCTGCGGATAGACATCGCGCACGGCGCACGCCTGTTGTGTGCATCCCGGCGTATCCGCCTTGGGATAGAAGTAAAGCACCACCTTCTGCCCGCGAAAGTCCGACAACCGCACGTCTTCATCCTTATCCGAACGTAACACAAAATCCGGCGCCATTTCACCTGATGCGATCATACTCCACTCCTTTTTATATTATTGAATGATAAAAAATAACTTTATATATTATACTACAGACGTCGTGTAAAATCAAGGGTCATTCCGCGTAGTCGTTAGCGCGCGACTGAATCCGCCCCGACGCGCTATGGCTTGCTTTGGGGAACACCGATGGGATAATGAGCCGTGGGACACACGAGAGATACCGGAGGAAGAACTATGAGCAATGAACGACAACCCGATCTCACCCTGGCTGCCGTCTGTGGACTGTTTTGTCCGGCGTGCGTGATCTACATTGCGGCGCGAGAAACGCCCGAAAAACGCGCCGAGATCGCCCGACAGCGCAATCGCCCCGTGGAATCGCTGGTCTGCGATGGCTGCCGCGCGGAGCGGCGGTACGTCTACTGCGAATCCTGCACGCTCTACGCCTGCGCGCTGGAGAAAGGCGTGGACTTCTGCGGGCAGTGCGAGGCGTACCCCTGCGAAGACTTGACAGCGTTCCAGGCCGC
This sequence comes from Anaerolineae bacterium, assembly GCA_034433375.1. Lineage (GTDB taxonomy): Bacteria > Chloroflexota > Anaerolineae > B4-G1 > SLSP01 > DSWT01. The sequence continues at coordinate 26,173 of DAOUAQ010000078.1, read as the reverse complement.
CCGTCCTCACCGTATCGAACTGTGGGAAGCGCAGGCGCGCATCCGCGAAGTGGGCTACGAGCAATGGTTCGCCGAGATGGTAGAACGTTACAATTGCCCCGAATGTGGCGCACTGAATTCGGCCTACCATCTCACATGCCGCGTGTGCGGCGCGACGCCTTCCAATGCCTACGTGGCGGAGCACAAAGCAGAGATTCTTCAGAATGAGCAAAAACAGGTGCGTCAATAAAAACGCACGGCGCCCAGGCGACGGCGAAGCGCGCGGCGATAGGGGAACGCGGGATAGCCGAAGATGACGAGAATTCCCTGCTGGCTCCGGTCGGCGAGGCCGTACTTGCGGCGGAGTTTTTTGCTGTACTTGAAACCATAGGCCGGCGTGCCGAGCATACAACTGCCCAGTCCCAGCGATTCCGCCGCCAGCATCGCGTAGGTCGCCACGATGAGCGGATCCACCGGGTCGGCGTAGGCGGAAGTAGAGAAATACATCGCCAGCGGCGCAGCATAGGTGAGCCAATCCACGCCTTCAGCCTGCTTTTGCACGAACAGGTTCAACGCCGGCGCGATAAAGGTGTCGAAAACGTCGCCGGCCTCTTTCCCGACGAAAGGCCGCATCAGCGAGCGCATGAACGGCGTGAACAACCACCGGATGCCGCGCATAAAGTCGAGCAGGTCACGGGAGAGCGCGGCGACCTTCGCTGCGCCGTCGAAGATCAGAATCTCCACGTCGCTCGGCGGCAACCCCATCGGCGCGGTCGAAGCCGCCGCGATGATTTGATCAACCAATGCGCGTTCGACCGGCTGATCTTTGAAGTCGCGCACGCTGCGCCGTCCAAGCAGCAGCGCGTAGAGTTGCGGATAGGTCGCCCGCTCGCCGCGCGGCGGCAGCGGTAACACATCCGCCGGCGAAAAATCGCGCCCGTCCACGGTGATGCAGTCGCGCGGGCACACCGCCACGCACTGCCCACAGGCAATACAGCCAAAAAGGCACGTTTGATCCACATGAACCGCGCCCTCGACCATCGTGAGCGGCGCGCCCTTGCACACTTGAACGCACAATCCACAGGCGATGCAAGCCGCGCGATCAATCGTGACGTTGGCCGTCCCTTCTGCGCGGGCAGTTTTGATGCTCATCGTACACCTCCAAGCCGGATTAAAGATGGAAATTCAAGATCCATATTGTGAGGATGTTTGTGTTTTGTCAAACCTACGTAGACGCAAACTTGCCCAACCCTGACTTCGGAGTATAAAATGACCGGATGAAAATATGCCAACAGATCTCCCAACTTTCAACCTGTAACTTTCAACCTGCAACCCATGACCATTTTTCGAGGAGCAAAACAATGAGACCCGTGAGCAAAGTAGCACCCGATTGGTGGGATTACACGACCCTCGACCGCGCGATTCTCGACGACGCGGCCCGGCTGACTGCGGACGACCTCGCGCAGCTTTCACGCCCCGGCTTTACGGTGCAGTTCTACGACACGCTCGAAGACTTCTACCTGGCGGAGGCGCTGGAATACATCACTGCCTGGCGGCAGGCCACCGCAGACGCGCCGGCCGGCATCTGCGGCCCCATTGGCCCGACCGAGCAACTGCCACTCGTGGCGCGGCTGGTCAATGCGCTGGAGCTTGATCTGCGGCACGCGCACTTCTGGGCGATGGATGAATGGGTGGTTGACGGCAAAGAAGTCGCCAGCGATCACCCGTTGAGCTTCGAGCGGGCCGACCGCGAGTTGTGCTTCAACCGCATCCGCCCCGACTTACGGATGCCGGAGGAGAACCTGCACTTCCCCAAAGCTGACCTCGGCGCATACCTGGAGAGCTGGAAACACGCGCGCTGCGTGGTCATGCAGGGCGGGCAGGGCGAGGTGAAACACTGGGCCTTCAACGATCCACTGCGCCGCGCGGGACCGCACAAGGATGCGCCGCCGTCGCCGGAAGCGTACCGCGCGCTCACCACCCGCATCGTAGACCTGCACCCCATCACGCTCATCCAGAACGCGCGCACGTCGGGCGGCGGCGTGGTGCAGAACGTGCCGAGTCAGGCGTTGACCGTCGGCCCGGTGGAGACGTGGAAGGCAGAGAAGGTCTCGATCTGGCAGGCCGGGACCCACGACAACCCGTTCGGGATGCGGCTGACGACGCTGATGATTGCCAGGCGCATCCCCGATAGCGCCGTGCCGATGTCGCTGCTGGCGGACCATCCCAACGTGCAGTTCAACTTCTATCGGCGTGGGATTGGGACGTGCGAAGCGGAGATGCATTGATGGTGCGCCCGCGCGTTTTCGCCATCGCCGCCCATCCCGATGACATCGAGTTCTTGATGGCGGGCACGCTCATCCGCTTGGGACAGGCCGGCTACGAACTGCACTATATGAACATCGCCAACGGCTCCTGCGGGACGGCGCGCCACGCCCGCGACGAGATTATCCACATCCGCCGCGCGGAAGCGATGGCTGCCGCCGCGTCCATCGGCGCGATCTACCACGAAAGCCTGGTCAACGATATCGAGATTTTCTACGAGCGCGCCCTGCTCGCCAAAGTGGGCGCGGTGCTGCGCGAGGTTGCGCCGGAGATTTTGCTCGTGCAGTCGCCGGAGGATTATATGGAGGATCACCAGAACGCCGCCCGACTGGCCGTGACGGCGGCGTTCTGCCGGAGTATGCCCAACTTCCCCACCGACCCGCCGCGCCCGCCGACGATGCAGGACGTCACCGTGTACCACGCGCAGCCGCACGGCAACCGCGATCCGCTGCGGCGACTGATCCGCCCGGAGATTGTCGTGGACATCGCCGGCGTGCTCGACCAAAAACGCGCGATGCTGGCCTGCCACCAGAGCCAGAAGGTGTGGCTGGATCAGACGCAGGGGATGGACTCGTATCTCGCAGCGATGGAAGACCTCTGCCGCGAGATCGGCGCGCTCTCCGGGCGCTGCGCTATCGCCGAAGGGTGGCGGCGGCGTTCGCACCTGGGGTTCTGCGCGGCGGAGGCGGATCCGCTCTCGGCGGCGTTAAAATAATTATAGCCCCCTCACGAAAGTATGTTACAATGCCTCAGATGCAACTTCAAGGCCAGCACGGGGTTATAAGGTGTGCATACATCACAGCGGGAAAGGGAGGAAGACAATGACGGCAACACCGGACGTTTCACCGGGCAGCAACGGGCAGCTACGCAGCAGAAATTATCTCGTTTATTTGATCCTTTTTATGGGACTGGTCGCGGTGATGGACCAATACATCTCGACGATCAAGACTACGGCAATCCCGTATATCATCGAAGCCTACGGCATTACGGCGTCGGGCTTTTCGTGGTACGAGGCGCTCTATCTGGCCTCCACATTCCTCATCTTTTTGCTCAACGGCCTCAACGACATCATCGGGCGCAAGTTATCCATCCTCGTCTTGATTTTGTTGATGGGATTGTCGTCACTCGGTATTGTGCTCTTCACTCCCACGCTGCACCTCTTTATGGTGTTCTACACGATTGCGGTGTTCACGACGGTCTCTAACATGTGGTCCATTCCGGTGAGCGAGGAATCGCCCGCCGATAAGCGCGCCAAATACGTGGCGATTGTCTACGTCCTCGGCCTGATCCCGCTGCAAGCTGCCCTGCCGCCGCTGCTGATGAACGTGCTCGGATTGAGCTGGAAGTGGATGTACGGCGTTATGTTTGTGCTGATGATCCCGGCGCTTGTGATGTGGTTTTTCATGCGCGAAACCGGACGTTACGATATCGTCAAGGCCGAGCGCCGCGCGGGAACTCGCAAGAGCCACCTGTTTGGCGTGGGCGTCATCAACCGGCATGACATTCGCTACATCGCCTTCGCCGCTTCCATCTGGCTGTGCTGGCTGGTCTACCAGTTCTTCTATTTCTACGCCGGTTACTACTTTATGACCCTCCATGATTACACACTCGGACAGTGGTCCATCGTGCTGCTGGCTTCGTTGGTGATGGCGATCATCGGCGGGGTGAGCGCTGGCGCGATTATGGATCGCATCGGACGGACGCCGGCCTTCATCGGCGGGTGTGTCGGCCTGGCACTCATCCTCGTCGTCCTGGGCTTTGGCCGCGGTTGGGTGCTGCCGGTAGCGGCGGCTATTACCGGTTTCTTCACCTCGTTCACCTACACGTGGATCGTCGTCTACGTGCCAGAGGTCTTCCCCACCGAGCGACGCGGCGCGTGCATCGGCTGGACGACCACCGCGGCGCGCATCTCTTACGTGGTGGGGCCGGCCCTGGTGGCTGTTGTGTTGAACGCTTTCCCCACCATGGAGTGGTTCTGGGTCGTCGCTGCTGTGGTTATCTTGATCCCCATCGCCATCATCCGCTTCGCCAATCCCTACGAGACCAAAACGCGCGAGCTGGAAGAAATCGAGCACCAGCGATAAGGATGCAGACGATCACCGACGCACCCTTCATCGAGGCTGCGGCGCGGCGCTACGGCGTCACCAGCGCCGCTCTCACGCCGATGGTGGGCGGACACGTCACCCACGTCTACAGCTTCGCCAAAGATGGCAAAGATTGCGTGCTGCGCATCACCCCACCCAACGAGGAGATTGATCTACCGGCGATGCGCGCCATCCTGCCGTGGATGCATTACCTCGCGGACGGCGGCGCTTCGGTTGCCGCGCCCGTGCCCTCACAAAGCGGTAATTTGATCGAGACCATTGAGCAGGATGGGCACACTTACATCGCGGTGGCCTTCGAGCGAGCGCCGGGCATCCGGGGCGAGGAACTCACCTTCGACCAGTGGAACGACGCGCTGTTCGCGCGCCTGGGGCAGACCGCCGGCAAAATGCACGCGCTGGCGAAAGGTTACACCCCACCTGACCCTGACCTCAAGCGCCCCGCATGGAACGCCGCTGTCAACTGTTACCATCCCCCGGAGCCATTTCCGCCGTCCGAGGCTATCGCCGCCGAGAAACAGGCGCGGATTGTCGAGGTCGTGCAGGCGTTGCCCAAAGACCGGGACAGCTACGGGATGATCCACGCCGACCTGCACGGTGGCAATTTCTTCGTGGATGTGGACACCCACACGATCACTGTCTTCGATTTCGACGATTGCGCCTATGGCTGGTATGTGATGGACATTGCGATGAGCGTGTTCGATATGCTGGTGCTCTATCGGGGGGCAGACCGCGAAGCGTTTGCCGCGCGCTTTCTGCGGAGCTATCTGCAGGGTTACCGGGCCGAAAACACGCTCAGCGCCTTCTGGCTCGGCCAGCTCCCGCACTTCCTCAAGCTGCTGGAAATCGGCGTCTACGCGGATGTGCATACTTACTACGATCCCGCCGACACCGACTCGTGGGTGGGATGGTTTATGGCAAACCGCAAAGAGCGCATCGAGCACGACGTCCCATACGTCGTCCTTGATTTTGAACAATTCTAAGGAGTACGATGATTTCTCACCAGACTATGAAAATCAATCTCAACCTGAAACAACCCGGCCAACCCATCACCCCCTATTGGCGCGTGTGCGTCGGCGGGGGGCGGGTGGGCGAAGCCTTGCGCGCCGATTTCCAAAAGCACTTGGCAATGGTGCAGCGCGAGATGCCCTTTCAATACATCCGTATGCATGGCCTGTTCCACGAAGACATGATGGTCTACCGCGAGGAGAACGGCCAGCCCATCGTCAACTGGCAATACGTCGATCTGGTGTACGATCACTGGCTCTCGATTGGCATCCGGCCCTTCGTGGAATTGGGCTTCATGCCCTACGATCTCGCCAGCGGCGAGGAGACCGTCTTCTGGTGGAAGGGCAACATCACCCCGCCGAAGGACTGGGACCGCTGGGAATGGTTCATCGAGCAGTACATCCGTCACGTCATCGAGCGTTACGGATTGGCCGAAGTGCGCCAGTGGTATTTCGAGGTGTGGAACGAACCGGCCCTGACGTTCTTCTGGAAAGACGCCGATTTCGATGCCTACATGGAACTCTACGCGCGCACCGTGCGCACGCTCAAGCACGTCGATTCCCAACTGCGGGTCGGTGGGCCGTCCAGTCACGGCTTCGGCGACGCTGTGGGTGAACCGCCATGGGGCAAGGAGTTTCTGGAAGTGTGCGCCGAACGCGGTCTGCCGGTTGATTTCTTCTCTGCGCATCCGTACCCCACCTTCTACCCGTTTGACCCGGATGGGCGCGGCTACATGACGTGGGACGGCCCTGACCGCCTGCTGGAGGATGCGCGCGGCTGCGATCAGCTTTTGCGCGCTTCGGCCTTCCCCAACGTCGAGCGGCACTACACCGAGTGGAGTTCCAGCCCCAGCCCGCGCGATCCCGTACACGACACCGCTTTTGAAGCCGCCTTTATCGTAGACAACAATTGGCGGGCGCGCGGACTGATGGATTCCCTGTCGTTTTGGGTGGTGAGCGATATATTCGAAGAATGTCGCGTGGGCGATACCCCCTTCCACGGCGGTTTTGGACTGGTCAACGTTCAGGGCTTGAAAAAGGCGTCGTATCACGGGTACTGGTTCCTTTCACACCTGGGTGAAGAGGTGTTGGCCGAAGGTGATGGGTACGCGGTCACACGCCGACGTGACGGCACGCTGGGCATCCTGTTATGGAATTACTGTCACTATCGCGCCGACGCCAACGACAGCCGCTTGCTGGCCGCCGCGAAGCCGGGCGAAATCTACGAGCTGTTCGATATTCAGCCCTCGCGTGAGTTCGCACTGCGCCTGGATGGCGTGGGAGCATCTGTCCGTGTGCAGACGACGCGCTTTGACCGGGAGCATGGTAGCGCCTACGATGCCTGGGTGGCCATGGGCGCGCCGTTGCACATCCTCCCCGCCGACCTGGACGTGCTGCGCCGCCAAATGGAACTGGATATGTCCGTGCGGCGCGTCGCCACGCCGGAGAATACGCTCGACTGGACCGTCGCCGTGCAGCCTTTCGGGGTGACTTTGCTCGAAATCCGCTCCGATGCCCAATCATAAGACTGACAAGGGCTACAATTCTAACCACGAATCTGCGCTGATTTTTGTATCAGAAATAAACTATTACAATTTTAGTACACGGATGAACACGGAAAACACGGATTTCTTCCCCTAAAAATCCGTAGAATCCGTGAAATCCGTGTACGATTCTTCGATTAAGTTTTTAGAAAAGATTCGCGTAGATTAGCGAGATTAGCGGTTTATTTTTAGAGAGGATTTTGATATGACGAAAAAGATAGAGATACCAACTTCAGGAAAGCCGTTCAAGAACAATGCGGTCTATTGCGTCGGGACCGGCAGAATGGGCCTGGCACTGCAAAAGGAATACACCGACCATTTGAAAATCGTGCAGGAAGCGATCCACTTCCGGTATATCCGTGGCCACGGGCTGTTTTGTGATGACGTCGGCATCTATCGTGAACTTGAGATGGACGGAGAGACGCACACCTTTTACAATTTCACCTATCTGGATCGGATTATGGATGCCTATCTTGAGCACAACATCCGACCATTCCTGGAACTTGGCTTTATGCCGGAAAAGCTGAAGACGGGCGAACAGACGGTCTTCTACTGGAAAGGCAACGTGACGCCCCCCGCTTCTTACGAAAAATGGGCTGATCTCATCGAAGCGACGTTACAGCACCTCATTGAGCGGTATGGCCGCGAAGAAGTGGTTGCCTGGCCGATCGAGGTCTGGAACGAGCCGAATATCCCCTTCTGGGCAGGGACAATGGAGGAATACTTCAAGTTATACGACGTTTCGGCTGAGGTCGTCAAGCAAGTTGACCCGCGGATTCAAGTCGGGGGGCCGGCAATCTGCGGGGTGGAAACGGAGAAATGGCTGCGGTCATTCTTCGAGCATTGCATCGAGGCCCAATCGCCGCTGGACTTCATCACCCGCCACTGCTATACAGCGAATATGCCGACCCGGCGCGGGCACTACACCTACCATACGGTGAACGCTCCCACCCGGATGATCGAGGAACTGAAAGAAACTCGCGCGTACATGGCGGACTATCCGCAGATTGCGAACCTGCCGCTGCACATCACCGAATTTAACAGCTCGTATGTCCCCAATTGCCCGGTGCATGATACAGACTTTCACGCGCCGTATATCGCCCGTATCCTCAGCGAAGCAGGGGAGTATGCAGACTCTTATTCCTACTGGACGTTCAGTGACGTTTTTGAGGAGGCGGATGTGCCCAAGTCCGTCTTCCACGGCGGCTTCGGCCTGGTGGCCCTGAACGGGATCAAAAAGCCGACCTTCTACGCCTTCGAGTTCTTCGCCCGAGCCGGGAAGGAATTGCTCTACCGTGACGAGCACCTGATCGTCACCAAACGCGACGACAGTTACGTCATCATCGGGTGGAACTGGCACGATCTACGGGATCACCAACCGACGCCCGATGAGTCTTATGCGCTTTCACTGCCGTCGCTGGGCAAGCAGGCGGTGCTGGTGAAAAAGGACGTAGGCGGCGCCCATGCCAATCCCATGCAAACCTGGAGCAACCTGGGCAAACCGCGCAACCTCAGCCCGGAACAATTACGGTTATTGCAGGCTTCCGCCGAACCCTGTCAAACCGATACCAAACTGTTCGAGCACAACGGCGTGTATGAAGTGGCGCTGACCATCCCGTGCAATCATCTGGTGATGCTGGAAATCACGCCAGTAGACGACAAGACGGACTCGTACCTGGGCTTTGACCCGGAAGAGTTTTACGGGATGGAATAGAGACCCATAGGACGCGGATTTCCACGGAGCACACGGATTTTTGGGTTATCCGTAAAATCCAAGTTCGTCCGCGTCCTATTGAAGTTTGAACGTGCAAGTGGCAACTGGGGTTAACGCCCAGAAAGGATAATTGGTATGACAGCAGAGAAAGATTTTTCCGCCCAGCTTCCCAACGAGGAAATGTTTACGTTCTGGGAGGTCGAACCGACATACGAGCGGGAGTTGCACGTGGACAACCAAAATCTACATGCGTCGGATCAGAACGACGGTGCGCCTGCACGACCGTTCAAGACGATCAACGCCGCGGCCCAGGTTGCTACCCCCGGAACCAGGGTGTTGATCCATGGCGGGACGTATCGTGAGACGGTTCAGCCGGCTATGGGTGGACTGGGGCCGGAAAAGATGATCAGCTACGAAGCCTATCAGGGGGAAGAAGTGCTCATCAAGGCTTCTGTAGAGGTCAAGGACTTCAAGCCGAGCGTTGGCTGGCGTTTGTTTCCGTGGTTCGGGCGCACCGTCGCTTCGCCGGAAGCGATCAAGGTGTGGGAAATCGAACTGAACCCAGAGGACTTCAAAGGCTACAACCCGTTTTGCGCCGTGAATATCCTCCACGACCGGGTCTTTATCGAGTACGATAAAACCGATATGACGCCCTATCTCAACCGCCGGGGGATGGTGTTTGTGGACGGCAAGCCGATGAAGCAGGTTCCGCTGTATAACCAGTTGAGCCAGAACGACAACACGTACTGGGTGGAAGCCAACGGCCAGAAGGTCCACATCCGGCTGCCCGGCGACGCAGACCCCAGGGATCACGTCATCGAATTGAGCAACCGCGAACAGTGCTTTGCCCCCAAAGAGCCGTTCCTGTCCTACATCCGTGTCAAAGGGCTGACGCTGGCCCATGCCGCGACCGGCGCTCCGGTCCCGCAGCGTGGCTCCCTTTCCTGCTACCGAGGCCATCACTGGATCATCGAAGACTGCACTATTGACTGGTCGAACGCCACCGGCATTGACTGCGGCAATGAGTGCTGGCACCACGACCGCATCGAGGGGCAGATCATCGGCTATACTGTTATCCGGCGCAATACGATCAAGGATGTGGGCGTGTGCGGCATCGCCGGCATGTTTGTGCGCAACATGCTCATCGAAGACAACCTCATCGTCGGGACAGGCTGGCAGCGGATGGAGCTTTCATGGGAAGCGGGCGGCATCAAGGTTCACAATGCGGTGGATACCCTCATCCGCCGGAACGTCATCAAGGGATGTATCGGATGCGACGCGCTGTGGATGGACGTGGGCAACGAGAACTGCCGCATCACGTCGAACCTGTTCATAGACGGCATCCATTCCCGCGAACACCTCTTTATCGAGTGCTCGCGCGACGCCGAGAATCTGATTGACAACAACATCATCTGGAACGTCGAGGGCCGGTACGACAAAAACGCCGTGCCCGCCGAACCCGGCTCTTCCGGCTGGTACAAGACCACCGAGCTGGACGTCAGAAACGGCTATGGCATTTATCTGGAAGGCACCGACCGGCTGCGCATGGTCAACAACCTGATCGGCAAGTGCGACAAAGCCGGCTTTTTCGCCAAAGTGGTGGCCTTTCGGATTTGGCCCAAGCGCGGCGGCACCTCGCGGGAGAACAAATTCTTCAACAACCTGTTCTACCAATGCGGCGAGGCGGCGATCATCCTGCCGAACCAACACAACCAGGCCGCAGGCAACGCTTATGCGGACATGCCCCCCGGCTACCTGCGGGTGATGTATCCTGAACCGGAACTATGCCTCGACCTGCCCACGTGGCAGGAATTCTGCGGGTTTGACCGGAACGGCTGTGTGTGCGATATGGAAATTGACATCAACAGCGCCGACCTGACGATGGAAGTGGTCTGCAAGAGCGCGCTGCCCGCTGTAGCCGCCGACGAAAAAGTATGCACCGACTACTTCGGGGAGAGGGATAACGGCACACGGGTGGCCGGCCCCATCATCGGGCTGGCCGGCAAGCAAGCCCGCTTCAGTATTGACCCCCGCAAACTGTAAGGAAGGTATTCGTCTTTCGTTGATAGAATAACTTTAACCCAAATAACACCGCCCCCGGCGTATTGAAGCGCCGGGGGTTATGTGTATGCTCTAAAAGCGTTCGCCCTCTCCCCTTTTTGGGGTATAATACCTTTTCGGAAACCCTCACGTTTCCCGAATTGCCGCCACACCGACCACGGATGTCGCACGTTTGCGTAAAAATTCGTGAAATTCGTGGCACAAACATTGCGATTCCACAACGCTGAACCTGTGGAGGGATGAAGCTTTTGGACACTGAAAATGCAATCGGCGCCGTCAGAACGGTAGATATTCAACACGAGATGCGCACGGCGTATCTCGATTACGCGATGAGCGTGATTGTGGCGCGGGCGCTGCCCGACGCGCGCGACGGCCTCAAGCCCGTGCAGCGCCGCATCCTCTACGCGATGCACGATATGGGCGTGCGCCCCACTACCCCGCACAAGAAATCCGCCCGCATCGTCGGCGAAGTGCTCGGTAAGTACCACCCCCACGGCGACTCCGCCGTCTACGAGGCGATGGCGCGCATGGCGCAGGATTTCTCCGTGCGCTATATGCTGGTGGATGGACAGGGCAACTTCGGCTCGATTGACGGCGATTCGCCCGCCGCAATGCGCTACACCGAGGCGCGCCTCTCGCACATTGCGATGGAACTGCTCAACGACATCGAAAAGGACACCGTCGCATGGGTGGATAACTTCGACGGCAGCCTGCAAGAACCCGCCGTGCTGCCGGCCCGCCTGCCCAATCTACTCGTCAACGGCGCGTCGGGCATTGCCGTGGGGATGGCAACCAACATCCCGCCGCACAACCTGGGCGAGATTGTGGATGCGGCAGTGCATATCCTGGATAACTGGGATCGCCGTGAAGAGATCGGTGTCGAAGAGTTGATGGAGTACGTCAAAGGGCCGGATTTCCCCACCGGTGGGCAAATTCTGGGCCAGGAACCGATCACCAAAGCGTATGCCACCGGGCGCGGCAAGGCCATCGTGCGCGCCGTCGCCAACGTCGAAGAGATGCGCGGCGGGCGCTTCCGCCTCGTCATCACCGAGATCCCCTATCAACTGAACAAATCGAGCCTGCTCGAACGCATCGCTGCGCTCGTCCGCGAGGGCAAGCTGGACGAGATCAGCGACCTGCGCGACGAATCCGATAAGCGCGGGATGAGCGTTATCATCGAACTCAAACGCGGCGCGCAGCCGCAAAAGGCGCTCAATCGCCTGTACAAGCACACACCGCTGCAATCCACCTTCGGCATCCAACTGCTGGCGCTGGTGGATGGCGTGCCGCGCATCTTGCCGCTGCGGCGGCTGCTCCAGGTCTTCCTCGATCACCGCATCGAGGTGCTGGTGCGCCGCGCGCAATTCGACCTGAACAAGGCCCAGGCGCGCGCGCACATCGTCGAGGGGCTGCTCATCGCCCTGGATCATCTGGATGCGATCATCAAGACGATCCGCGAGTCGCCGGATGTAGAGACCGCCCGCAACCGGCTGATGGACAACTTCGGGCTGACGGAGCTGCAAGCGCAGGCGATCCTCGATATGCAATTGCGCCGCCTTACCGGGTTGGAGCGCCAAAAACTTGAAGAAGAGTACGCCGAGCTGCTCAAGACCATCTCCTACCTGGAAGGGCTGCTGGCCTCGCCGCTGCAACAGCGCGAGGTGATCCGCCAAGACCTGATCGAGCTGCGCGAGCACTACGGCGACCCGCGCCGCACGGCCATCCGCCCCTTCGCGGACGCTTCCATTGACGAGGAAGACCTGGTGGAGGAGGAAAGCGTCCTCATCTCCATCACGCAGCGCGGCTACATCAAGCGGATGCCGTGGACGGTCTTCCGCGCGCAGGAACGCGGCGGGCGCGGCGTCATCGGCATGGCGACCGGCGACGAAGACGAGATCACCACGCTGCTCTCGGCGCACAGCCACGACACGGTGCTGTTCTTCACCAACAAGGGGAAGGTGTACCAGGAGAAGGTCTACCAGATTCCCGACGCCGGGCGCACGGCCAAAGGTTCGCTCATCGCCGGCATTTTGGCGGTGGAAGCCGAGGAGCGCGTCACCGCCGTCGTGCCGGTTTCCAGTTTCGACGATGCGCGGTATCTCTCGATGGTTACACGGCAAGGGCGCATCAAGCGCGTCGCGCTGGCGGAGTTCAACGGCGTGCGTCCGAGTGGCCTGATCGCCATCTCGCTCAACGACGGCGACGAGTTGGGCTGGGTGCGGCTGACGCGCGGCAGGGACGACCTCATCCTGGTGACGGAGCAGGGGCTAGGATTGCGCTTCAACGAGCAGGATGTGCGCCCGATGGGGCGGGCGGCGGCCGGCGTCATCGCTATCCGCCTGGAAGAAGGCGACCGGCTGACCATCGCCGAGGTGGTGGAACCCAATGGCTCGCTCTTCCTGGCCTCGCTCAAGGGCTTTGGGCGCTGCACGGCGTTGGATGAGTTCCGCACACAAGGACGCGGCGGCAGGGGCGTCTACGCCTACCGCATCAACGAGAAGACCGGTCCCGTGGTGGATGGGCGCGTTGTCCAGGATGACGACGAAGTGACGCTGATGTCCGAAAACGGCATTGTGCTGCGCACCCGCGTGGACAAAATCCCCAAGATGGGACGCTACACGCGCGGCGTGCAGATGATGCACTTGAACAACGGCGACCGTGTGGCGACCATCGCCCGCCTGCCGAGCGGCGGCGAAAACGGCGGCCCCGTTGCGCGTAACGGCAAAAGCAACGGCGAAAACGTCAACAACACCGAAGCCCCCGATACAGAGATAGAGGCAGAAACAGACTTCTAACGACCAATGTTTGACTCTACTGAAAAAAGCCTATCTCAACCGCCAAGACGCCAAGTTCGCCAAGAAAATCGAATAATTGATGAATAATTTCAAGAGATTTACCCGTTTTCACAAATTATCTTCATCTAAGCATTAAAAACCTTGGCGTTCTTGGCGACTCGGTGGTTTTTTCAGTGGAGTCATGTTTCAACGTTTGAACGTTCCGACGTTCCCAGAGGAGCACGACGATGCGCGATACGATTCAGCCCCACTCCAGCCAACTGACGGCGCTGCTGCCCACGGCGGACGCGGCGCTGCTGGCCGAAACGCTGACGGCGTTCGCCAATGCGGATGGCGGCGCGCTCTACGTTGGCGTCGGTGAAGACGGCAAGCCCACCGGCGACCTCTACCCGGAGGAGTTCGGTGAGGTAGTGCAGCAGGCCGAGACACTCTGCCGCCCGCCGGTCGCCGTGGCGTGGGAGCAGGTGGAGGCCGGCGGAGCGTTCGTCTTTGTGGGGCGCGTACAGCGCAGCGTCGAACTGCACACGCTGCACGATGGCCGGGTGCTCGTCCGCACCGGCGCGGAGAACCGCCCGCTCGACGGCGCAAAGGTGCAGCAAGTTGTCGCCAGCCGCACCACCGGCGAATATGAAGCCGAGCCGGTTCCCGGCGCGACGCGCGACGATCTCGACCCCGACACCTTGCGCGAATTCGTGGAGATGTGGGAGAAGCGCCAGGGTCGCCCGTTGAGCCGCCCACTCGACGACGTGCTCGTGGAGATGGGGTGGCTTCTTCCCGGTGGACAGCCGAGCGTGGCTGGCATCCTACTGTTCGGCAAAAAACCGCAGGCTTTTATTCCCCGCAGTGGGTTAACCTTTGTGCGCTTTGACGGCACGCAGGTTCACAAGGATAGCGGCGAGCCAGGCTACGGGCGGCGCGTGGAGTTCATTGGGCCGCTGGCGCACGTTATCCGGCAGGCGTGGGACATTTTGCAGGCCGAGATTCGCGTGGGCGCGGTGGTGCGCGGCCTGGAGCGCAAAGAGCAGTGGCAGTATCCGCCGACCGCCATCCGCGAGGCGTTGGTCAACGCCGTGGCGCACCGCGACTATCGCGTGCGCGGACGCGCCATCGAAGTGCGCATGTTCGCCGACCGGCTGGAGATTTCGAGTCCCGGCGGACTGCCCGGCTACATCACCATAGACAACATCGTGGACGAGCACTTTTCGCGCAACCCTCGTATCGTCAACGGCCTGTTCCAGTGGGGCTACATCGAAGAGCTAGGGTTGGGCGTGGACCTGATGATTCAGGATATGGTGAACGCCGGCCATCCGCCGCCGCAGTTCCGGCCTACGGAGTACTCGTTCACCGTCGTCTTCGAGAACGTCCTACAACGCGCGCCCCTGCCGCCCGTCCAGACCGACGTAACGATGAACGAGCGTCAGGCCAAAGCCCTGGCCTACCTGCAACACAACGACCGCATCACCAACCGCGATTACCAGGCCCTCTGCCCCGACGTGACCGCCGAAACCCTGCGCCTCGATCTGGCCGACCTCGTCGAACGCAACATCGTCCTCAAGATTGGGGAGAAGCGGGGGACGTATTACATTCTGAAGTAGGAAGCAAGAAGCAAGAAGCAGGAAGCAGGAAGCAGGAAGCAAGAAGCAGGAAGCAGGATATTTGTTTCCTGCATCTTGCATCTTGCATCTTGCATCTTGCATCTTGCATCCTGCATCCTACTTCCCCTTCCTAAACTCCTCCCTCACACGCGCCCAACTCATACTCGCGCTGGAAAGCAACGTGTCGGCGCGGAAGAAGCGGGCGGCGAGCAGGACGAAGAGGTACGTCGTCACCGCCAGGGCTGCCAGACCGACCAACGGCTGCCAGAGCGGGACGCCGCCGGCCGCCAGACGCGGCAGCATCGAGGTGGGCGCGGTCAGCGGGAAGAGGCTCACGATCGTCGCCAGCAGGCCATTCGGCGCTTCGATGAAGGCGGTGTTGAACCACAAAGGCAGCATCAGCGGCAGCATGGCGAGGAAGGTGAACTGTCCGGTCTCACGGGTGTTCGGGGCCAGCGCGCCAATCGCGCCGAGCAGCGAGGCGTAGAGGATGTAACCGAGCGCGAAGTAGAGCAGTCCCCACACCACAAACCCCTTCGGCAGCGTGATGTTTCCAACAAAGATGCCGAACGACGCCAGCGCCGCGCCGCCGCGATTCAGCGTCAGGTAGCTGCCGCCCAACCAGATCACCATCTGCAGCAGCGCCACCGCGCCCAGACCGAGCACCTTCCCTAGCATCAGATCGCGCGGGCGCAGGCTCACCAACAGCACTTCCACCGTCTGGTTCTCCTTCTCCCGCGAAACGCTCCGCAGCATAAAGCCGCTGCTCATCGTCAGCACGAAGAAGAAGATGAAGAGCACGCCGTAGCCAACGATGAAGCGCGTCCCGTAGTCTTGGCTGGCGTTCGAGTCCGGCGCTGCGACGGCGGTTGTTTCCACGCTATAGAGGGGCGTGGCGACCCGTTTGGCTAACGTGGCATCGCCGACCAGATTGTAAGTCACGACGTAGCGGAAGATGTCCATCGTGCCGAGATTGCTCAGGGGCGCGAATTCCCTTTCAACCGCCACGAGTTGGCCGCTTGCCACGTAATCCGCCGGAATGATGTAAAACTCGCGCAGTTGACCGCCGGCCAGCGCCGCGCGCGCGGCCTCTTCGTCGGGGAACGCCTGCACCAACGCCGGCGGGATGTCGGGCGGCAACGCCTCGATCAACCCGGCGTGATCCACGTACCCCAAAGCGAACGCGCCGCTCTCCCCGTTGCCGGATACCACGTCCTCTTCCGACTCGAAGGCGCTGCGGCTGAGGAATTGCGCGCCAAAGGAAAAGAGCATGATGACGGCCGGCAAGAGAAACGTCGTCAGCCAGAACGAAGGCTTGCCCAGTGTATTGCGAATTTCGTGTTTGATGACGATCATAACGTTACGCATCGTAGCACCTCACACATTACCGCTCTGCGCGCAGGCCATTGCCGCGCAGCGAAGTGATGATGGTTTTGACGTTCAGGTTCTGCCCGTAGCGCAGCATCCCCAGGCGGAAGATGCGCGCCGCGAGCCACACGCTCACCACGGCAGACGAGACCAACAGCACCCAACTCAACCCCAGTTGCCACAGCGGCACCGCCGTCATCGCCCAGCGCATGGTGATGGTGACGAAGGCTGTCGTCGGGAACAGCGTCAAGGCGACGATCAGCGGGCTGTTAGGCTTCGCCATAATCAGCGCGACGAAGAAGAAAGGTAGCGTAAAGAAGAGGTTGAGGATGCCCGTGATCTGCTGTCCCTGGCGCAAATCCGTGACCATCCCGCCCACGGCGGTCATCAGCCCGGCGATCAGCGCGTAGGCCGGCACGAAAAAGAGCACGGCGACGCCGACGAACGACCACGGGACGCGCACCCCCTGCACCTCCGGCACGAACGGCGACGCCGCGAGCAGCGCGAGCACGCCGGTGAGTACCCAGATGCCCAACTGCGTCAACCCGACGCTCATCAAGCCCACCGCCTTGCCGCCGATCAACTCTTCGGGGCGGATGGACGTGGCAAGCACCTCGATGGTGCGGTTCTCCTTTTCGTCGGTCACGGCCTGGAGCATGTAGCTGCCGGCGTTCATCACCGCGAAGACGAAGAAGAACGCCGCCACGAACGGCACGATAAAGCTGACCACGTTTTCGCTGGCGAGTTCGCGCTTGCCATCCATGGAGCGGAATGTCACCTGCGAGCCTTCCAGCACCCGCTGCTGCACAGCGGCGGGATGTCCGGCGAGCAGGTTCGCCTGCAAGAAATCCGCGAAGTCTGCCTGCGCCATTTCGCCGGGCCGTTTGTCGCGGAAGAAGAGTTGGACGCGCCCGGACTGCACGTAATCGGGCGGCACGACGTAGTACGCCTGAATGGTGTTGGCTTCCAGGGCAGCCTGCGCGGCGGCTTCATCGGCGAAGGCGCGGATGGCGACCGGCGGTTTCCCTTTTTCAGGGACGGGCGGCGTCACGGATTCGCTGAGGATGCCGGCGCGATCCACGTAGCCGAGCGGCAGAGTCCCGCGCTGACCCAGCGCCACCAGGATGCTCACCGCCATCACGACGATGATCAACACCGGGATGCCGAGCGTGCCGAACAGAAACGACTTCTGCCGCACAATCTTCAGATATTCATGCTTGGCGACCAACCACAGGTTACGCATCCGCCGCCTCCTCGTGTCCGGCCCCCTGCACCACGGTGACGAAGATGTCTTCGAGCGACGGCTCGGCGATCTCGAAACGCTCCAGTTTCACGTTGTCCCGGCGCATGATCGCCCGCAGCACGTCCTGCGAATCCACGCCCGCGGCCAGGGTCAGGTTCCACGCCCCGTTGTGACGGCGCGCTTCCAGCACGCCGGGCAAATCTGCGAAGTCACCCTGCCCCTCGATGGTCAGCGCATTGCCGGCGAAGTCGCGTTTGATCTGGCTCACCTCGCCGTAGAGGACGTTGCGCCCGTGGTTGATGAGCAGGATGCGGTTACACAACGCCTCGACCTGGTGCATCTGGTGCGCCGACATGATGATCGTCTTACCCTGCTGGCGCAATTCCTCGATGATGTCTTTCACCAGGCGCGTGTTCACGGGATCCAATCCCGAAAATGGCTCATCAACGACCAACAGATCGGGATCGTGGAGCAGCGTGGCGATGATCTGCGCCTTCTGCTGCATCCCTTTGCTGAGGTTCTGCACCTTCTGCTGGCGATAATCCTGCAAGTCAAAGCGTTCGAGCCAGGGGTTGAGGCGCGCGCGGGCTGTGGCCTCATCAATGCCCTTGAGCGTCGCCAGGAAGAGCAACGTCGGCTCCAGCTTCAGGTCTTTGTACAAGCCGCGTTCCTCCGGCATATAGCCGATGCGGTTCTTCTTCTCCTCGGTCAGTTTGCCGTCGAAAATGGCAATGTCGCCGCTATCGGGTCGGAAAATATCCAGCATCATGCGGATCGTCGTCGTCTTGCCCGCGCCGTTCGGCCCTAATAGCCCGAACACCTCGCCGGGATACACCTCGAAGGAAACATCCTGGACGGCTTTGACATCGCCGAAAGCCTTGCTCACGTATGAAACTTGCACTGTCGTCATACATCTGCCTCCGAATTACGAGTTAAGAGTTGCGAGTTAGCTCTTAGCTATCAGCCATCAGCGATCAGCTTTTGCTGACTGCTGAAAGCTGAAAGCTGAAAGCTGAAAGCTGACCTCGAGTTTATTATAGACGAAACGCGGCAAAGGGACATTGCACATAAGGACGAATTTTGACCTGTACTTTCGACCAGGGGAGATTATCTGGGTGGTGTATCCCCCCTTTTGTGCTATAATAGTGACAAAATCGGCACAAGTTGTGCCATTGGCGAGGTGTGTTTATGGTTGAAACGATCCAAACAACGGATTTGCGCCGGCGCGTGCGCACGGTGCTAGATCGCGTGCGCATCAAGCACGAGCCGGTTGTCATCCAAAGCTACGATACCCCGCAAGCCGTGATTATCCCCTACGACGACTTTGCCGCCTACCGCGAATGGCAAATCCGCCGCGCGCAGCGGCAGACCTGGTTGGCGGAATTGCGCGCCATCGCGGACGAGGTCAGCGCGCGCGCCGTCTTGACGGAACAGGACGTAGCGACACTGGTAGATGAGGCCCGCCGTTCGTGATCCGCGCCGTCTTCGACACCAACCTCCTGGTCAGCTATCTGCTGGTTCACCGTCCCCCCATCGCCCGGCTCGTGGACGAATATCTGGCGCGCGAGCGGTTTGTGCTGCTCACGGCCCTGGCCTTGCTGGAAGAACTGGCGCGGGTATTGCACTATCCGCGGCTGCACCGGTATTACGACGCGCCGGCCCGCGAACGCTTTGTCGCTCTCATCGCCGCCTTGAGCGAGATTGTCGAGCTGCCGGACGATATCCCTGCCATCAGCCGCGACCCGGACGATGATCGCGTGATCGCTTGCGCCGTGGTGGGACGCGCCGACGTCATCGTCAGCGGCGATCAAGACCTGCTGGCGCTCGAACGGGTGGGCGATATTCCGGTGATGACCGCCGCGCAATTCCTCGCGTGTTTAGAAACCGCTCCATTGGGCACTGACGGATGAACGACTCCACACAACTGGAACAAGGCATCCGCGCGTTGGAAGCGCAGCGCGGCGCGTTGGGCGATGCCGTGGTGGACGCGATGATCGCCGCCGCGCGCGAGAAGCTGGCGACGCTGGAAAGCAGTGCGCTGCAAAACAGCGCGCGTGCAGTTACTCTCCAGAGCGAACGCAAACTCGTCACGGTCATCATTGCCGATGTGAAGAACTCCACAGTGCTGCTCGAACATTTCGGCACCGAGGCATGGGTCAAGCTGATGAGCCGCATTTTCCAAATCCTGGAAGTGGAGATCAACCGCTTCGGCGGCGCGGTGGATCAATTCCGGGGCGACGGCCTGGTGGCGTTTTTCGGTGCGACGACGACGCACGAGGACGATCCGGTGCGAGCCGTGCTGGCCGCGCTGGCGATGCAGGAGGCGCTCAAGCCGCTGACCGCCGACATGCGCGAGCGCGAGCGCGTCGAACTCAGTCTGCGCATCGGCGTGAACACCGGCGAAGTGATCGTCGGCAGCGTGGGCAAGCAGCAGGCGCACCACGAAGATACAGCGATGGGCGAAGGCATCACCGTCGCCGCGCGAATGGAGCAGGCCGCCGAGCCGGGGACGGCGCTGGTGAGCGAGAACACGTATCGCTTGACGCAAACGCAATTTACCTGGCGCCCGTTGGGCGCGCTCGCGGTCAAAGGCGTCCGCCGACCCATCGCCGTTTACCGCCCCCTCACCGCCAAAGCCACCGCCGAAAAAATTCGCGGCATCCCCGGTCTGGAAGCCCCCATGGTCGGGCGGCAAAGCGAACTGGCGGCTTTACAACAGGCCGTGACGCGCTTGCAGGCCGGCGAGGGCGGCCTCATCACGATTGTCGGCGAGGCCGGATTGGGCAAGTCGCGGCTGGTGGCAGAGCTGCGCAAGACTGTCGCGCCGCGTCACGCCAACGTACAGTGGGTGGAAGGACGCTGTCCCTCCTTCGGCGCCTCCATCGCCTATTGGCTGTGGATGGATATTGTGCGCGGCCTGCTAGGGGTCACGTTGGAGTCCCCGCCGAGCGCCGTCCGCGAGGCGCTGCGCGAGCGCGTGCAGGCTCTGGCGAACATCCCATGCCGCTATCCCGAAAGACGCCCCACGATCTACCCTTACATCGGCCAACTCTTCTCGCTGCCCCTGGACGCGAAGACGACCGCGAAAATCGGCGAGTTGAAGGGCGAAGAGTTGAAACGCGGCACTTTTCGCGCTATCGAGAGCCTGATTGAGGGAACGGCGCGGCAACGCCCGCTCGTCATCGTCTGCGAAGATTTGCACTGGGCCGATCCCACATCGCTGGAACTGCTGGAACGACTGTTGGGGATGACCGCCCGCGCGCCGCTGTTGTTCATCTGCGTGCTACGCCCGGAGACGGCGAACGGCGGACCGCTTCTCAAAAAGCTGGCCGCGCGGCGCGGTGGACGCCAACACACGGACGTGTGGCTGGTGCCGCTCTCCACCGACGAGAGCGAAACGCTGCTCCAGTACTTGCTGCGCACGGATGCGCTGCCGCAACAACTGCGCGCGCGGATTCTCAATCACGCCGAGGGCAACCCCTTTTACATAGAGGAACTGATCCGTTCGTTGCTCGATGATGGCGTCATTGTGTGGGATAACGCTACCGGTCGCTGCAAAACGGCGTGCGACACCGCTGAAATCGCCATCCCCAACACCCTCTACGGCGTGCTCATGGCGCGCATTGACCACCTGACCGAGGAGGCCAAACGGGTGCTGCAACTGGCGGCGGTGGTGGGGCGCGTCTTTCCCCGCCGCGTGCTGGACGCCGTCAACCGCCAACGCTACAACCTGAATCAGGCGCTGCTCACCTTGCAGCGCGAGGCATTGATCCACGAACAGAAGCCGGGGCCGGAACCGGAGTATGCCTTCAAACACCACCTGATTCAGGAGGCGGCGTACAACAGCCTGCTGAAACAGGAACAAGCCATCTTGCACCAATGGGTTGCTGAAGCGCTGGAAACCCTCGACGCCGAACAGCGCGACCGGTACGTGGGGCTGTTCGCCCATCACTGGGAGCGGGCCGACAACCCGGAACGGGCGGTGGGGTACTTGCTGCGCGCCGGCGAAAAGGCCGCGGCGCAGTTTGCCAACCTGGAAGCCGTGGATTATTTCAGCCGGGCGCTGGCGATGACGCCGGGCTACAGCCTCGAACGGTGCGCGTTGCTGCTGGCCCGCGAGCGCGTGTACGATCTGCTCGGTCAGCGCGCCGAACAAGCGCACGACCTGGATGCCCTGGAGACCCTGACGCAAGTGTTCGGCGACCCGCAGCGCGAGGCCGAGGTCGCTTTACGCCGCGCCCACTACGCCGAAGACACCCGCGACTATCCGGCCGCCATCGCCGCAGCGCAAAAGGCCATCCGCCTGGCGCGAATGACGCGCGACGTGCATGGTGAGGCGGCCGGCTATCTGGCCTGGGGACGCGCGCTCTTCTACCAGGGCGACTACCGCGAAGCCAACCGCCAACTGCAACAGGCGCTCGACCGCTCGGAAGCCTTCCCACAGGTGCAGGCCGATACGCTGCGCAGCCTGGGCATGGCGGCGGACGAACAAAGCGAGGCCAGAGATTATTTCCGCCAGGCGCTCCACCTCCACCGCAAAATCGGCGACCGGCGCGGCGAGTGGGCGACGCTCTACAATCTCAGCGCGTTGTTTTTGGAGCAGGAGAACTGCGCCCAGGCGTTGAAGTATGGCGAGCGCGCGTTGAGTATCTGCCGCAAAATCGGCGACCGGCAAGGCGAGCGGATGGCGCTCGACAACCTGGGTTACATCGCGCTGTGTCTGGCCGACTATGACGGCGCGCGCGCATATTACGAGCAAACCTTGCGGCTCTGCCAGAAGATCAACGACTGCCACAGCGAAGGCCACACGCTAGTTCACCTCAGCGCGCTCGCTTCCCTGTTCGATCAACACGACGCAGCGCGCGGCCACGCCGAAACGGCGCTCCGTCTCGCCCGCGAAACCGGGGATCAAACGCTGGAGGGTGACGCGCTGACCTTCCTGGGCCACGCACTGTGGGGATTGGGACAACGGGAGAAAGCGACGGCGGCTTACCGACAGGCGCACACGTTGCTGACGGCGTTGGAGGAAGCGCAACTGGCGCTCGATCCGCTTGCCGGGTTAGCCGGCAGCGCGCTCGAACAGGGCAATGTCGCACAGGCGTTACGCGATGTTGAGCAGATATTGCGCGATCTGGACTCGGCGCTGTTCGACGGGAGCGAGGAATTCTTGCGCATCCACCTGCGCTGCTGGCAGGTCCTCCACGCCCTGCGCGACCGCCGCGCGCGCAGCGTCATCGCCGCCGCCCACCGCGCGTTACGCCGCCGCGCCGCGAAGATCAATGAGCCGGAGAGACAGCGCGTATTCCTGGAGGACATCCGCATCCATCGAGAGATTGCGCAGGCGTTTGAGGCGTAAATCTACGGCTCATCAAGGAATTCAACATCATCGGCTTTGACGACAACGGTATATTCCGTCTGCCCCGAGTCACCTTCATAGTCGTAGTTGATACTGGTGATCGTCCCTGTTACGGCGACCAAGTCCTCCGCAAAAAATCGTTCATCGCTATCGTAAGATACAAAGAAGACGGCCTCGCTACATACACTGCCGGAATTTGGATTCTTCCACGCGACCTGAAACCACAATCCCACATCATCGAAGGTCGGATCGTCCACAATCACGCCTCGCCATTGGACATACGTGTTGAGATAGGCGTCGTTTAATGTGGCGTCGCACACGACAATATCGGTGCGCGGGACTGGTGTTGCGGTGGGAAGAGATGGGAGCGGCGTATTCGTGGGCAATGGGGCCGAAATTGATGGCGGCGTCGCGGTTGGCAACGGCGAATTCGCCAGCCAGGGGGTAAGGGAAGGCTCAGGCATGTGCGCCCCGGGTGGCTGCGCGAAAGGCGTCTGCGTTGGCTGCGCATAGGGCGCGGGATTGGAGAAGTCCTCCAGCGCCGCGTCTTCCAGTTCTGGCGTGTCCGCAGTTTTGGGAGTGCGCTTATTCTTGGTCCACACAAACCGCTCGCGCTCCACCACGCAATCCGTGCGCTCTTCGTATCCAGACTCGGCGTCTGCGGCGCGATAGGAATACGCCAACACAAATTTCCAGCCATCTTCGACGTAAAGCGCAACATCGCCGCAGTCAACGATTTTGTTGTCGGTGACGGTAAACAGAGGCCGCAGGGCTGTCCCCAAGTTACACAACAACAGCACAACAAGGCTTACCAACAGCACGCCCCCGCCGATCAACACGGGTTTAGAAAGGGTGATTCCACTCCGCTGCTCAGGGGCGACTTCCCATGCCTGGGCGGTTGGAGGCTCCGGTGACGTTGTCGAGGGTGGCGCAGTTTCGGTGGAAACCTGAGACGTTGGCATTGATTCATCGTCGGCCATGGGTTTCGGGCTGGTCACCATGATGCCGAGCACCCCGATGGCAATCATGAACAATCCGAACGCTACCCATCCGATGATCTCCATCTGGGAACGGAACAAGTAAAAGATAGTCGCCAGAAAGATCAAACAGCCGAGCGTAATCAGCGCGATGGGCAACAGGTTTCGTTTTAATGTTGAGTATTGCATACCTCTATCTTCCTCACCCCTCGAGTTCACTCTACATAGATCATTCCCCTTAGTTTATCCTCTTCTGCCCAAACAGGCAAGCCACAACAAACTTGCCGCACTCCGTTTCAGTGTTATCATCAAAGCGATGACCCTGGCGAAGCTTATGCTTCGCCCCAAAGTGATGAAAGGCTCACACTATGCAAGGTGATCTCGACAAGCTTATGACAGACCGCGACCTCGACGCTATCCTCGTCGGCGGCAAGACGGTGGGCAATCCACCGCTCATCTACCTGCTTAACGGCGCGCACGTGACGCAAGTTCTGCTGATCAAAAAGCGTGGCGCCGCGCCGCAGCTCATCGTCAGCCCTATCGAGCGCGAGGAAGCCGCCGCCGCCGGGTATCCGGTGATCCTCAACTCCCGTTACAACTACGGCGCGTTGCTGAAACAAAACGGCGGCGATGTGTTGGCGGCGTCTGTGGCTTACCAGCGCGCCATCTTCGATGACCTGGGCGTGACCGGGCGCGTGGGCGTCTACGGCTACCGGGATCAGGGCAGCGCCTATCTTTTCCTCAAGGCGCTGGATGCGGCGCTCCCTGCCGTCGAGATCGTGGGTGAAATGGATTCCAACCTCATCGCGGAAGCGCGCGCCACGAAGGACGCCGCCGAAGTCGCCCGCATCCGCGAGGTGGGCCGCCGCACCGCCGAAGTTGTGCGCCAGACGGTGGCGTTCCTGCAAGGGCACACCGTCGGCGCTGATGAGACGCTGCGCCACGCGACCGAAAATCGCGCGCTCACCGTCGGCGACGTTCACGAGCACATTCATCGCCTCATCGCGCTGCAAGGATTGGAGGAGGCGGAAGGCTTCATCTTCGCCGCCGGGCGCGACGCCGCCGTGCCGCACAATCACGGGACGCCGGATATGCCGTTGCGTCTGGGCGAGACCATTATCTTCGACATTTACCCGCGTGAGCCGGGCGGCTACTTCTTCGATATGACGCGCACGTTCTGCCTGGGCTACGCGCCGGACGCCGCTATGCGTCTGTACCGCGACGTGATGGACTGCGCGGCGCATCTCAAGGCGGCGCTGCGCGCCGGTACGGAAACCCGCGTCTACCAACAGATGGCCTGCGCCTTCTACGAAACGCGCGGACATCCCACCATCGGCAGCGACCCGGCGACCCTCGAAGGCTACGTCCACGGCCTGGGGCACGGCGTCGGCCTGGATATCCACGAAGCGCCCTCGTTCTTCGACTACGCGGGGAACACCGCGCGCCTGACGCCGGGACACGTCTTCACCCTCGAACCGGGGCTGTATTATCCCGAACCGGGCATGGGCTGCCGCATCGAGGATACCCTGTGGCTGGACGAAGACGGCGCGGTCTGCAATCTCACCGCTTATCCTTACGATTTGGTCGTGCCGATGTCATCGTAAAGGGACGCTGATTTTCGCGGATTCACGCAGATTTTTTATGCGCAAACGACAATTGATCACCACCGGCACGTTCGTGCGGCTGGCCCTGCGCGTGATGAAATACCAGTCTTTTGGGGGCAGGCGCGTCATCGCCACACTCTGGGCACGTCTCGTCACATGGGGAAAACCGCCGATGTATTACGCCGCGCGGGCCAACCTGCGCCACGTCCTGGGCGAGACGGCGTCTCCGGCGCTGCTCAACCGGACGCTGTACCGGCTTTTCTACAACACGGGACGGCGTTATTACGAAACCTTCTACAATCTCGGGCGTGGGATCACCCGCGCGGAGGATTTTCGCCCACCGGTGATCATCCCGCCGGAGACGGCGGCGCACTTCGAGCAGACGTTGGCGTTGGGCCGCGGCGTGTTCGTGCTGGCGTGCCACATGTCGAACTTCGACCTGGGGGGCATCGCTCTGGCGCAACACATGCCGGTCTCCTTGCAGGCGCTCTCGCTGGCTGATC
>DAOUAQ010000077.1:0-24980 GCA_034433375.1 Anaerolineae bacterium | reverse complement strand
GAATAAAATTTGTAAAAATGCGCAAATTTATTAAAATTACTTATGTATTCTTTTGTTCTCTTGGCGAACTTGGCGTCTTGGCGGTTGAGATAGGCTTTTTTCAGTAGAGTCATTCATCAATTATTTGATTCTCTTGGCGAACTTGGCGTCTTGGCGGTTAGACAGGGCTTTTTGCAGGAGACTCGTTTTATGTATCGTCATCCGTCTCGTTTGCCTCAGTCTCTTCGACAAGCAGAATGTCTGTCTTCATCAACTCGCGCAGCAGCATGGTGGCATACGCGCCTTTGGGAGCGAAAAACGAGAGGGTGAGGACGTCTAGGCCTTCCATCTGCCACGTCAGCCCGGCGGGATAGTACCGCAGCGGACGGCGGCTGCCCTTCGCCTGGAACGGGCGGAAGTCCGCCGGAGTAAGTCCGGCCTCTTCCAATATGGTCGCTTCGAGTGCGCCGGCCTCGGCCTGCGCCGTGAGCATCTTGTAGCCATAGATCGGCCCGGTGGCGCTGATTTCCCAGGTTTTCGCGCGCGGGCGTTCAACGTCCGCGTCCTCCACGATGAAGATGCCGCCGGTCTCCTCCTTGCGGGCGACGTCGCCGGGCAGCACGTCGTCCAGCAGGCCGCGTTCGATCCGCGCCGCAAGGACGGTGTTGAAGAGCGCCGACTGTACCGCGCTGATGAGGAACTGGCGCATTTTATAGGAAAGGTGGTGGATGCCGTGCGCCCGCAGCGCCGCGCGGTCGTTGCGTAACAACAGCAGGCCCATCTCGTGGTTGTCGCCGCGATTGCCAAAACGCTGTTGCCCGTAGCCGTTGGGGACGCCGCGCGCGAGCAACTGTTCGACGATGGCGGCAGCGCGCGTCTCAGCGCCTGGCGCAACGTCGCGGAGGCGCAGTGTGAAACGGTTGCCGCGCAAATGCCCGCTGCGCAGCTTGTTCGTGTGTCGCTTCGCCCAGAGAATGTGCGCTTTGTCCAGTGTCAGCGCCATGAGCGTCTCCGGCGGCACCCACTGGACGGACAAAGTCTGCCGGGCCACGGCCCGCGCATCCTTCAAGCCCGCGCTGCTAATCTCCCGCTCCGAGACGCCCAACGCCCGCGCGATCTGCTGGATCAGCGCCAGCGTCGAAATGTCACGCTTCTCCACGCTGAAGAACGTGTGCTCGCCCACGCCGCACGGTTCGTAAGCAGGGACTTCTTCCACGACAAAGTCATCAATCTCGACGCGCAGCTTGCCGCCGATGCCCGGCAAATCCGACGTCAAATACGAAATCTCCCAGTTGAGCATAGACAGAGTCCTTAAGTCAGATAGTCGGGTAGTCGCATAGCCAGGTAGTCGCATAGTCGGGCAGCCGGCGAGAGGCAGATGACCGTAGACCCTGTGGTGACCACTCGACTACCAGACTGATGACTACGTGACTAATCTGAAAGGAGATAGGCGACAATCAACCGCGTCGTAGCCTCAATCGAATCGCGGTGCGTGCGTTCGTAGGTGTGCGAAGCATCCACCCCCGGCCCAATCAGCGCGACCTTGAGATCGGCGCCGGCGCGCAAAGCGGCCTCGCCGTCGGAACCGTAATTTGGATAGGTATCCACCTTGTAACGAATAAAGTTATCGTCGGCCAGTCGTTCCAGCCGCCGCCGCAATTCCAGATCATACGGCCCGCCGGCATCTTTGGCACAGATCCCCACGCTGAACTCGTCCGAATTCTGCCCCTCGCCGACGGCAGCCATATCCACCGTCACCAATTCCTGCGTATCGGCGGGGATGCCCACCGAACCGCCATGGCCGACCTCCTCGTAGTTCGAGAGCAACACATCCAGCCGGTAACGCGGCGCAAGGCCCGCCCGGTGCAGCGCCAGCAACGCTCCGTAGATAGCTGCCACGCCGGCTTTGTCATCCAGGTGACGCGAGCGGACGAAGCCGTTGGTCACTTCCACGCGCGGATCGAAGTAGATGAAATCCCCCACGTCAATCCCCAACGCCTCAGTCAGCGCCGTGTCCGCAGTCAGCGCGTCCAGGCGCACCTCGTAGTTCTCCTGCTTGCGCTCCAGGGTGCGCACTTCAGCCCCGTGAATGTGAACAGAGGCCATAATCGGCAAAATGCTGCCGCGATAATGCTTCCCGCTCGCCGTCGCCACTGTGCATCCTTCCCCCTCAATGGAATGCCAGTCAAATCCGCCGATGCCGGTCAATTCCAGCCGTCCGTTGAACTTGATCCGCCTGACCATCGCCCCCAGGGTATCCACATGCGCCGTCAGCGCGCAGGGGCGCGTCGCATCGCCGTCCCACGTCAACACCAGACTGCCCTTTATCGTGCGGCGGATGGTCAACGGTAGATCGTGGACAGCTTGTTCTACGTAGTTGATAGCTCGTTCCGTATCGCCGGTGGGACTGGGGGTGTTCAGCAATCCGACCAGAAATTCGATCGTCTCATCCATCGGAATACCAGGAAGCGCCATAGGTTCCTCCTTCAGCCAGAATAGTCAAATAGTCGTTAGTCAGATGCTATTTTCATCAAATTTATTTATGGAATATGACCATTTCTTTCAGTATAGTCCGATCAAGGTAAGAAGCAAACAAGGTAAGAAGCAAACAAGGTAAGAAGCAAACGGTGATGCCTTCAGTGCCGTTACGGAAATGTTCGTTGTCGGGTATAATAAGAGAAATGCTCTTTCGCTAAACTTTCGCAAGGATGGGATAGTGTGCAGCAGTTGATCGAAGGCGCGCGCGAATTACAGATTCGGTTGACACCAGAACATCTGGAAGCCCTGAGTATCTACCAGCAGATGTTAGTGGAATCGAACCAACAATTTAACCTCACCGCCATCACCGACGATGCCGGCGTCCAGGTGCGGCATTTTCTCGATTCGCTCTCCTGCTTCCAGGCCCTTGAAAGCGGCGAACGCTTCAGCGGTAAATCCGTCATTGACGTAGGAACCGGCGCGGGCTTTCCTGGCCTACCGCTCAAGTTGCTCTGCCCTGGGATAAGGTTGACGCTGCTAGAAGCCACTGCCAAAAAAGTCGGATTCCTCGAACAAGTGACCAACCGCCTCGGCCTGGAAGGCGTCACCGTCGAACAGGGGCGCGCAGAAGAAGCGGGGCAGAATCCCACGCACCGCGAGCACTACGACTGGGCCATCGCCCGCGCCGTCGCCGATATGCCCATCCTGGCGGAGTATCTGCTGCCGCTGGTCAAAGTGGGCGGGCGCGTGCTGGCGCAAAAGGGCGAAGGCGCGCCGGCCGAAGTCCAGCGCGGCGAATGGGCCATCCAGCAATTGGGCGGGCGTGTCCGGCGGCTCGTGCCCGTGGAACTGCGCGGCCTGGCCGAAACGCGCTACCTCGTCATCCTGGACAAAGTCGTCGCTACGCCCGCGCACTATCCCCGCCGCCCAGGTATGCCAAACAAAAGGCCGTTGATGCCAAAGGTATAGCATAACGCTACTGAAAAAACCGCCAAGTTGCCAAGTACGCCAAGATTTTTCTTTATTTTTTGGCGCTCTTGGCGTCTTGGCGGTAAAGCAAATTTTTTACAGTAGACCTGCAACATTCAAACACCCAAATTGCAAAGGACTGAATATGGAAACTCCCCCCCCAACCGCTCTTGTCACCCGAGCCAAAGCCATCGTCGCGCGGGAAGCGCAGGCGGTGCAGCGGTTGGCCGATCAGCTCACCGATGACTTGGCGGACGTCGTCGCGTTGCTGCTGCACTGTCAGGGCCACATCCTCGTGACGGGGGCGGGCACGTCGCACGCCATCGCGCAGCGGCTCGCGCACCTGCTCTCGTGCTCCGGCGCGCCGGCGTTGTGCATAGATGCCGCCGACGCCCTGCACGGCGGTTCCGGCGCGGTGACGCCTAACGATGTGGTGTACATCATCTCCAAAGGCGGGCGCAGCGCGGAGGTCAACCGCTTCGCCGAAATCGCCAAAGCGCGCGGCGCCAAGCTCATCGCGCAGACCGAAGCGCCGGACTCACCGCTGGCGCAGTTGTGCGACGCCGTCTTCGTCGTCAAAGCCGAGGGTGACGTGGACCCCTACGGCATGGTGGCGACCGGCAGTTCCCTCGTCAACGGCGCGGCGGGGGATGTGCTGTGCGTCCTGCTGCTCGAA
Organism: Anaerolineae bacterium; assembly: GCA_034433375.1. Classification (GTDB taxonomy): domain Bacteria; phylum Chloroflexota; class Anaerolineae; order B4-G1; family SLSP01; genus DSWT01. Next base: position 20,878 of record DAOUAQ010000077.1, on the reverse strand, counting down.
CTACGCGGCTACACCAAAGAGGCGTTCGGGCAGACGCATCCGGGCGGGGCGGTGGGCGTAAAACTCGCCGCCAACGCATAGGGTAGAATTTATGCCCATAACCATCCGCCATCACACCGCCAGCGATTTACCACACCTGGCCGCCTTCATCACCCGCTATCGGACCGTCATCCCCGATGCCAAGCTGATCTCGCCGGAATTCTATACCTACAGTCCGGCGCTGGAAGGGGGACAGAACGTCTTCTCCGCGTGGGATGAGGCGGGCGCGCTGGTCGGCTTCGCGCCGGTTGTCCCGGCGCCGGCGACTGACGACGAGGCCGCTACCGAACCGCACCACATCTGGACGATTGTAGTGGCCGATCCCGCCCGCACCGACGGTGACGCGATCCGCGCCGCGCTGCTCGCCCGTGCGCTGGAGCGCGCGCAGGCGTTGCTCGCACGCTTCCCGCCGCCGCGCCGCGTCCGCCTGGCGTCCGATCTCATGATCAGCCAGAAAGCGGACATTGACTTTCTGCTCGCCAACGGCTTCGCACACTTCGAGAGTATGTACGTCATGGCCCGCGACCTGACCGCGCCGCTGCTCGATCTGCCGCTGCCGTCGGGCGTCACGGTCCGCCGCTGGAAAATGGAATCGGAAGCCGAACAGGACGCCTACCTCGTCGCGTTCAACCGCTGCTTCCCCGGCAATCCCAAAGACCGCGCCGCGTTGCAGTTCTTTATGCAGTCTCCGATGTGGCAGGTGGGGACGGCGCTCTCCGCCTTCGATGCCGAGGGCACGCTCGTCGCCAGCGTGCTCTCGTATTGGAACCCCGATGACAAAATCGGCGTCACCGACGATGTGTTCGTCCTGCCCGAATGGCGCGGACGCGGCCTGGCGCGTTACCTGGTCAACGCGGGGCTGGCCTACCTGCGCGAACACGGCCTGGAACGCGCTGCCCTCGAGGTCCGCGCCAGCAATCCGCCCGCCCTGCGCGTGTACGAAGCCACCGGCCACGTCCGCGTGAACGAGGAATGGCTGTTGGGGAGATATATGAAATGAAAGCGGCTTTTTTGACCCAACCTGGCGTTTATGAACTCCGCGAAATTCCCGCCCCGACCCCGCCGGACGACGGCCTGGTGCTGCGCGTGGAAGCCTGCGGCGTCTGCGGCTCCGATTTGCGGCGCTGGAAGGAAGGGCCGCCGCCGGGCGCGGGCAGTTTCGCCGATATGCCGGGCATCGTCGCCGGGCACGAGGCGGCGGGGACGGTCATCGCCGTGGGCGCGCGGTGCCGCGGCTACGCCGTGGGCGACCGGCTGGCGGTCGCGCCAGACATCCACTGCGGGACGTGCTACTATTGCCGGCGCGGACTGTTCAACCTGTGCGACAGCCTGCACTTTTTGGGTATCACGCCCGGCTATCCCGGCGGCTTCGCCGAACAGATGACGTTAAGCCACGAAGTCCTCACCCTGGGCATCGTTCATCGCATCCCGAACGGTCTTTCAAGCCTGCACGCGGCGCTCTCCGAACCGGCGAGTTCCGTGCTGGCGTGCCACGCCAAAGCGGGGACTTCGCTTGAGGACACCGTCGTCGTGATGGGCGCGGGGCCAATCGGCTGCCTGCACATCGCCATTGCGCAGGCGCGCGGCGCGCGCGTCATCATCTCCGAGCCGAACGCCGCCCGCCGCGAGGTCGCTGCGCGCTTTGCGCCGGACGCCATCGTGGATCCGGTCACCGCAGACCTGGGCGCGCGCGTGCGGGCGCTAACCGGCGGCGTCGGCGCGGACATCGTCATCTGCGCCAACCCTATCGCCGCAACGCAGGCGCAAGCCGTGGAAATCGTCCGCAAGGGTGGGCGCGTGGCGCTTTTCGGCGGGCTGCCCAAAGCTAACCCCATGGTCATGCTCGACAGCAACCGCATCCACTATGGCGAAATCGAAGTTGTCGGCGCGTTCTCGTACCACCCCACGATGCACGCCCTCGCGCTCGACGCCCTGCTGCGCGGTCTCATCCCGGCAGATCTGCTCATCACACACACCTTCCCGCTGGATGAAATCGGAACGGCGTTCGAGACGGCGGCAAGCGGAGAAGGATTGAAGGTGGTCATAACACCATAAATCCTGACCGACGATCCACACGCCGCCAATCATTTCAATATGATCGAAACAATGGAGGTGTATATGAAAAAGCTATGGGTACTCACGATAACAATGTGTTTGCTTTTGACCGCCTGCAGCGGAGTGAAAGTATTATCCGATGAGGATGCGCGAGCCTTTGCCGAGAAGGTTGAACCGATCACGGGAATCTACTCACATCCCTCAGCAAACAGGACGAGGCCGGCTATACTCAGGATATGGAACCGGTCATGAAGGAAGCCAGCAGCGGCGAAAAGTTCACCCAGACTTATGAAGGCATCATCGGCAAACTGGGCCAGTACAAATCGGCGACCATGACCCAAGTGTTTGACCAGAAGGGGTATCGCATCGTCGTCTACACGGCCGAGTTTGAGAACGAAACGGGCGTGACAGTGCGCGTCGTCTACGACATCTCCGGAACGAATCCAAAGGTCACAGGGTTGTGGTTCGACTCTCCGAAGTTGCGCGGGAAGTAAATAAACGGTACGACAAAGCAGTGAGGGCAAACAACAATGATCGAACTCCATGAGGAACTGGCCGCCCGCGCCGCAGCGGGCAATCCTGTGAAAATCGGCCTCATCGGCGCAGGGCAAATGGGCACCGACGTCGTGGCTGAAACGAGTATGATGCTGGGCATCAGCGTCGTCGTCGTGGCGGACCTCGATCCGCAGCGCGCGCGCGACGCCTACACCATCGCGCGCATTGACGCCGACGTGGTCGCCGCCGACAGCGCCGAGGAAGCGGACGCCGCCGTCCGCGCCGGCAAGCGCGTCTACACCACCGATTACCGCGTCATCACCGATATGCAGCAAGTCGACGTGATGCTCGAATCCACCGGCGCGCCGGAAGTCGGGGCGCGCGCGGCCTTGCGCGCCGCCCGTCACGGCCATCACCTGGCGATGATGAACGTCGAGACCGACATCACCGTGGGGCCGCTGCTGCGCTGGTACGCGGAGCAGCAGGGCGTGCTCTACGCGCTGGCGGCCGGCGACGAACCGGCGGCCTGCAAGGAGCTGTACGATTTCGCCGTGGCGCTTGGCTTCACCGTCGTCGCCGCCGGCAAGGGCAAGAACAACCCGCTTGACTATCACGCCAGCCCGGAAGACCCCGCTATCGCCAAAGAAGCCGCTCGGCGTGGGCTGAACCCGGCGATGCTCGTGGAATTCGTGGACGGCAGCAAGACGATGATCGAAATGGCGGCGGTCTCCAACGCCACCGGCCTCGTCCCCGACGTGCGCGGGATGCACGGCCCCGTCACCCACCGCGACATCCTGGAGAAGGTGTACCGCCTCAAAGCCGACGGCGGCATCCTCAACCAGATCGGCGTGGTGGACTTCGGCACGGGCAAGGTCGCGCCGGGCGTGTTCCTCATCGTCCGCACCGACCACCCGCGCCTGCGCGAGGCGATGGTGTTGCGCGATATGGGCAACGGCCCGTACTACACCCTCTTCCGTCCCTACCACCTGTGCAGCATCGAAGTGCCGCTGACGTGCGCCCTGCTCGCCCTGCGTGGCCAATCGAACATGCAACCGCTGGATCGCCTCGTCGCGGAAGTCTTCGCCGTCGCCAAGCGCGCGCTGCGGCCCGGCGATGTGCTGGACGGTATCGGCGGGACGGCGTACTACAGCTCCATTGACCGCTACGAGACGGCTCGCGCCGAGCGCCTGCTGCCCATCGGCCTGGCAAAAGGCGCGCGCGTCATCCGTCCCGTCGCCATAGATGCGCCGCTCACGCTGGACGACGTGGAACTGCGCCGCCCCTCCGCCATCCTCACGCTGCGTGAGTTGCAGGAGCGGTGGATGACGGGGGAGATTGGGGAAAAAGAGTTGTTGGCGGCGTTGAAGGCGCTATGAATCTCATTGGCCTAGACATCGGCACCACCGGTTGCAAAGCCGCGCTCTTTGACGAAGACGGCGCGCTGCTCGCCAGCGCCAGCCGCGAGTATCCCATCCTGATGCCGCAGCCCGGTTGGGCGGAGCAGGATGCGGAGGACGTGTGGCGTCTGGCGCAGGATGTGATGCGTCAGGTCGTCGTCCAGAGCGGCGACGCAGATGTAGCCGCCATCGGGCTTTCGGTGCAGGGCGAGGCGGTGATGCCCGGGGATGCAGATGGGCGCGCGCTGCGCCCCGCCATCCTCGGCATGGACACGCGCACCGACGCGGAAAACGCCTGGCTGCGCGAGCGGTTCGGCGCGCGCTGGCTCTTCGACCACACCGGAATGCCCGTCCACACGATCAACACGCTGCCCAAGCTACTCTGGCTGAAAACGCACGAGCCGGACGTATGGCGGGAAGCAAGACGCTTCTTGCTCTACGAGGACTTCATCCTCCACAAGATGACCGGGCGCGCCGTCATCAGCCAATGCCTGGCCTCGCGCACGCAACTATACGACACACCGGCCGGGATGTGGTCGCCGGAGATTCTCGCCGCGCTCGACCTCGACCCGGCGCGATTGGCGGACGTGCAGCCTTCCGGGTACGCCGTGGGGACGATGCAGACAGATTTGGCCGCCAGCCTGGGATTAGCGCGCCCGCCCATCGTCGTCGCCGGCGGACACGATCAAGCCTGCGGCGCGCTCGGCGTGGGGCTGACGCAGCCGGGGCTGGCGATGGTCTCCACCGGCACGGCGGAAGTGGTGGAAGTCGCGCTCGACGCGCCGACGCTCAACGCGCCGCTCTACGCGGGCAACATCTCCGTCTACGCGCACACCGCGCCGGGCCTCTACGTGGCGATGACGCTCAACCACAGCGGCGGCCTGCTCCTCCGCTGGTTCCGCGACGCCTTCTGCGCCGACGACGTCCGCCGCGCCCACGCCGCCAACACCGACCCCTACGACGCCATCTTCTCTCCCTCTCACCCCCTCACCCCGTCACCGCTTCTTCTTCTCCCCCACTTCGCCGGCAGCGGCACGCCGACCTTCGACACGGCCTCCAAAGGCGCGCTTCTGGGGCTGACGTTCAACACGACCAAAGCCGACATCGCGCAGGCCATCCTCGAAGGGCTGACCTACGAGCTGCGCGTGAATCTGGATTTGCTGCGCGCCGGCGGCGTCGCCATTGATGAGCTGCGCGCCATCGGCGGCGGCGCGAAGTCGCGGGTGTGGCTGCAATTGAAGGCTGACATCACCGGCATCCCCGTCGTCGTGCCGCGCATCACGGAGGCGGCGTGTTGGGGCGCGGCGCTGCTGGCCGGGGCCGGCGCGGGCTGCTTCGCGGACGTGGCCGAGGCCGCCGCGTCGCGCATCCACCTGGAACAGCGCCTCGAACCCGATCCCGCGCGCGCCGCGCAGTACAACGCGCGATACGCGCTCTACCGGGAGGTCTACCCCACAGTCGCTGACCTCAATCATCGGTTATGAAATCTTATCAGCAGATTTAGCAGATTTAGCAGATTGGAATCTGCTTAATCCGCTTCATCTGCTGACAAAAATAAGGGGGAGATATGAATATCCTAATCATTGGCGGAACAGGGTTAATCAGTACGGGCATCACGCGCTTGTTGGTGGAGCGTGGGGATACGGTGACGTTGTACAATCGCGGCAAGCGCGCGGCGGATATGCCCGGCACGCGGCAGATGGTGGGCGACCGCAAGGATTACGCGGCGTTCGAGGCGCAGATGGCGCAGGCCGGGACGTTCGACGCGGTGATTGATATGATTGCGTTCGTCCCGGAAGAGGTGGAGAGCGCCATCCGCGCGTTCAAGGGGCGGACGGGGCAGTACGTCTTTTGCAGCACGGTGGACGTCTACACCAAGCCGGCTGCGCGTTATCCGGTGACGGAGGACGCGGAACGCCAGCCGCTACCGTCGTTCCCCTACGCGCTCAACAAAGCGAAATGTGAGTTTATCCTGGAAGACGCGCCCGCGCGCGGCGATTTTGCCGTCACCACCATCCGTCCGGCGTGGACTTACGGCGAAGGCGGCGCGCTGCTGCACCCGCTCGGCTGGAACAGCTACTTCCTCGACCGGCTGCGGAAGGGCAAACCGGTCATCGTCCCCGGCGACGGCACATCATTCTGGGCCGCCTGCCACCGCGACGACGTGGCGCGGGCGTTCGTCGGCGCGCTCGGCAATCCGGCGGCGTTCGGCCAGAGCTACCATGCGACCGGCGAGGAGTGGTTGACGTGGGACGCCTATCATCGCATCGTCGCCGAGGCGTTGGGCGCGCCGACCCCGACGCTGGTGCATATCCCCACCGACCTGCTCGGCGCAGTCGCGCCCAAGACGGCGGAGTGGTGCGTGGAGAACTTCCACTTCAACAACGTCTTCGACAACGCCGCCGCCCGCGCAGATTTAGGCTTCGCCTACACGATCCCCTTCGCGGAAGGCGCGCGGCGCGTCATCGCCTGGCAGGAGGCGTACGGCGGCTTTGCCAACAGCGACGACTTCCCCTTCTACGACGCGATCCTCGCCGCGTGGGAGCGTTTGGGGACTCACATGGCCGCCGATCTCAAGGCGTTGGACCTCTAAAATGCACTACTTCAAACCAGAACGCGCCGACCAGTTTGTGGGGGATTGTATGCCGTTCTTTCACGACGGCGTTTTTCATCTGTACTATCTGCTGGATGAGGAGCATCACAGCGCGTTGGGGGGCTTGGGCGGGCACCAATGGGCGCACGCCAGTTCGCCGGATTTGATCCACTGGACGCATCATCCGCTGGCGATTGGCATCACCGAGGATGGGGAAGGCTCGATCTGCACCGGTTCCACGTTTTTCCACGACGGGACGTACTACGGCTTCTACGCCACCCGTCGCCGCGACCAGACGCAGCATCTCAGCCTGGCGACCAGCGCGGACGGCATCCACTTCACCAAAACCCGGCCCAATCCGCTGGCTTCGCCGCCAGACGGCTACAATCCCTATCACTACCGCGACCCTTTCGTTTTCCGAGACGAGCAGACCGGGCAGTTTCACATGCTGGTTACAGCGTGGCGCGATGACTACGCTCTCCCCACACTCAGCGGCTGTCTGGCTCACCTGACCTCGTCTGACCTGATCCACTGGGAAAGTCAGGAACCGTTTCTCATCCCCGGCTATCCCGGCGCGCCGGAGTGCGCGGACTATTTCTTCTGGAATGGGTGGTATTATGTGCTCTTCAGCAACGGTCTGGTGACGCGCTACCGGATGGCGCGCGCGCCGTTTGGTCCGTGGGTGCGACCGGCGGCGGACATTCTCGACGCGCCGTTATCGCGGGTGCTGAAGACCGCGCCGTTCACCGGGAACCGGCGCATCGGCGCGGCGTGGCTCGGAACGCGAGAAAACAACCGCGACGCGGGGCATGTTCAGTGGGGCGGGCACACGCTCTTCCGCGAGTTGGTGCAACACGAAGACGGCGCACTTGGCACGCGCTTTGTGCCCGAAATGCTACCTGCCGGCGCTGCGCCGCTCGCGCTCACCCTGACGCCGCTGACAACCGGCGTCGCGGGTGAACCGGAGCGGTTCCATCTGGCGGCGGATGAAGGGCTGGCGGTCGCGGCGTTGGCTTCTGTGCCGCTTTGCGCGCAATTGACGGCCCGCATCATACCCGATACCGGCGTGGGGACGTTTGGTTTGCGGGTGCGGGGCGCCGGCCGGTTTGAGAGCGGCTACGACCTGCGCTTCTCCCCGCACGAACGCAAGGTTGAACTTTTCGACTCAGCTATTGAAAACGTTGCGGGGCTTGACCGGCCTTTCAATCTCCACGTAGCCTTGCACGATGACATCATTGACGTATGCGTTGACGGACGGCGCTGCATGGTCAATCGCTGTCCAGAACTATGCGGCGACCGGCTTTTCGTCTTCTGTCACAATGGCGGGATCACCGTTGAGGGACTAACGGTCACATAGGCGCGAAGGGCAATCGCCTTCACGCGCCTAACCTGGCCGGTTGACGCCCAAACTCTCCAGCGCCCCCAATCCCACGGTGAGTAGCTTTTCGCGTCCGGCAAGCGCCTGTTCGACCGTCGCGCTGTGCATCGGACGCACGAGCGTATCCACGTCGTCCGTGCGTCCGGTTTGCGTGCAGCCGCTCAGATCACACTGAAAGGTGACGCGCGTGTAGCCCTGTCGCTGCGCCAACGCCGCGACATCCTCAGTTGCGGCGACGTTCTCAAGCTGTGGCGCGTCTACCCCGTAGGTGCTGACCTCCAACGCCGTCACGTCGTCAATCAGCGGTTGCACGCGGCCCTTCAACTGCTCCACGAACGTCGCAACCGCTTGCCGCAGGTCTTTGTCGGGCATAGATGCGAGTTAGCTCTTCTTCAAAGCGTCAAGCGCCGAAGCCGCCGCGTCGCCCATCGTGCGGAGCATCGTCGCGCGGTTTTGTAGCGCCTGGGTCACTGCCGCCTGGTGCATATCCCACACGGCCCCGTCAATCTGCCCGCTGGTGTTGACCGGCAAGCAAACGATGGTGTCGCTGTCGAAGGCGATCCGCGTGTAGGCGCGCAACTGCGCCCCCGCGCCCGACAGCGTTTTATCGTTCTTCTTGTTAGGATCGTCCAACACCGCCGCGAATTGGCCTTCCGTGATGGTGTAGGTGCGCACCTCAAGTTCGGAAATGTCGGTGATGAAACTCTCGACCTTGTTCGCCAGCTCACTGGCGAAGCGCTGCACCGAAGCCTTCAAATCTTTGGGCTTGTCTGTAGAAGCATTATCTCCTGGCATCGTTTAACCTCCGTAAGAATGAGAAATGAGAAATCAGGAATAAGCAAGTGGGGGGCGCAAATCATGTCCTGTGCCTCTTGCCTCCTGCCTCTTGCCTCCTGCCTCCTGCCTCTTGTTCCCTACGCCTGCGTGGCTTCCCACTCGCGGAAAGCGTCCATCACATCGAAAATAAAACGCGCGGCGGCCGGGAATAGCAACACTTGCGCGCCCGGCGGCAAGGCGATCGCTTTGACGATTAGTCCGCCCGCGCCGGTTGCGACGACTGAAGCGACCCGCAACAACGCGATCCGCGAAGCCAAGACCAGATTCACATTTTGACGATGGGCCTCGCGCGCACTCGCCGTTAAACCGGGCATCCAAAACGTCTCAAAGTCCCCGTTCCAGTCCACGCGCGTCAGCCCGATACATTCTCCGCCAATGACCGTTTCGGCGTTCGCGGAGAAGGATGTCAACTGTTTGACCTGTTCCACAAAGGCCAACCAACGGCGATAGGCATCCTGGAAACCCTTGCGTTCCTTTTCTTCGGGAAACACTTCCACTGCGCCAAAAGCCACCGCGCCGGCCAATTGCGGCGCTTCGAGCGTGGCAAAACCGCTCAACGTGTCGCGCAACGCCTGTTTTTGGGGATGGAAGTTCTCCGCCGCGGGGATGGCAAACGCATAGGCGGCTGTTTCGGCGGTCGCCGAAACGCTCGCCAACGTCGCGCGCAGCTCGGCGTCGGCGCGCGTCAGATATTCGTCGCCGCGCTGTAGAGTCTGGGCGCGGGCGTGGATAGCGTCAAGGCCGGAGGGCGCATCCGGCAATTCCGCGCGCCACGTCAACCCCGCCGCGCCGGCCACTTGCGCATCAGACGCTTCCCACACGCCGAAGGGATCCGCGCCTGCGGCGGCGGCAAAGCCGGAAAAGGTGAACCGATAGTCAGCCATTGTACTCCTGAAAACCGGCAAAACCCTGCGAAGGTTCGGAAACCTTCGCAGGGTTGGCCGAAATCACTTGAGTTTAATCGTGTCGAGCAGGTCGCTCGCCATTTTTGCCATCGCGCTCACAAACTGCGTGCGGTTGATTTGCGCCTCGCGCACCATCTCGCGGTGGATCTGCCACAGCTCCTCATCCACACCGGTGGTCGAGGTGGGGATGTAGTTGCGCACATCGCCGTCGAAGTCAACGAGCGTTAATGCGCGCAAGTCGGCGTCGCCCGAATTGTTGGGGGTGATGCCCTGCACATTGTCCGTGGTGTAGGTGCGCACTTCCAGCGTCAAGATGTCCTGCGTCACATTGTTGATGGCATCAGCCACCTTGCTGACAAATCCTTTCAGCGATTGCATGATTTCATTGGCCTGGATGGCAAAATCCTGGTTCACCAACGCTTTGTGCGCCTCGTCCACTTTGATGTCGCCGCCCGACGTGGCTACAGGGGGAGCAGTATAAGCGGCGGTTGGCTCCGGGCCGATGGTAGCCTGCAGCGCGGATAGCTTGTCCACGATGACCGGCGGCAATGCTGCGGGAGTAGCCGCGCGTTCGACAGCAGCGCCATCATCTTTGGTGAAGGGAATACTCACGGCAGGATCGCCCAACACGACGTAACTTCGCGTGTCGTTGTGCGCTGTCCACAATGCGACGAGATCCTCATCGCGGATAGAGGTCGGATCATCATGCAATTGCTTCAGATTATCGTTCAACACGACAGCATAATCAGCGTACTTGAGATTAAAGCCCGGATCGGTCGCAAAACCCACGGGGTCGCCGTTGAGCAAGTGACGCAGCGCTGCCACAAATGCCTCGTTGGCGACGTTGCTCCCCGCCGAGATAAACGAATGACCCCACGCCCGGTCTACATGACCGAGCACGGTCAACGCGCCCTGACGCAGCATCCGCTTCGGCAATGCGCTGGTGAAGCCATAAGGCGCAATCTGGTTGCGCGTTTTCGCTTGCGGATGGTTGAAATAATCGTATTTGGGCGTTCCGGCGCCAAAACAGGCAAAGAAAAAGGCAACCAGTCCCAGGAGATTCGCGTTGCCCAGGTCTTCCGCCGCGAAATAATCGTCGCGGGATACCGGCATATCCTTCACCCACTGCTGGCATAGCAACGCGCCTTGCTCCCGCAACTGCCGCTGCGGGTCATCAGGCGGGAAAACCATGCCGTGGCTGGCCGTGAACAACAAAGCTGGCGTCTGGCTGCCGCCGCTCAACAGGCGCTCCAGTTCAGTCCGCGCTCCCGACGCGGTCAGGTCAAGATTCCAGCCGAACTGCAAGGGGAGTTCATCGTCAGGTTGCTGCAAATTGCTCAATAGCGGACGCACCAAATAGCGGTCGCTGATCAAGGTCGCATCATCACCCGGATTTCGCACGCTGAAAAAAGTCCCGCGACGCGGCAGTTGCACCGCGCCCGTCTCTGCGGCGATGACGTTTTGCGCATAGCGGGCATACGCTTCCAGGTCGTTGCCGAAGTCCAGCCGCCCCACGCCGCGCATCACATCGAGTTGGTACTGAAATTCGTAGGTGATCTCCTCTGGACTCCCGACCAGCAGCACGTAGTAGGGCATTTGCGCGAGTTTCGGCATTCCAGGCTTGATTTCAGGGACCTGGCGCTTAAAGAAGTCACGCGTACTTTCAGGTCGGTCGTTTTCCCCGCGAATACGATAACCGGTTTCCCCCTCAAAGACCCGGTAGAGGTCCCCGGCTTTCTCCTGGCGACGCTGCAACATAGGACTGAGCGCCTCTTTGATGGCCTCACGGCGCTTGTCGTCCATCGCGGCAGGGAAGACGACGGCCCACCCGGTCTTCGCCAGGTCCTTGTTGTCTTTCACGCTAGAAGGAAGGGGATAAGCGCGGGCCGGACCCTGCTTGGCTTTCAAGTCGGTCATGTTCGTCGGACCAGCCTCGCCTTTGATCGTTGAGGCCCACAGTTCACTGGACATCGGCGGCAGACTGTAATGCCCCGTGGTTCCATCTACGCCGTTGACGTAGATTTCTTTCAACAGTTCGGCAGGTAGTTTCTCTTCGGTTTCAGTCATCCCACTCCTTTCGGAAAAAACGTCGTTCGTCTTGTAGTCGTCAGTCCAGGTCTTTGCGCGGCGTGGCCTCTGCGGGGGTCTTGGCAACTTTCAGCCGCACCGCCGGGTCGCCGATGACGATGTAGCCGCGCGCGTCATGGTTGGCGGTCCACAGTTCCGCCAGTTGATATTCGTCCGGGTCGGTGAAAGCGTCGAACGCCGCCGTCAACTCCGTGGAGAGCGCCGCGTAGCGCGCGCCGAAATAATCCATCACCTCGCCGAGCGGATGGCCTTGCAGCAGACGATGTAGCATAGCCTCGAAGACGGCCAGATGCTCGTCCCGCCGCGCTTCGCCCAGGCCCACGCGCTGTTCCGGCCCCAGGTACGAAAGGCTCCACACGCGCTCGACGTGTCCGACGACTGCCAGCGCGCCGCCTTTGGACAGGCTCAACATCGCTTTGGGCAGCGCCGCAATGAAGGGTTGCTCGGCGATGACCTCGCCCTTATCCATAAAGTCCTGGCGGTAATAATCATCAATTTTCGGCGTGCCGGCCCCGTAACAGGCGAACAGGAAGGCGATGGTACCCAACAGGTTCGCGTCATCTTGCGCCGCCAGCACGTCGCCGGAGAGATAATACTCCGGCAAAACTTGCTTTTCGGCAGGGCCGCGCCAATCGGCGCAGACGATGGCGCCCTGATTGGCCCGCTGCAAGACCGGGTCGCCGGAATCGAACTGCATCCCGTGGCTGGCGGTAAAGAACACCGCCGGCGCTTTCTCGCGCGTCAGCGTCGTCAGCAAGTTTGCGCGCGTGGCTTGTTCTGGCGGAATAACGGTAATCTGCCAATCTGGCGGTCTGGCGTCTTGGGCAGCCTGTGATTGGGCCGCATCCAATCGTTTTTTGAGGCGCTCAGAGACCGGGGTAATCAGATGTTTGGCGCTGAGCTGCGTAGCCTCATCCCCAGGATGTGAGACAGCGAAGAAAGTCGCCTCCGGCGCGAGGCGAAAATCCTCCTGCTCCGCCGCCACAACGCTGCGGGCATAGGTGTGATAGCCGGCGATGTCGTCGAAATCAATGCGCCCAACGGCATATTGCACTTCCAGGCTATACTGAAATTCAAAGGGAATCTCCTCCGGGCTGCCGACGAGCAGCAGATAATAGGGCATACCGGTTTCCGGCGGATTCGCCGGCTGCGATGGATCGGTGTGATAACGGCGCAGGAACGCGCGCGCGTCCTCGCCGGGCAAGTAGCCGGCTTTACCGGTGTAGACTTTGTACAACGAACCGGCCTGTTGTTCCCGCAACGCGAGCAAAGGAGCAAGCGCCGTCCGGATGGCCTCCACGCGCTCCTGCGGCATTGTCTGCGGGAAGATGATGCCCCAACCGGCCTCACTCAGCTTTAACGGGTTGACCCACGGCACAACGCCCAGGGTCCCGACAAAATTCGAGAGGACATTTAACCACTTCTGCAATGCAGCGAGCAGCGGCCCCCACGCGATGGAGATAGTCGCGTCCGCTAAAGCCGGCGTTAAGTCGCGTTCGAGAATATCAATCAGCGTGGGCCACGCGGCGTACTTTCCCAACCGATGCACCGGATCAAGATCGTGGATAAGCTGCGTGAGCCAGGGGCTGCCGGTATCCGGCAAGGTTTGCAGTTCAGTTACCAACTGGCGCAGGGGCGTGGTGACGATACCACGGTTCTCCGTCAGTGCCTTAAGCGACTCAAGCGGAAACTCTCGAAGTTGCCGGCACAATTCGGCGAGCCAGGCAAGGCGCAAGGCCGGCTGCGCCTCCAAAGCCACAGCTTGCGCAGGGGACAACAAATCCTTAATGATGATGCCGCCCAGGTGCTGAATACGCTGCTTCAAACTTTCTTTGAAATTGGCGGCATCATCCGTTTTCTGAGGCAAGAGCAAATCCTTTAGCTCCTGAGTGGAGGTTGCCGGCTTCAAAAATACTTTGACGATCAGCGCTACCTTTTTTTGCGGCTCTTCTTGTAATTTACGCGCCAACTCCTGCACGTTGCCCGCGCCGGCGGCGGCCTCGCCCAAAATCGTCGTCAGCAAATGGCGCGCCAGCGCCGTCAGCCACATGTCACGCGAGATTGGCTCGCCGTCGAGAAGCGTCAAGCTGTGCTGGACAAGGAAGTTCACAATGTCCGATATTTTGTCGGTGTTTTTCACAGCGCGCTCAAGTTGCTCCGACAGTTTGTCCGCGCGGCTCCGCGCCGCCAGCACGCGGTCTGCCAGTTCTTTGGTCGTCTGCGGGGGGAGAGCGTAGCTGCCATCAGGTTTGATGCCGTTGAAAACCAGACTGGATTCACTCATGGTTGTTCCTCCACCGTCATACTCTGCGCTTCAGGGACGCCGGAGATGTAGTCTCTCGCTAAAGCCCACACATCATCGAAGGAAACCAGGTAGCGGCGAATGGTGCGATCCCACGAGCCGCTCGCCAGATGTTTGCCATCTGGACTGAAAGAGACGCTCCACACCAGATCGGTGTGCCCACTCAACTCGGCGACGAGGACAGGTTCTTGTTTGGGGAAGTTCGCCAGCTCCCAGAGCCGCACGCGCCCATCCCGCGCGCCGGTTGCCAGGTAGCCGTTCCCGTCAGCGTAGTTGGGGTCGAACGCCACGCTGTACACATTGACATCGTTTGGATGATGTAGCGGCGTTTTCAAAACCGTCGTCAACGTCTCGGTGCTCCAAATGCGGCTTGTGCCATCCCATGCGGCGGAGGCCAAAAAGCGACTATCCGGGCTGAATGCCAAACCCACCACGTAGTTCCCCGAGTGCTCGGTAAACGTGACAACCGGCGTCACCTGTATGGAAGTCCCTGTCACAGGTGGATCAACGCGCCACAGCACAATACTGGCGCCATAGGCTGAGGACGAATAACCGGTGGCAATCCAGCGCCCATCAGGGCTGTAAGCCACACTTCTGACATACCCGGGATAGCGCCGCCCCGGAATAACCAATTCGGCCGCCGCATCCCACGTAGCTGTGTTCCAGAGGATACCCCTGTGATCGTCGCTGCCGGTGACAAGATAGCGCCCATCGCCGCTAAACCCGGCGGCAAACACATTTCTGGTATGCTCACGCAACACGGCGATGGGCGTAGACGAGGTCTGATTCCAGACGTAGGCGTTGGTATCTGCCGTACACGTGACCAGATATTGCCCATCCGGGCTGTAGGCGAGGTTCCAGATTACCCCACCGGTTGGCCCCAACTCGCGCACCGTCTCGCCGGTCCGCACATCCCAGATGCGCACGCGACCATCGCCATCGCCGGAGGCCAGGTGCAAGCCGTCGGGACTGTACGCCACACCCCGCACGCGCGCCTGGTGTCCGCTGAGTGTGGTCAGTCGCTGGCGGGCGACGAGACCCTGATTCCAGATATGCAGCGAGTAGTCTCCAGTCCCGGCGACCAGGAAACGATTATCCGGGCTGAAGGCTACCGCATTGACCAGATTCCGGGGGCCGGAGAGCAGCGTGAGCAAGGCATTGGGATTGCGCGCCATCACATCCCACACCCGCACGGTCAAATCACGCGAGCCGGAGATAAGATAGCGTCCATCGGCGCTAAAGGCGATACTCGTTACCTCAGACGAGTGCCCGGTCAAGGTAAGTAGCGCCTGACCGGTGCGCGGATTCCAGATGCGGATCGTCTTGTCGTCCGAGGCAGATGCGAAGATGTTCTCGGCGGGGCTGTAGGCGACGGCGTTCACCGCGCCGGTATGGTCGCGCAGCGTGAACACCAGGTTTGCGGACATGCTGCCAGGCGCATCGGGGGTCAGCGCCCAGATACGCACCGTACCGTCAAACGACCCCGCCGCCAGATAATACGGTTCGTAGATGGTGCGCGCGACGTTGCGCGGGGGCCGGGGATCGAAGGCGACGCTGCGCACCCGCGCGGACGGCTCGGTGAACGTGATCACGGCGGTGGCCTGCACCGTGTCGCCGCGCGTCGCCAGTTGCCACACGCGCACGATGCCATCTGCCATACCGCCGGTATAATCGCCGAGTATGGTATCGTAATCACCGCCGGCCGCCAGGTAGTAACCATCCGCGCTAAAAGCGACGGCATAAATATCGTCGAATACGCCTGAAGGAGTCGGGACGACGAGCCAGTCCAGCCAGCGACCGCTGCTCACATCCAACAAGCCCACACTACCAACTTTGTCGGCGCTATTATAACCCCCTGCGGCCAGGATGCGTCCATCGGGGTTGAGCGCAAGCGAATAGGTTGCGCCATTTCTCTGGTAAACAGCAACCTCGCGGAACTGCTCGTCTTCCTGCGCCCACACCCGAATGTGCTTATCGGCCAGGGCCGCGTAGAGGAAACGACCATCGGCGCTGTAGAGAACGCTGTATGGATTTTCCGGCAGCCCCTCAATCGTCTGCATGGGGTAGAAATCCACAATCGCTTGCCGTAGCGCGCTCTGCGCCTGCCAGGTATCAATCCGCCCAAAGAGAGGGCGCCAGAAAGGCGTGTCCGCATCACGGTAGTCGGGATCGCCTATCAGCACGCCCTCGCGCGCGGCAATGATGCTGCTGGTTTGATCGGCGGACTGGTAGTAGTACAACAACGCTTCCGCCGCTGCTTCCTGCGAATCGGCAAGCAAGCGACTCCGTTCGGCGTCCCAGGCCAGGAACGTGATCAGCGCCAGGATGATCACGCCAAGCGTCGCCATGATGATTTGCACGTTCCGCCGCCGCCGCTGCGCTTGCTGCGCCTGGCGACTGGCGGTGAGGAATTCGCGTTCGTAGGGTTCGGCGTCGTGGGGATGCTCCTCCACCCAACGCGCGGCCTCGTCCAACGCCGCACCCTGGAAAAGCAGACCGGCTTCCTTCGTCGTCTGCCAGCTTTTGGCCGTGATGCGCAGCGGCGTCGAACGTTTGGCCTCCCACCCTTGATTGGAGCTGAGGATCGGCGCAATCAACCGGTCGTGGGATAGCTCATACCAACGCGCGCCCGCCCGCACTTCCGAGCGGATGATGTAATGGCGGCTGAGCACGTCCACGGCGGGATTGGGCAGCGTGCCGGTGGTCTCCGGGCCGCGCAGCACCAGGCCGCGCGTCTGCATCGGCGTGATCAGCTCGTTGCCGAACCAGCGCCGCACCTGCTTCTGGCTAACGCCGGTTTGTTGCTGCGCCGCATCCAACGCGCTGCGGTAGAAGTCAATCAACGCCTGGTCAATGCGCCCGTGCTCTTCGACTTCGGCCCACTGGATGCTATGGTCTTCCTGTTCCGGCAGATTCTCCCACAGGCGGCTGCACACGACCTGCAACTGCACCGGTTCGACAAACGGGCCAATCGTGGTGGCCTCTTCTGCGCTACCCGGCGCGCGCTGTTGCACGCGAATGCGGCGGAGATCATCCACCATGCGCTCGGCCACGCCCTCGTCAAAGCGGATGTCCTGATCCAGCGCGGGTCGCGCAATCGCCTCCAGCGCGCCCTCCGGGCCGAGCAATTCCATGCGGAAGCGCGCGCGCAAGCGTTTGGGGAGCAGCGCCGCGTAGGGATCGAGTTCCGCCAGATAATCCTCGCGCATGGCAAAGAGGACGCCCATACCGGGCAGCGCCTCCAACGCCTCGCGCACCTGGACGAAGAAACCCTCGGCGTCTTGCCAGCGGTCGCGGTGCGTGGTGAACAGCTCCTCGAACTGATCCACGATGAGCAAGAATGGCACATCGCCTTCACTGTCGTTGTCGGGACGCTGATAGAGCGCCTGCAGGATCGTGGCGAGCGTAGCGGTGCGAAGTTGCGCGGGCGAGGCGTTGGCGCCGGCTAACGCCATCAACACACTGAAGACGAACACGTTTCCCACCGTATCTTGCGCCATACCGGGCGGCACATCGCTGCTCACCCGCGCGACGGGCAACACGCGGACGCCTTCCTTTTCCAATGCCGGGATGACCTGCGCGTTCAGCAACGAGGTTTTTCCCGCGCCGGACTTGGCGTAAAAGAGCACCACGCGCTCCGCGAGCAACAATGCGAGCAGGTCACGCGCTTCGCGGTTGCGCCCGTAGAGCTTGTGTTCGGCGCCGCGTTCGTAAGGGCGCGGGCCGACATAGGGGTTGTTTTTCATCGGGTAGCGGCCTCCCAGTATTCGCGCAGTTCCGCGATGAATTGCTGCGGTGATCCCGCGTACACGTTGAGTTCGTTGCCCTGGAAGTAATCCCGCAGAAAATCGTGGACAGTGGACAGGTTCTCTTCGCTCACGTCGTCCGGCTCAAGCTGAACGCCGACGTGTTTGAATTTGCGGCGCTGCTGCATCGGCGCGATCAACCCGCGCATCAGCACCCGGAAGCCCCAGTCGTTCAGCCGGAAGCCCAGGAACATCAGCGAGCTATTCGCCAGCGCCGCCCAGATGCAGGGGTGGATGCGCTGCATATTCGCGGCGATGTTGACCATAAACGCGAAGTGCGCGTCTTCGGTCAGCACGATGGAGGCGACTTCTTCCTCGTTGCCAAACAGATGGTAGACCAGCGGTCGCTCCGGGGTCGGCGTGTAGTTGGGGTCCGTGTCGAAGATGGAGGGCAAGCCTTCCAGGTCGTCATTCCAGCGGCAGATTTCGCGCACGGGCTGTTTGCCCTGCGCCGCGAGGGCCGCCGTCATGAAGTTATCCACGTTGGTCGTCAGGTAGAGTGGCAAGTTCAGGTCCGCCAGGACTTTGTGGATGTCGTTGGGACTATCGGCTGCCAGCGCTTGCCAGCCCACCGCCCGCACCAATTCGGTTAAGTCACGATAGCGCAGACCTTCGCGCAGCGGCGCGGGCACCTTGCTCTCGAACGCCTTCTGGATAGCCTCAAGCAATTCGTAGCGGGGGAAATCCTCGCCCTGGCTGATCGCCATATATTGCGCCAGGCTGCACGGATTGGCTGTGTCTGAAAAGGGGTAGCCGTACTCGGTAGCCCAAGCGCGGGCCATAGCCGTGGGATCGGGCAGCCATTGGATGCGCGCGCGCGGCCCGATAATCGGCGTACACTTGCCCGTCTGGATGTATTTGACCAGGCCGCTCCAGAAGATGCGCGGATTGCGGTCGCCGAGCATCTCGCCGCGCGCGTCGGCTTCGCCGCTCCACAGTTGGCAGGATTCCAGGCGGGTAAGCAGAACGGGGACAGCCGCATCCGGGCGTCCGGCGGTCAACAGCGTGCTGCGCGCTGCGTTGATAGCGCGATCTACTTGCCCGTGCTTGAGCAACTGCTGGTAGAATTCGGTGTTGAGCTTGCGCGCCGATTCGAGGGTTACGAAGTCCTGCATCGCCACCACCGCCGGGACGCCCACGCCGATGAGCTTCGGTCCCAGGCCGAGGAAGGCGTCGGCGGTAGCGCGCACCGCGCTTTGGCACGCCGCCAGGAAGACAAGCTGCGGGCGCACGTCCTGCCGGGCGAGCAGCGTGACCAACGCATCGTCGCCCACGATCTGCGTGTTGCCGGCGTCGTCCTGCAGATAGAGCGCGGCTTGCCGGCGACGGGCGTTGTACGCGCCGTGCCCGACGTAATGCAGCACGTGGTAGCCGTCGCGCAGCGCCGCTTCCAGGCGTTCCAGGGTGATGGGCGGGTCGAGGAAGGTGACATTGAGCGTGTAAGTGGCCGGCGTCCCCTCGGCGACTTTTTCCAGAGCCGCGCGTTCCTGTGTCACATCGAGGGAGGGCAAGCCGTGTTCGGACGCGATGTCCGCCGGATTGGAAATCGCCGCCAACACGCGGATCACGTTCCCGGTAATCGCGCCGCGCCACGGCAGTTTGACCGGCAGGAAGCGCGTGAACGGCGTGGCGGCGTTGGCGGAGAGCATCACCCCTTCGTCTTGCAGGAGTTCCCACGGCAGCGCGTGCAGTTCGGGCGCGTCCACGTCAATCCACAGGCGGATGCGGCGCTGCGGCGCTTGCCCACGGGCTTCGATCCACGCTTCGCGCAACCGCTGATCGGCCAGCAGCTTGTCGCGGAGCGCCTGTCCATCAGCCTGCAAATCGCCGCTGGGAGTCCAGTCCGCCACATCCGCCGCGAGATAGCCGCGCGGGAAGACCTGGTGGCGGTCCAGGGTGAATTCGACCGGATAGCCAGTATCCTGCCGAGGAAAGATACGGAGTTGAAGGTCTGTGTCGCTACTGTGATTTGTCATATCCCGCCTGGATAGTGATCACCAAGCCACCGGAAGTGTATATAGTTACCGATCTTGTTCCGCTACCTGCATAAGCGCCTGTGCTTCTGGTATCAGCGGTTGAGGATTATGAGGCGGCATAGAGCGTTCTCCCTTCCCGTAACGCCCAGTAAATGGGACTTGTACACCAGTCTTTACGTTCCCTTACTTTCGCTTCCGAATAGACAAACACATCCACCCCAACACCAAGATTGCCCACAGCCTGGCGTAAACGAACGATTTCCTGATATTCATAATCAATCTGCGGCTTGATCACTATTAGGTCTACGTCAGAATCACTGTCGGCATCCCCGCGCCCATCAGAACCAAAGAGAATGACGCGGCTAGGCTGTGCAACAGCAACGATGCGTTCTACAGCTTGCTGTAGCACTTCTTCGTCGAGCATCATTCCACCTCCATTCGATTCACTATAACAGCTCTACATTTCCAAAGAATTGCGGATAGCCTGCTCCAACAATCACATAAACCGAGGCGACAACGCACCGATTTTTGTCGCCAATCGCTGTCTATCCATAGCCCGAATCTGTTCCGTAAGCGCTTTCGAAGATCGCAACATCGGCAACAGGGAAATCGGCCAACAACGCCAGTTCCTCAGCCTCTTCTTCAGGCGCGCGCGCCGCGTAGTAGGCAGCGTAAGCTTGTCGCCATCGTGATTGTTCCAACTCTTGCGCATACTTTTCTAACAGAAAAGTAATCAGTTCTCGAGCACTACTGACGGTTTGCAAGTCCGCCCGTTTGAGCAAAACGGCGGGTAACTCGACTTGAACCATAGGCATGGTGAATTTTGTTTCCATTTCACAACCTCCACCCCAAGTATAAGCGACGACACATCACACGTCAAGCAAATCCCGCCAACACCACCACCGACCGCGGCATCACCGTATACCGCCCGTCCTCGACCGGCGGCGCGACGTCCGGTGTGCGGAAGTCATCCGGCGTGGGCAGGTTGGTGTCGATGATGCGCCGCC
>DAOUAQ010000076.1:0-13349 GCA_034433375.1 Anaerolineae bacterium | reverse complement strand
ATCACGAATCGAAGAATCGTACACGGATTTCACGGATTCTACGGATTTTTAGGGAAAGAAATCCGTGTTTTCCGTGTTCATCCGTGTACCAAAATTGCAATATGCTTCTGCCCAGTACATAATCTACGCGAATCATAAAAATCAGTGAAGATTCTGCGAATGCAGACATTCGCGTGATCCGCGGTTAAAATTTTCATGTGCGGTGGAGAAGCACCGTCTTTTACCCCGATAGCTTTGCTCCCGCGCCCCCCACGGCTACCAGTTCGTGAATGATCCGTCGAGTCGCCGCAGATGCGGTAATTCCGTCTTCTGGAACGGGTGCGCCTGCGCGGCCTCGCGGTCGAATTCGACGCCCAGGCCGGGCTTGTGTGGGGCCAGGATGTACCCGTCTTCCCACTCCGCCTGCCCGATGACGACGTCGGTGAGCATCGTACCGGGCTTGCTCGGCTGCTCCTGCACGCCGAAGTTCGACGTCGCCAGGTTGAAGTGGAGGCACGCCGCCGAAGACACCGGGCCGAGCGGATTGTGGACCGCCATCTTGATGTAGTGCGTCTCGCACCACCCGGCGATTTTCTTCGCCTCCGTGAATCCGCCGACGATGCATAAATCCACGCGGGCGTAGTCAATCCACTCTTCCTCGATCAATTGGCGGAATTCCCACTTGGAGCTGAACTGCTCGCCCGCCGCCAGTGGACAAGTCGTGCGCGGGCGCAGCGTCTTGAACGAGTCGGGGTTCTCGCAGCGCAGCGGGTCTTCGATGAAAAACGGGCGCAGCGGTTCCACCTCCTGGCACAGCCAGACGGCCTCCGGCAAATCCAGCCGCGTATGCACGTCGAAGCAAATCTCGATGTCATCGCCGACGGCTTCGCGCACGGCCTGCATCTGCTTGATGGCGATCCGCGTGGCTTGGCGCGGCTCCAGGATGTCGCCGTCCTGCGGCGTCCCGAAGCGCACGAACTTCCAGCCTTCGGCCTTCGTCTCCAGGCAAGATTCCACCAGCGGCGCCACTTCCGTCGCGTGGCCGCGATTGTGCGGGTAGCACACGACCTTATCGCGCACCAGACCACCGAGCAGTTCGTAAACCGGCACCCCGAGCGCCTTGCCCTTGATGTCCCACAGCGCGATGTCAATGGCTGACATCGCCGCCGTGAGGATGCGCTGCGCCGGGAAGAAGCCGCTTCGAAAGAGCACCTGCCAGATGTGCTCGCTGCGGGACGGGTCCTGTCCGACGAGAATATCCTTGAAGTGCTCAACGGCCCCGATGACGGCTAACTCGCGCCCGGTGATCCCCGTCTCGCCCACGCCGTAGATGCCTGCGTCGGTGTCCACGACGACGAACAGGAAATTCCGGTGTCCCGCCCAAACGGGATAACATTCAATGTTGGTGATCTTCATGATAAGCCTCCTGGAAATTGGGAAATCTAGGGGTGGGGGTTTGGGGCGGGTGTAGCCCGCCCCAAACCCCCATTGCTCCCCTCTTATTGAAATAATACGAAATGAGAGAGAGTGTCAGGGACTTGCATTTTTTGACAATTTGTTATATAATTATCTTGTAAATATGATAAAACACAGGAGCGTGTACGATGTTCGAAAATAACCTGGATGTCATTCGTGAGACGCAGAAGTTTCACTATGAAGATGCTTTGAAGACGAGACGCGGCTACTATGTCGCGGAAGAAAAATTCGCGCGGGGTCGCGCGGAGGGTATCGAAGCGCGCATACGGCGTTTCATCTTGTCCCTCGTCGAAATTTTGCAGGTTCCGCGACCTAGTTACAGGCAGAGCGAATGTGTGCTGAGTACGATGGTGGCGTGTTGAGAGTAAACCTTTCACCATGCTGCCGCGCGCGCGCTGATACATAAACCGCCGGATGGGAATTCGTTCAATAATCGCCGCACTTCGGCTTCGGTCAGCGGCCTTTCGCCCACGAAGGCGTGCGCGCGCATACTGCCTCCCTGGATCGTCGCGCGAATCGGCGCGCCGAGGATCGCCTCTAGCCCGGGGACGCGCGTGTAAGGGGCCGCGGTAGCGATTAAGTTGCTGAATGTCTCCAGCGGACCGGATTCGCGCGTCTCGCCGACCAGGCGATCCACGTTTAGCTTCTCCGGCGTGAGGTCAATGGCGTGATCCGCGGTCGCGCCGTCCGCCAGCGGCAGCCGCAGGTCGTCCAACGGCGCGCCCTGGATTCGCGTCCCCAGCGTCGCTTTGCGCTGCCACCAATCGGCGTGGCGCTGCAAAAGTGCTCCACTCGGTGTCAATGTCATGGACTATCTCCTTTCTTGGCGATTGTACTCCCCAAAATACTACAGCGCAATCCACGAAGAACTGTGTGTTGAGTCGCCGGATGTGCTTTTTCGTGTATCATGCATTTCAACGTCCAGACGTCTAGCGAACACATCCGGCATAGGAGAATGATCATGACATTGACAGGCATTGAACGTATCGGCAACATTTTGCAACGCAAACCCGTGGATCGCATCGGCTTGTTTGAGCACTTCTGGTCTGACACGCAGAAGGTGTGGACAGAACAGGGGCACATCCGGCCTGATGAGAACCTGGCGGATCATTTTGGCTTCGACATGGAGACCTGCTGGACCTTCAACGTCGTCGCCGACCTGGATTTCGAGCCGGAAATCCTCGAGGAGACCGAAGAGACGGTGCTCACGAAGGACGGCAACGGCGCGATTCTGCGGCGGCACAAGCTGCACGACGCCACGCCGGAGCACGTGGACTTCACCATCAAGGACCGCGCGGGGTGGGAGGACTCCATCAAGCCCAAGCTGACGCCAGACCGGCGGCGCATCAACTTCGAGGCGTACCGCGAGGGCAAGGAACGCGCGCGGCAGGCCGGGCGGTTCTTTATGTGGAGTGGCGTCAACGTCTTCGAGATTATGAAAGACGTCGTCGGCCACGTCTATATGCTGGAAGGCATGGCGCTTGATCCTGACTGGGTGCTGGATATGGCGCTGACCTACGCGCAGCTCACCGTGGATTTGCAGGAAATTCTCTTCGCCGAGGAGGGTTGGCCTGATGGCATCTGGTACTACGAGGATATGGGCTTCAAGCAGCATCCCTTTATGTCGCCGCGCATGTACCGGCGGATCGTGCAGCCAGCCCACGCGTTGAGCTTTGGTTACGCCAAAGCGCACGGCAAGCCCGTGGTGATGCACTCGTGCGGCTACGTTGAGCCGCTGCTGCCGGGGATGATCGAGGCCGGCATTGACTGCCTGCAAGTCATCGAGGTGAAAGCCGGTATGGACCTGCTCAAGCTCTACAAGGACTTCGGCGACCGCATCGCCTTTATGGGCGGCATTGACGTGCGCGCGCTCTACACCAACGACCGCGCCATCATTGACGCCGAGCTAGCAGCCAAAATCCCCACCGTGATGCAGAATTACGGCTATGTCGTGCATAGCGATCACTCGATCCCCAACACGGTGAATTACGAGACATACTGCTACTTCATCGAAAAGGCGTTAGCGTTGGGAACGTATCGCTAACCCCACTTCCACTTGCTGTCTCAACCACCCATTCAACCCCGGGATATCCTCACTCATCCGCCCGGCGGCGACGATCGGCCACCAGCGATGGTATTCGTCAATGCCGCCGGGGCGGAGTTCAAAATAACGGCGCAGATAGAAGCGGGTGAACCAGCGCATCGCCGCCATCTCAACCCGCGCCTTTTTATCCTCAGCAGCCCGGCTTTCAACACCTTTCATCAGCACAACCGTGCGCGCAACATCGGCGAGTGGATTGCCGCTCGTTGCATCCACCCAGTCAATCACCGCCGCGCGTCCTTGGTGTAGCAGCACATTTAGCGGATGGAAATCTCCGTGACAGAGCTGGTCTCCCTCCGGCATCTGCGTCAATGCCTGCCCGCAGGCTTCTTGCAGGGGAACCGGCAGGTCTTTGGCGGCGTGGATTTTTTGCGTCAGACGTTCACGTTGGGAGGGGATCCCTTCAAAGCCGGGAGTTTTGTGGATGGCGATGTGGAGTTCTGCGAGTTGGCGCGCGAAGCGCGGCAGCAGCCACGGCTTGACGGCCATGATCTCACCCATCGGCTGCCCATCGAGGCGTTCGTATTCCAGCCCCAAACGCCCGTCAACTTCGACGATCTCGCCGGCGCGCGGCACAGCCAGCCCCGCTGCATGAACCGCGCGGGCGATGCGGGCCTCGTAATCCACGCCACTTGCGGAAATCCAGGTGTGGAACAGCTTGAGTATCATCCCCTCGCGCCAGGGATAAATCTCCGCCGTGCGACCATAAGCCATCGGTTGTTGCAACGTCATCGGCAGTGCCTCACAAGATCACCAAATCTGAAATCTGCAAATCCGCGATCCTAGAGGTAGGTCAGCCGCCCGCGATAATGCTCCAGCCAACGGCGATTGTGAGCGTCGCCGCCGTCGAGGTTGGCGCTCATAAACACGGGGGTGTCGCCGGTGCGTTCCAGCAGCAGCCCCGCGACGCGCACGACAATGGCGTTCAGCATCGCTGCGCCGGTGATGGTGGACGACGGCCCCACGTTTTGCGGCAGACCGGGAAGCGCGATCAGCGCATCGCCGACGGGGGCGCGGTTGTCGAGCACCAGATCGGCGACCTCGAACAGGCGCGGCATCCCTGCCCGGCGCGGTTGCACCGCGCTTGAGTATGGCAGCGACGTGACCGCGATCACGAAGGCGCCGCGCTCTCGCGCGCCCTGCGCCATCTCCACCGCCACCGCGTTGCGGCCCGAAACCGAGTGGACGATGAGCACGTCCCCGGCCTCCAGCGGCGTCTCGGCGAGGATGTGCGCTGCCAGACCGGACATCCGTTCCAGCCGCGAGGTCAGCGTGGATGGGCGCACGTCGGTTGTCAGGCCTGGCGGCAGGATCGGGTTCACGGGCACCAGCCCGCCGGCGCGATAGAACAACTCCTGCGCCAGGATACCCGCGTGCGTCGGCCCGAAGGCGTAGATCAGGTGATCGGCCTGGATCGCGTCGGCCATCACGACGGCAGCGCGCTCCATCGCCTCGCGCTGCGTCTCGCGGACTTCTTGTAGCAAATTGATGATTGCCTCGAAATAATCCATCAATACCCTTTCCGCAGCGCCTCCGCCTCAACCTGGCTGACCAACGTTCGTCCTTCGGGACGGTTCACACTTGGGTACACCGTCGGCGTCATCCCGCGCGCGAGCATCTCCTCAACCATCCCGGCGACGACGGCCCACAACAGCGTCACTGCGCCGATGCCCGAAGCCGGGCAGATCGGATATGGGAGGCCCTCGACGGCCATCATCGCGTCGCCAAACGGCGCGCCGTTGTCCAGCACCAAATCCGCCGCCTCGTAGAGGTGTTTGCCCGAAGGATGCTCGGAGACGAGGTGCGGGCTGTACGCCATCGCCGTGATGACGATGACGGTGAGGCCGTGCGCGCGCGCTTGCAGCGCCAACTCGACGACGTTCGCCGTTTTCCCGGAGACGCTGCCCACGAAGAGCACGTCGCCGGGGCGCAGTTGCCCGGCGGCGAAGATGTGCTCGATATAGCCGTAGGACAGATCGTTGTCCGACGCAGGCGCGCTTGACGCCCGCGTTTTGACCGGATTCGTCACATTCAAGCCGAATTCCAACCGGTTGAACGCGACCAGCCCGCCGGCGCGGTTGATCAGCTCGTGCGACACCAGATGCCCGCTGTCGAACACGTGGATGACGCCGCCGCTTGCCAGCGCCTCGACGCACAGGTGTGCGGCCTGCTCAATCACGTCCGCCCGCGCCGCGAGCGTGTCAATGTGCTGCTTTAGCAGTTCAAAATATCTCTCGATTAACATAGATGACCTCCCCGAAAAGCATCTTCTTAAAAATCTAGGGAGTGGGAGTTTGGGGGCGGGTGCAGCCCGCCCTCAAACTCCCACCTCTTGATCTACATTTTATGCAACATCAAGCGTCCCAGGGCGACGGCGGGTTCTTCTACACCGATGGTGAACCGGGCGTGTGGAAATTCGTGCGCTAGAGCATCCCGCAGCGGAGCGACGATGATTTCTCCGGCGTTCAACAGGCCGCCGGCCGCCGCGACGTCGAAAGCCTCTGCGGGGATAAACAATTTTCGCGCGACGTGGAGCATCAGCGCGGTCAAGTCGGCGGCGACTTTCTGCATAATCCGTACAGCGGCGGCGTCGCCTGTCGTCGCCAATCGCGCCACTACCGCCGCAAAACCGGCGATTTCGGCGCGGCTGAGGGGCTTCTGGTACGCGAGGTGGACCAAATCGCGCTGAAAGGTGGCGCGCGGCACGTGGAAATGCTCGCACACTGCTTCGATCAGACCGGTAGGCGCGTCGAGCCGGCGCTCGTAAGCGCGCGCCGCCGCCCGCAGGCCGAGCAGACCGGCGGCGTAGGCGCTGCCCTCGTCGCCCAGGAGCGTTCCCCAACCACCCACCGACATCTGCCGCCCATCGTCGGCGCGCACGCCAAAGGCCGTCGCCCCGGTCGCTGCGACGACGGCGACGCCGTGCGGGGGGGTGATGCCCGCGCGCGCGAATACGACGTCTCGCTCGCCGTAGTAGTGGTAGGCCGCGTGGGGGATCAGGGCGCCGAAGACCTCCGCGCCGAATTGCGGGCCGATCAACGCGGAGACGAAGTGCGCCACGTGTTCGCCGGAGATGCCAGCGGCGTCCAGCACCCCGGAAACCGCTCTCCACACCGCTGCGCGCGCCTCGTCGTAGGCGACGAAATTCGTGTTGACGTCGCTGGAAGCGCGGATGTGGAGCACATTGCCGTCCATATCAAGGAGGGCGGCTTGACTGCGCGTCCCGCCGCCCTCGAGGGAAAGGATGTAACGTGTGGTACCGATGGTGCGCCTCGCGTTAGCCTTTGAGCGCGCCGACAGTTAACCCGCGCTGAATCTGGTTTTGGAAGATGATGTATACGATCAACGTGGGCAGCATGACAATCGTGATCGCAGCAAACAGACCACTCCAGTCGCTCTGATACCGCTGTTGGTGCGCCAGGAACGCCAATCCTTGCGACAGGACGTATTTTGCGCTAGACGTCAAGAGCACCAACGGCAGGATGTACTGGTTCCACATTCCCAGGAAGTTGAAGATGCCCATGCTCACCAGGCCATTTTGCGCCAATGGGATGACGATCTGGAAGAACAACTGATAGTGGTTGGCTCCGTCAATGATCGCGGCTTCCAGCAGTTCGGTGGGCAGCGTCTTGAAGAAGCCGGTCATAAAGAACACCGTGAAGGGCAACGAATAGGCGATATACACCAGGATCAACCCGAAGTGGCTGTCAATGATTTTCAGCGATTGGAGCAGGAAGAACAGCGGCACCAGCGCCAGCATCACCGGGAAGAGCATCCCGCCCAGGAAGGCGTAAAAGATCAGGCGATTGCCGGGGAAGGTGTACCTTGCCAGCACGTACCCTGCCATCGCCGAAAATAACAGCGTGAAGAAGATCGCCGGCAGGTTGACGGTGAGCGTGTTGAACAGATAGCGGCCCATATTCGCCTTGCCCCAGGCGCGCGCGAAGTTGTCCCACATCAGTTTCGCCGGCGGCGTCCACGGGCTGAAAAAAATTTCTTGATCCGTTTTGAAAGAGCTGACCAGCACCCAGATCATTGGGAAGACCACGACGAGCGCCCAGAAAGCCAAAAACCCGTAGATAGTGATTTGAATCACCGTGCTGGATAGACTGCGCTTATATGCAAGGTTCATGGTGTGTCCTCCTCGCGCCTAGTATTCGACGGCTTCCCGGCGCGTCACCCGCATTGTGAAAACGGAGAGGGTGAGCATCAACACGAAGAGCGCGACAGCAATCGCTGTGGCGTAACCGAAGCGGCTGGCCTCGAAGGCTTGTTCGTACAGGTACGTCGCCAACACATCCGCCGGCCGGCCGGTCGATGAGCCACTGATGACCATCACCCGCGTGATGGCGAACATATCAAACGCGCCTAACCCCGCGAAGACCAACGCCGTCTGCATCGTATCCCACAACAGCGGCAGGGTCACATGCCAGAACTGGTGCCAGCGATTCGCGCCGTCAATGATCGCCGCTTCATAGAAGCTCTGCGGTATGGCCTCCATCGCTGCGAGGAACAGCACCATGTAGAACCCCGCCGCCTGCCAGATCACCACCGCCGCAATCGCGTAGCGCACCGTGCGCGGGTCGCCCATCCACACCGGGATGCCCTCGAAGCCAAACAGTTGGAAGAACGGCTCCATACGCAACGCCTTGCCTAGCGAGGTCAAGATGCCGACGGTGGGATGGTAGATATAACTCCACAGCACGCCCACTGAGATGATGGAGATCACCTGCGGGAAGAAGAACGTGACGCGGAACAATTTGCTGAAGCGGATGCGTTGGTTGATCATGAAGGCCAGGAACAGGCTCAGGCTGATCGTCACAATGGGGATAAAAATCAAATAGCCCAGGTTGTGTTTGAGCGCGTTCCAGAAGAACTCGTCATTGATCATGCGGACGTAGTTTGCCAGTCCCACAAAGGGCTGATTGGCGCTGACGCCCTTCCAACTGGTGAGTGAGTTATACATTGAGCGGCCATAGGGGTAGATCACGAAGACCAAATACAGGATAACGGCCGGCGCCAGAAAGGGGATGATCACGCGGTATTTGTGTTTGTACATAAGCTGACCTCCTCCGATGCTAGTCCCAAGTTGCAAGTTTCAAGTTCACAGTCTTGCGATAAATGAATCGGGATAGGAGACATTATATATCCCCTATCCCGAATGTGCAAAACCAGCGGAAATTTACTTTTCGCGGGTGAACTTCGTCACCTCAGGATCGGCCTTTACCTTATCCGCCATCTTCTGCACGGCATCGATATATTCGTCCGGGGTGATGCGCTTGGTAAGCAAGTCGCCGGTCTTGGCATCCGATTCCTTGCCTAGATCGCTGTACCAGCCGCCGAAGCGCGTCCACGGGAAGACCTTGCCCGCGCACGCCTCGGCCATCTCGACGGCCGATTGCATCCCGGTGCTGACTTTGACGCCTTCCGTGCCGCCGAAGACGGGCATCATGGCGCTCACGTTGACGGCGAAGTACTTGGCGCTTTCCTTCGAGACCAGGCAGCGGAGGTACTCCATGCCCGCGATGGTGTTCTTGGCCTTCGACGGGACGATGAACGGCTCGCCGCCCTCGGCCAGACAGCCATCACCCTCGCCTGGTGATTGGTTAATCACCATGTTGAAATTCGGCGGGATCATGTCCTTCATCTCGTTTTCCAGCCAGGTGCCGCAGGGGATGAAAACGGCTTTCCCCTTGAGCCACTCGGCCTGCGACTCGGTGTGGTTGAGGCCTTCGGTGCCTTCCATGATGTAGCCATTCTCGGCCAGTTGATACATCTCTTTGACGGAGTCGACAATCGCCGGGTGATACCAGGCCTTATCTACCAGGTTATCGACGTCGATCATCGGCTGGACGCCGCCCTTCTTGTAGACCATACCGAGCAGCAGACCCCAGAACATATAGCCGGGGTACTTGCCCTGATATGTCCACGGCGCAATGCCGGCGGATTTGATCGTTTCGCACAGATCGAGCATCTGCGGCCAAGTCTTTGGATAGCTCCACCCCTTCTCTTGGAACAGGGTGTTGCTGTACCAGATGCCGGTGATGGAGTAGGCGATGTTCAGCGCGTACTGTACGCCATTGACAATGCCGCTATCCTGCGAACCGGGGAACAGTGTCTCCCCCACAGTCTTGCCGGGGGTATCGAGCGCGGGCGCGGCCATCAGCGGGGCCAGATCGAGCAGTTGCCCTTCGGATACGAGCGCGCCGAAATCCAGCGCGCCGGCGCCGGAGTTGTCGATTACGTCCGGCGGGTTGCCGCCCACGAAGCGCGGGCGCAGCTTCTCGCCGACGCCCTGGATGGGTTCGACGGTGACTTTGCTATCCGGATGCACCTTGGCGAAGAGGTCGGCGGCGAATTGGATGTAGTCGTGCCCGAAACCGCCGGAGAAGAACACACCCTCTGCCGTGACCGGGGTGGGCATATTCAGGGGATTGATCGCGTTTGCAGCGATCTCGAACGGCAGATCTAGCTTCGGGGCTTCGACGACAGGAACGGCAACGGTGGGGGCGGCGGTCGGTTGGGCTTTGCAGGCGCTTAACGCCGCGGCGCTGCCGGCAACCAAACTGATCTTCAAAAACTCTCGACGGGTCAAACGTTTCATCTCAGTTTCTCCTTTGGGACTTAAGGCTAATTGACTTCTGAGTTAGTTGTGTTGAATGGGAGGTTAGACCACAAAACAAGAGCACTTTGTAATGTAAAGTCGTTTATATAATCGGCGCCTCCTTTCTTTAACTGTACGGCAGAGGGGAAATGATGGATATTGAGTGGAGTGGAGCCTGGCTTAGAAAGTTAATTTTACTTACGAAGTATTATATAGCGGTTTGTGCGATTTGTCAAGAGTTTTATGACGGTTCATTGCGGCGCTTTGTCATCGTCTAGCTGGCTTACCATCTTCGGGGCGGGGGAGGTCGCCGGTAGGGGAGGCGGCGCGCACGATGCGCCGCCTCTGATTGTTGTCTGTTAAAGCCATCAGGTTCTATGCATGTTTTGCGTTAACGTGCATAGAACCAAAATGTATGCTACAATAAACGTAGTCCCAATCCAACCACCTCATCATCACTGTTAGCAGGATTGCCACTATTCACCTGTAATTCTTTACGTCTGTAGTTTAGTGGCGACTTTAATCGCTTCTGCTTCGCAAAACGACTGAAGTCGTCACTACATGTTGTTGATCCTTTTATAGCAAGGCCTATGAACAGGAGGGAAAGATGAACCGCAAAAAACGTTTCGTTTGGTTGTTCGTGAGTGTGATAGCTGCGTTAATTTTTGTTGGCCTCGGCGCGCTGCTCTTGCGCGCTAAATCCCCCGCGGTGGCGCAAAATAGCGCGGCGTTGAACGCGGCGGTGATCGCCCTGGGGCAGGAACCGACCTCGCTTTATGTGTACGGCGACGATTTCTCACTGGCGGCGGCGACGGTGCGGAATGCGTTGATGGATGGGCCGTTCACCACCGTGGATTTCGCGTACCAGACCACCATCCTTACCAGGCTCCCGCGTTGGGAGGATGGCGACATCACGCTACAGCCGACCACCGTGGTCAGCGAAGACGTGGTGGTTAACGAGTATGGGGGCGTGGTGACGCTTACCGTCGGCACGCCGATCCGTCCGAGCGGCTGTCGCGGCCATTCGTGCGCGGTGGTGTTCGACGGTTCGCCGGTGCAGATGGACCGGATGGTCGTCACGTCCACGCTGCGCGGCAACGTCCGCTGGTCGGATGGGCTACCGGTGACGGCGCAGGATGCCGTCTTCGGGCAGCAGATCGTCTGCAACCCGGATACGCCAGCGGATAGAACGATGTGTGACGTTACTGCCAATTACGTGGAGGCCGATCCGCACACGACGGTCTGGACGAGCCTGCCGGGGTATTGGAGCCAGGTCGCCGGTCAGGTTTTCTGGGCGCCGCTGCCTTATCACGTGTTGGGTGGGCAGACGGCGCTTGACATCCTCAACAGCGACTATGGCCGCGCGCCGTTGGGATGGGGGCCGTTCCGCGTCACTGAGTGGATCAGCGGCAGCCATATTACCGTGGAGCGCAACCCCTACTACTGGCGGCTTGGCTATCCCAAACTGGATCAAGTCACGTTCCGCTTTATGAACAACTCGGCGGAGATTTACGCGGCGATGGAGTGCGGCGAAATCCATCTGGCTTCGCAGACAACTGCTGTCGCCACGGACTACATCGCCGAGTTGCTTAATCCTCCTGTCACCTCTACGGTGCGGTTGTTGTGGTCGCCGAACAATACATGGGAACACACGGATTTCGGGATTCTGCCGGCTGACAGCCGCTACATCTTCTTCGATGATGTGCAGGTGCGGCGCGCGGTGGCGTACGCGATTGACCGCCAACGCATCATCAATGAGGCGTGGTATGGTCTGGGGACGCCGCTCAACAGCTATATCCCCGACACGCACCCGCTCTATACAACCACGGTGACCACCTATCCCTACAGCCCAACGTTGGCCGCCGATCTTCTCACTGCCGCCGGGTGGGTGGATACGAACAGCAACGGTATCCGCGACAAGGGTGGACAGGAATTTGTCATTACTTATTCCACCACCGACAACGGCAAGCGCATCCACGCGGGGGGCATCATCGCGGAAAACCTCGCGGCAGTGGGCATCCAGGTGAATCTGGATTTTCAGCCCGCTGCATCGTTCTTCGCCGATGGGCCGGATGGCCCGGTCTTTGGGCGCAAATTTGACCTGGCGAACTTTGCCTGGTTTTACACTGAACCGAACTGCGAGTTGTATATGAGTTGGCTGATCCCGTCGGAAGCCAATAGCTGGTTTGGTCAGAACGACCCCGGTTACAGCAACCCCCTCTATGATCTGGCGTGCGAGCAGGCGCTCTCGGCCTGGCCCGGCACGCCGGAGTACGTCCAGGGGCATCAAGAGGCGATGCGCATTTTGTCCGAGGATGCGCCCTTCGTGCCTGTTTTCAACCGGGTTAAGATGGCGGCAGTTTCCACGGCTTTCTTTGTCGGGCCGGACCTTGATCCCATTGAGTCGGTGGAAACCTGGAACATCTGGGAATGGACGCTTGGAACGCCCGATACCCTCGCCGTGGGCCTGGTGACGGATGGCCCGACGGTGGAAGATAAGAGCTTCAACGAGCTGAGTTACCAGGGTATTCTGCGCGCCGAAGCTCAGTTAGGGATTGTCTCTCAAGTCTATCCATCGGCCTCGGAGGCGGATTACGCGCCCAATCTCGCGCAGTGCGCCCAGGATGGCAATGACCTCTGTATTGGGGTGACTTTCCTGATGGCGGATGCGATCTCGCAGACGGCGGCATTGTATCCCGAAACGATGTTCGCCCTCGTCGATAGCACTTGGGAAACCGCCCCACCGCCGAACTTGCGCGGGATGCTGTTTGCCGAAGACGAAGCCGGCTACCTGGCAGGGACGCTCGCTGCGCTGATGTCCGACAGTCACGTGGTCGGCGCGGTCGGCGGCATTCCTGTCCCACCGGTCGTGCGTTTTGCGGAAGGCTACCGCAACGGTGCGCAGTGTGCTGCACCATCGACGACGGTCCTCATCACCTATACCGACTCGTTTGTGGATCCTGACCAGGGTGCGCAGGTGGCACAGGCGATGTTGAGCCTGGGCGCAGACGTGATCTTCGGCGTCGGTGGGGAAACCGGCAACGGCGCGATTCTCACGGCAACGCAATCCGGCGCGTGGGCCATCGGCGTGGATACCGACCAGTACAACGCGGTATTTCAGGGCGGCGGCGTCCCTGGCTCCGACCGCCTCCTCAGCAGTGCGATGAAGCGGCTGGACAATGCCGTCTT
>DAOUAQ010000075.1:0-8036 GCA_034433375.1 Anaerolineae bacterium | reverse complement strand
ATCGCGCTCTTCCGCCTGATGGAGGAGCACAGCCACGATCCTCAGTATGGCGGCTACTTCGAGGCATATACGCAAGAGTGGCAGCTCGAATCCGACCTGCGCCTGAGCGCCGTGGATATGAACGAGAAGAAGTCCATGAACACACACCTGCACGTGATGGAAGGCTACACTAACCTGCTGCGCGTCTGGAACAACGCGGAGCTGCGCGCGCGCCAGGCGGAAAACGTGGACATTATGATGCGCCGCATCATCAGCCCGACGACGTTCCACACACTGCTGTTTTTCGACGAGGCATGGAACGCGCGCACCGACCACATCTCCTACGGGCACGACATCGAGACGAACTGGCTACTCGTGGAATCCGCCGAGGTGTTGGGGGACGAATCCCGCATCGCCGAGGCAAAAGCGTTGGCGGTGAAGATGGCGCAAGCGATCTTCGACGAGGGGCTGGACGGCGAGGGCGGCCTGGTCAACGATGGCGATCCAAGCGGCGTTACCGACCCCGATTTCGAGTGGTGGCCACAGGCTGAAGCGGCCGTCGGCTTCCTCAACGCCTACCAGCTTTCGCGGCAGCCCCACTTTCTGAAAGCGGCGCTGCGCAGTTGGGACTTTATCGAGACGCACTTCATTGACCAAGAGCACGGCGAGTGGTTCCGCCACGTCAGCAAGGACTACACGGTGGATATGTCCGCCGCCAAAGTGAGTTTCTGGAAGTGCCCGTATCACAATGGGCGGGCGTGTATGGAGTTGATGGACCGGCTGGGGAAATTGGCGGTTTAGGGGTGTGGCTGTGGCGCGGTCAGAGACCGGCCACAGCCTGAATAGGAGTCAGCGTAGTTTGGCGAAAGCGTCGGCGATGCGCACCAGCGCCTTTTGAATGTTCTCCATCGAGTTGGCGTAACACAAACGCAGGTACCCTTCGCCATACGCGCCAAAGGCTGTGCCGGGTAACACCGCGACGCCGGTTTGATCCAGCAGATAATCAGCGAGCCAGTCCGCAGTGCGGCCAAACGCTGTGACGTTGGGGAAGGTGTAGAATGCGCCGCGCGGCATCTGGCAATGGACGCCGGGGATCGCGTTGAGACCGGCGACGAGGACATCGCGGCGGCGCTGGTATTCGGCCACTACCACATCCACCTGCTCCTGCGGCCCTGTGAGCGCCTCAATGCCCGCATACTGCGTGAAGGCGGCCGAGCAGCCAACGGAGTGAGTCAACAGCAGCTCCACGCGCTCGGCGAGGGTCTCTGGCATGATGCCGTAGCCCAATCGCCAGCCGGTCATCGCGTAAGTCTTGGAGAACCCGTCGCAGATGATCGTGCGTTCGAGCATCCCCGGCAGTGCGGCGATACTTGGCACGGCGATGCCATCAAACGCCAACCGAGAGTAGATTTCGTCGGAGAATACCCAGAAATCGTACTTCTGCGCCGCCGCCGCGATGTGCTCCAGCACCGGCCACGCCAGGACGCCGCCCGTGGGGTTACTCGGCGAGTTGAGGATGACCATCCGTGTGCGGTCGCTCACCAGCCGGTCAAAGGCATCCAGATCGAAGGCGAAGTCGGTTTCTTCGCGCAGCGGAACGGGAACCGGCACACCGCCAGCCACGCCGATCATCGCGGCGTAGGTGGGGAAACCGGGATCAGGATAGAGCACCTCGTCGCCGGGGCGGACGAGCGCCAGCGTCGGGAAAAACATCAGCGGTTTCGTGCCCGGTCCGACGAGCACCTGCGCGGGCGAAATTTCGATGCCGCGCCGCCGCCCGGCGTCTTCGGCGATGGCCTCACGCAGCGGCAGAATCCCGGCAGGGACGGTGTAGCGCGTATGTCCGGCTTCGATGGCAGCAATCCCGGCGCGGGTGATGTTATCAAACGTAGGAAAATCCGGTTGGCCCAGTTCCAGATGAATAATGTCGCGGCCCTGCGCTTCGAGAGCTTGCGCACGACCGAGCATATAATAGGCGCCTTCCGGTTCCAGGTGGCGAACACAATTGGCGAATTCCATCATTGCCTCCAAAAGTCGGATAGTCGTTAGTCAGATAGTCGTTAGTCAGATAGTCGTTATCTCGAACCTATACAGATGCTACAAGTCGAGGATTGCAGAATTATAGCACCACAGAGACTGGCGAACAAATGACGCCTAGACTGCCGACCCATCCGATAAAAGACTATCGGACTACCAGACAAAAGACTACAGGACTACAAACGATGCAAGATCACTACGCCGACATTTACGCACACCACGCGGATGAATACGAACAGCTCATTGCGCGAGAGGACTACACGGGCAATCTGCTGACAGCCCTACACAAGATCACGCCATTGGAAGGTCTGGACGTCATCGACATGGGCGCGGGCACAGGGCGGCTGGCGTGTCTACTCGCGCCGTTTGCCCGCTCGGTGCGCGCTTTCGACGCCTCAGCAGCGATGTTGGCGGTAGCGGCTTCACGGCTCAAGTCTGGCGGGACGCACAACTGGCAAATCGCCGTGGCCGATCACCGGGCGTTGCCGGCGCAAAGTCACAGCGCGGATCTCGTCATCGCCGGGTGGAGTATCTGCTACACCGTGGTCTGGGAACAGAACTGGCAAACCGAACTGGGTAAAGCATTAGCCGAAATGCAGCGCGTCGCGCGGCCCGGCGGCACACTCGTGATCCTGGAAACACTGGGCACGGGCTTCGAGACGCCCACCCCACCCCAGGCGATGCAACATTACTTCGCCCGCCTGGAGCGGATGAGGTTTGCGTTCACGTGGATCCGTACCGACTATCGCTTTGCCTCGGTGGATGAGGCGCGCAAGCTGACAATGTTCTTTTTTCGCGCGGATATGTCGGATCGGTTAATAGGTCAAGCGACAGCGATCCTACCGGAATGTACGGGAATTTGGTGGAGAAGGGCTGAATGATAGAAACCCTTGCGAAGGTTGCGCAGTCTGCTGCGCCTAAACCTTCGCAAGGGTCATGAGCTTACGGTGTAGTCGAAGGGGTAGAGACGCCAAAAACTTCATCGCGGAGGGGGCGGATGTTATCCCACAACGGCAGCAGCACTTGCCCGCCGTTCGGCGTCGTCCAGGGGCGCACGCACGTATGGTCAATCACCCGGAAACGGATGTTCGTCCGTTCCACCTGCAATGCTTGTGTTGCCAGTTTGCCAATCACATCAAGCGACATATCGGTCTGCACGGAAGCTTGTAGTGTCTTGTAAATCTCCGCAGCGTTGTTCAGCAGTTCCGGCAGCAACTTGAGATCGGTGACGCGCTTGAGGATGGCGCGCACGACCTGCTGCTGCCGGCGCGCGCGCTCAATGTCGCCGCCATTGTAGCGGGTGCGGGCGTACTTCAGCGCCATATCCCCATCGAAGCGCTGCGGCCCGGCCTCGATGTATAGTCGCCCGAAGACTTCCTCGCCATCCGGGCCCCAAAACGGATAGTTGGGATCGTCAATCGCGCGCTCCACGTTCACGTCAATGCCGCCAATGAGGTCCACCAGCTTCACAAAGCCCTGGAAATCCACCCGCACGTAATGCTGCACCGCAACGCCCAGGTTTTGCCTTACAGTTTCCATCGCTAACGCCGGGCCACCGCCGGGATAGGCGTGAGCATCGCCCAGGTAGTAAGCCGTGTTGATGCGCCCGTTCAGGTGAGCGGGAATCGCCACCCACAGGTCGCGGGGAATCGAGAGCACGCCAGCCTGTCCTGTCGTCGGGTCGAGCGTCAACAGCATAATCGTATCCGTCTGCCAGGGGCCGTCATCTTTGGGACGGACGTCGCTACCGAGCAGTAAAATCGTCGTCCGGGCGAGGTTGCGACGAATGGGGGGCAAGGGCGTAGCAACGGGCGGCTCCGCACCGGCAACGGCTTCGATGGTTGCGCTGACGGCGTCAGGAGATAACGTTGGTGTAGTTTCTGACGCAGTCGAGGTCGCCGGCACGTCAGACGCTTCGAGCGCCGCCGCGCGTTGGCGCATCTTGCGCAAGGCAAAATTCCCCAGGACGACAAGCGCCAGGATACCCAGGGCCAGACTGACGAGCATCACCCGCGAGGGCCAGTTTTTAAGATGGATATTGACTTCGGACTGCATACGGCTCTCCATAAATCGTTGAACGGCTCCGATTATACAGAATCCTGGCGAAGGTGACAACCTTCGCCAGGACAATCGCTATGGAGAGGCGCGCAGCACCAGCGGCAGATAGATATAATGCCACGTGACCGGCAGCGATTGCACTTCGGTCCACGCAACGCCGGTATTGTTATCCAGCAGCACCTCTGGCACGGTCGTCGCCATCGTCACAGTGTTGGTCAACCAGCCGGTGAACGTCGGGCTGATGATGACGGAAACCGTGAGCGTACCGCCGGTGTTTGGCGCGAGGTTGAACACTTCCCACGTCAGTTGGCCCGCCGGATGCAGTAAGATAATCGTTCCGGTATGATCGTAAAGTTGCACGTTCAACGGCAACAGATCGGTGATTGTGACATAAGGCGCGGGCGCGTCGCCGACGTTGGTGTAAACCAGCGTGTACTCGATCACGTCACCGGGATAGGCCGTGGCGGGGCCGCTCTTGCGAATCGCCAGGTCGGGCACGCGAACCGCGGTGACGACGGGCGGCGTGACGTTGTTGGTGAGGTCAGCCTCGAAGATTGAGGTAACGATTGTCGCGGTGTTCGTCAACAGACCGGTAAACGTGGGACTGATGATGGCAGTGATCGTCAGTACGCCACTGTCGCCCGGTGCAAGGTAGGGGATTTTCCATATTAACGTGTTGTCCGGTGACGGCAACAGAACCGTGCCGGTATAGTCGAAGACTGTGATTTGCGGCGGTAATACGTCCGTGATCGTGATGTAGGATACCGGCGCATTGCCGACGTTGGTGTAGACCAGCGTGTACTCAATCACATCGCCGGGATAGGCGGTGGCTGGTCCGCTCTTGTGGATCGCCAGGTCAGGCGCGCGGACCTCGGTGATGACGGGCAGGCTAACGTTGTTCGATATATCGTTCTCAAGAGCAGACGTGGCGATGGTTGCAGTATTCGTCAATAAACCGGTAAACGTGGGGCTGACGATAGCGGTGATGGTGAGTACGCCGCTGTCGCCGGGCGCGAGGTCGAAGATTTCCCACGTCAGCGGATTACCCAGCAGGACGAACGGATCAAGTTCATCATACGCTTGCACTTCTACCGGCAAGACATCGGTGATGATGGCATGGTTTACCGGTATGCTTCCTACGTTTGTATAGGTCAGTGTGTAGGTCATGGTCTGACCAGGAAAGGCTACAGCGGGGCCGGTTTTGCCAATCGCCAAATCTACCGGAAGCTCTTCAGTTTCCAGGTAGAGGTCCGGGATATCGGCGCCGCTCTCCCGATCGTTGAACAGAACGAACGTATACGCGGTCGTGCATACGCCTTCCAGGAACAGCACAAAACTCGCCTTTTGGTTGCCGGCAAGTTGTGCCTCAAGATAAGCCCGCAGCGCCTCGCTGTTGAACGTCAACACCTGACCGACTACCGGCACAGGCTGGCTCTCGATTTTTGTCCCTTTCGCCGGCGCATTGGCGTAGGTCAAGGTATCTTCTGACCAGGCATCACCTGTCGCATACAAAGCCACCTGCGCCGCTTCAGCGTTCATCGCATAATTGACCGTTAGTGTGAGTGTGGCTGTATGAACAAGAGAATAAGCCGGGATGTGCAACAAATTCCATTGAAGGAAAGTCATACTCGTTGGCGCACACCGCGTCGTGCTGGCCGACACTTCCAACTGGTTCGCATTGAAGTTTTCGTCAGGACTGTTGACATCAACATACGTGTCATGCCCCGGCGGAATAGCAGGACGCGCCCAAACGGCCACACTATGCGCCATCAATAAAACCAGACCGAGTAAAATCCACTTTTTCATGCCCCTTCTCCTTTTTTGCTAACACGCCAACGCCACACCAGGCCCCCCAGAACGCCCAAACCGAGCAATCCGACAAGCGGCCATTGTGCAGCGAGACCAAAACCATACAGTGCGGACTGTTTGACTGCGTTGGGGCCACGGAGTTGTAAATTCGGGCCGCCAACGGAGAGATTCTCGCGGTCTGCGAAGACCGCAACCGTCAGCCCACTCGTGCAGCCACTACTGAACTGCAAAGCAAAACTGGCTTTGTCGTCGCCGCTGCCCAAAGCTTGCGCCGAAAGGTAGCTTCGTAGCGCGCTACTGTTGAAAACGACGACCTGTCCATTCGCCGTGGGCGCCGGCTGTGTCTCAATGGCCGCGCCTACCGCGGGCGCATTGTTCTTTCGCAAAGTAGTCTCAGTCCAGCCATCACCGGTCTCATATAATGTGAGATAGACGCCGGTTGTATTCTGTTGAAAAGTTGTAGTTAAGGTCAGTGTGGCGGCGGAAATTGTGGCTGTGTCGGCAATACTACTCAGATCCCACTGCATAT
Organism: Anaerolineae bacterium; assembly: GCA_034433375.1. GTDB lineage: Bacteria > Chloroflexota > Anaerolineae > B4-G1 > SLSP01 > DSWT01. The sequence goes on along the minus strand of DAOUAQ010000075.1, from coordinate 1,624 downwards.
AGACGATCATCGTCGGTCCACACCCGCTGCCGCTGGCGTCTACCTCAAGATCATTGTCATCGAAATTCGCCATCGGATCATTGACATCCACATACGCATCGTGACTCGGCAAACCGGAAGCTATCGCCCAGACTCCACGAGCGGTCAACACGACTGCCAGAAACGCCAGTAAAACTGCTATTCGCAAGGATTTCATATCAGTACCTAATCCCACATCCAACCATAAACGAGCCACTAAGGCCATACAATCGCATCGCCGGGTGAAAAACACACATGATAGGGATACCCCGGTTTTACGGTGAAATTGGTTCCACGGCCGATTTTCGGCAACCAACCCTTGAACGTCTGCGTCGCCGGATTCCATTCCAGCACTTGCTCCACGTTCGGCCCAATCGCTGTGGCCAGGCCTGCCGCGTTGGCAATAGTCTGATCCAGCGGCAGAGAAATGTCGTACAGGTAACAGTTGGGCGTTGTGCCAACGAAGGTCCATTGCACCGTTCCTTGTTTGGGAACGCCGCCGACAAAACTTACCAATGGCGTTGCGGTACTGTCCAGTTGCAACCAGTAGACATTACCCGCCTTTAAGGTGAAGTTCGTTCCACGATTGATGGGCGGCAGCCATCCACGATAGGTCTGTGTATCAGGGTTCCACGAGAGAATTTGCTGCACGCCCGGCCCCAGATAAGTGGCTAATGCCTTAGCGTTGGGCAACGTCGCCGTCACATCCAGGGGCAACGCGATGATGTTGTAGCGCCCCCATGGCACCCCGACAACGCCTGGCAACAACGTGAAGTCAAATTCCCCCACACTATTGGCAAAAAACGTCTCTCGTCCTTGCGCATCCAGCGCAGCAACCCCGTAGAAATAGTTCACCGCAGGATTGCCGATAGCATTGAGATCGGTATACGTCAACGAAGTCTGGGTAACAAGGGCTGTCGCGTTAACCGGCGTGAAGTACGCCTGTGTGCTGCGATGCACGCGATACTGTACTGCCGCCGGAAGGGCATCCCAGGTAAGCACAGCATTGTTACCGGATTTCGTAATCGTCACCGCCGGGCCGATGCCCGCGCGAGTTTGTACGGCTGACGTATTATTTGTCTTGTCCCGGTCAAGCACAAGCGAGGCGATTTCAGCCCGATTCTCCAACATACCGTGGAAGGTGGGGGCGATCGTCGCCGTGATGGTAATAACACCGCCGGTTCTGGCAGGCAAGTTAGCGACGTTCCACACGTAGGAGGTACCCGTCTGTCGCGTAATGGCCGCGCCGGAGGAAATGACAACCGGGTTCTCCAGACCTGTCGGGATGATGTCGGTGATGACAACGCCATAAGCCGTGCTTGGACCAGCGTTGGTATACGAGAGCGTGTAGGTGATCGTCTGCGGGAAGAGTGAAACCTGGGGTGCAGTCTGCGCCGTCTTGGCAACCCGCAGATCCGCCCTGAGCGCATTGAGCGTCAGCGCCGGATCGCCGAAGAGGATATAGGCATCAATAAGTTCGTCGTGTCCCTGCCCGGCCATCGCCAACTTGCCCAACGTCGTCGCCGGGCCAATTTCGAGGATGTGATCGAAGAAGATGGCTTGATAGAGCGCCTTGTTCATAATATCGTGCCCGCTGGCCAATCCC
>DAOUAQ010000074.1:0-4754 GCA_034433375.1 Anaerolineae bacterium | reverse complement strand
GACGCCGTCACCGAGACCTACTACTACCTCGCGCCTTCGCCCGTCACCGGGATGCGCCGCCCTTTCCAGATGGAGCGCCTGCCCAACCCAGAGACCGGCTTTGCGGGCGACCGCCATTGGTACCAGTCGGACGGCCTCGACAGCGTCGTCGCGCTCACGGATGAGAGCGGGGAGATCAGCGATGCGTTGCTCTACGAGGAGTACGGGCAACAACTGGTGGGGATGAGCGAGTTGCAGGTCTTCGCGTATACCGGGCAGGATTATGATGCGGAGACGGGGTTGTATCATTTTTATGCAAGGTATTATGATACACGTTATGGAATTTGGTGTAGATCAGATACATATCGAGGGGAAGCAAAGTTTCCAAATACGCTACATAGATTTTTATATAGTGAAGTAAATCCTATCAATATCATTGATTTTTACGGTTTTGAAAAGTATATCATCTTGTATGGAAACTATAACGAAAAGGGATATCGAAAGCGGACTGAATCCTTTCGCACAGCAGCGTACACGCAACAGCAGATAGCATTATCTCAGGGGTATGACTGGGACGATATATTGCTCAGGGAAGTAAACTCGGATGCAGATGTACTAAATGCTATCAGACAAAGTGATAGAAACGAGATTGAACATCTCTACATATTGGCCCACGGCTGGGGAGACAATGAAAGTGGCGGATTGCAACTGAATACTGGCCCGGATCGTTGGGATGATGCCAGCCAATTTACGGAAGAGGATTTAGAACCAGATTTGGCAGATCGTTTTGCTGCAGGCGCCAACTTTCATATCCAAGCATGTCAAGTTGCTAATTCAGACTTTCCACAAGAAATCGCTGATTTATTCAACATAAACGTAATTGCCTCTCAGCGTAGCATGAAGTTTTGGCGCTTGCAAAAACAAGAAGAGAGAGGTTGGTTGATCAAACGGCAAGTTTGGAAAAATGTCAAACCTGGTGAGGATGTCGGTGACGCAAAAACTCGTTGGAAGCCATTTGGGAGCGGGAAATATAGAGAAGACCAGCATGTAGAAATGCGTCCCTATATAGACAGCTTTTGGGGAGATACTGTTGATGAAGGTGCGTATGTGACATTTACTCCCAATGCGCAAACGAATTCCAATACGAGATATATACCGCGTTCTGTTGTAGGTAAAGCAGCTTCTCAAATTGCTTGCCAACTCAGTTCATGTTTACAAGACTCGGCGCACACTCAATCACCAGAGAGGCGAAAATGAAATGGCCTACTAACCAGCTCGGAAGTCGTAATTTTGTTCTACTTCTATTGGTGACAGGTATATTACTTGTCATTCTCTTTCTGAACAGATATTTACTATTGCGAGGTAAAGGAGACATATCGCCGGAATCTGTCGTAACAGCATTTAGAGACGCAGGACTAGAGATTAGCCAATTGCAGAGTATAGATTATTATCCAGGGCCGTTAAAACCTGGAAATGAAGGATTGAAGTTTCTAACCAAAAAAGGCCAGGAAACCTTCAATGTACTTGTTATATTATATACTGAGCCACTTGATGCTCAGCAATCAGCTGATGCGGTTAACGAGTTAAATCAGCGTATGAAAGGGCAATTTGGCTATGCCTACTATCGTGGCTCCACATTACTGTTGGTGGGTTCTTATAAACAAAGTACAGCCGACAAAATTAATAGAATAATGCAGTGGGCAGAGGCAACTGAGTAGCTATTTTTTATTATGCTTTTTGGTTAAACCATGTTCTGTGCTGCGCTCTCGTAGTTGGACGAGTCAGGAAATGAAACACATTGTTGTAGCAATTAGTATAACTATTTTCGTGATTTTCTTGATCTTGATACTCCAGCATATTTGGGGTAACCACAAATACTATGAGAATCGAGATTCGGCAATTGCTCTTTGCCGAGGCAATGACATTGCAGCGGCTCTTAAGCGTATACAAATTGCTATATCTTATGCCAAAGACCAGGACTTGATCAATGAGGGTCTACATTATCGGCAACTTTTTGAATATGGTGTTTGTGATGAGTAGTTCAATTCCCTAATTGTGTGATTGATTGCATAAATTTGGCTGCATGGGCTGCGCTACAAGCGTCAGAAGCCGCTGCCGGTGGTGTCCAAGTCGGTGCATTTGGACGCGGGCTATTGCGTAGACATCTTGGTAGCAACTACATCGTGCTGGAACTCAAGGCGGTGGAATCGCTGTTGCCGATTCACGAAGCGCAACTGCTCACGTATCTCAAACTCGGCGGGGGTAGGACAACGAATCGGAAAGGAACGAATAAGCGGAGAGTGACGGAAGTATGAGGTCATTATCCACAAAGACCTGAGCTATGCCGTCAAAGGCGCGTGCTTCGACGTTCACAACACGCTTGGGCCGCTGCTGCCGGAGAAGTTCTATCAGGCGGCGCTGGCGATTGCGCTGGAGGAGCGGGGCATCCGTTGCGAGAGGGAGAAGGGCTTCGTGGTTTTTTTACCGTGATAGCGGCGTGGAGCGTTACTTTCTATTCCAAATTCGTTGTCGTTCTTTGGCGGTGAAACAAAAGGCCCCGCACTCACGCGGGGCCGATCACGCACTTTATCAAGACGCTATAACGTCTGTGTCTCTAATCGGGTCAGGAAGGTGTCTGCGTCCACCACTTCAAACACCTCGGCTTTCAACTCGCGCAGGAAGTGCCGGTTGTCGGAGATCAAATACTGCACGCTCATCCATTCGGCAAACGCGCCGATGAAAGCATCCGCTTTGGCAGGAAGGCCGAGCGCAACATATTTGCTGACCAGGTTCTCCGGCACCGGATCGTCGATGATGAGGGCGAACTCGTGATTTTGGAACAGCCGGTAGAACCGGCGAACTTGCGCGCGAGAGTCCAGGTTGCGTGTGACCTCCTGGGCTACCAGACGAGGAATCACAACGATCAATTCTTCGCCTAGCAGGTCCAGTAACCGTGCAGACGCGGGATCGCTTTCTTGTAGACCGGGGATCAAAGCGCAGCTATCGATACAAATGCGCATATTCGGCCTCGAAGATTTCCTGACGAGTTTTGCGCATCTGTTCGACGACTTCTTCTTTGGTCGTTCCTATGCGTAGGCCGCCTTCTTTTTTGATCAGGTCGCGCAAGGTTTGTAGGTCCTGCTGCCAGGTACGGCGCTGGCGCGCGGATTTGGCCCATTGCGCCAGCATATCAACCAGGTCAAGCTGCTCTTCCTGGGCTAAAGATTGTAACTCGATATAGACGTTTTTGGGTATCTCTATAGAAATCGCCGTGTTGACCGTCATTGCTACCTCTCATATGTGAGGGATGTCTTGCATCTAGTATACCATAAGTCTGCCGTTGAAGGTATTTGAAGTTCGCAGTGCATCATAAAGTGTTCTGGAGGTGTCTTATGCGTCTCAAACGCTTATCGTTGGTCGTCTTTGTAACATTGCTCATGGGCCTGGGTGTGGCGCTGGCGCTCCAAGCCGCCCCCGCCGACCTCGCACCCGGCGGCCTCGTCATCCCGCTGGGCGCGCGGCAAGCGGACGTGCGCGCGGCGTACCGGCTGCCGCTGGCGCGTCTGTACGCCGGCGGACGCTTGCGCCGTCTGGCGCAGAGCGACGCGCTGACCGGCGCGGCCCTCATCCCCGGCCCGGCGCTGCCCGGCGACTTGTACGTCCCGCCGGGCGAGGGCGCGACGCCTCCTTACCCTTACACGGCCTTCGAGTTGGCGGGGACGCTGCCGCTTTCGCGCGCCTACGCGCTCTTTCCGGGGCGCGTGGCGGTGCTGCGCTCGACGGTCACGGTACCGGTGGAGATCGACGACGGCTACGTGATGGCGATGTGGGAACTGGCCGACGTCCGCCAGGCGCTCGAAGGTTATCTGCTCAATGCCGTGCCCTACACTGTGCTCACCGAAGCGGACGCCGCCGCGCGCCTGGCCGGCTACGATCTGCTCATCATCCCTGCCTTCCGCAGCGACGCGCGCGACGCCGTGCGCGAGCGTTTGGCGGAAACCGGCGCGTTGAACGCAATCACCGCTTTCGTCGATGCGGGTGGGACGCTCTACGCGCAAGGCTCTGGCTTGTGGATCGCCGAGCAGGCCGGCGCGCTGCCCGAAGGGACAGTCAACCTCGATGCGCCGATCCAGCTTTTGGGGGATGACGCCTTCGCCAATCAAGGTTGGCTCACCGTCCTGCAACCCGATTCGCCGCTGGCCTGGTCGTGGCTCACCGACAGCCTCTACATCCTGGACGACCCTGTTCTTCGTCTTCCCCCCACCGGTGGGGGGACTGAGGGGGGTATGGAAGTGATCGCCGAACTCGATAACGCCGAGGGCGGCGCAGTTCCGGCCATCGTGCGCGCGGCCTACGGCGCAGGCCAGGTCATCGGCATCGTCGGCCATCCCACCGACGCGACCCGTCGCCTGCAACTGCCGCTCTTTATGAACGCGCTACTCACCGCGCTCTCCGGGCGGGCCGATTTCTACGGCGACGCCATCCAGACCTGGAATCCGGCCTACGATTTGCGCACCTTCCCCGCTTATGAACGCGTCCCCGTGAGCGTCACCTTGGTCATCGAGAATCTGTGGGATGCAGCCCTCGGCGACGCAATCGTCACACAAACCATCGCGGCCGGCTACACTGTCCTGACCGAGACGGTTTCGCCATCGACGCCGTTATCCTATACCACCGCCGCCAGCGAGACGGTCATCGTCTGGCAACTGGGCGACCTGGCCCCACTCGCCGTCATCACGCTGACCTACGAGGCGCAATCCGAGCCGGAAACGCTG
>DAOUAQ010000073.1:0-7628 GCA_034433375.1 Anaerolineae bacterium | reverse complement strand
CATTGACATTGATGCACGACTTGTGTGGTTTCTAAGTTCATAGCGCCATTTCTTGGTTCAAGATTGCGGCATTATATCACGGTGCGCGGAATTATTCTTTTACGAACCCTTAGGCTTATTGACCCTAGCCTCGAGCCAACAGACGCTCATTGATCGCACTGACCGGGTGGACAAGAGTGTTTTCCGTTTGGGTTTGGACTGGCTCAAATACTGTCTGAAGAAGAACAAACCTTTCCAAGTCTTGTTCCGGTTTCAACCTTTACGCAGTGATGTTAATGTACGGTAGAAAAATTAGAAATTAACATTCGGAGTTCGGAGCAGTCAGGGTAAACTAGGTCGTAGGAGGCCTAGAGATGACTGTAACCGATGCCCAAATGAGGATTATGATGCGCGAACGAAACAAAGGACGAACCCCAGAACTGGTGCGCGCGATGCATGGGCTGGCCGTCAGCCTTGGTGCGGGGGAAGTGTGCGACGCGTTGACCGGCGGGTCGGCGTTGCTGGGGCTACATGCCGGCAAGGGTCAGGCGGAAGAATTGGAAGACCCGCGCCTCAACGCCATGCTCCAGGCGCTCATGGAGTGGTTCCACGAGACCTATAGCGCGCCCTTTGGCGGCATCCGCTGCGCCGAAATCCTGGCCGACAATCCGCAAACAAAGTCCGCTGCGGCCAAATGGTGCATGGCGTCTATGAAAAGGTGCAGGCGTTGCTCCTTGAGAATGGGTTTGATCCGTATCAGATAGCAGAATGACTCCAATCTCCCAATCTCCACTCCCCAATCTCCAATCTGCCTCCGAACCCATCCTCGCCGCCACCGAAAGCGTCTGCCCCAAATGTCTGGCCCGCATCCCGGCCTTTCGCATCCGGCGCGGCGATGACGTTTATCTCACCAAAGTCTGCGAGGCGCATGGCGTCTTCGAGCCAATCCTCTGGCGTGGCGAACCGGCTTACGAGACGTGGGGGCGTCCCAAAATTCCCACGACGCCCGAAACGCCGTTCACCCAGATGGATCGCGGCTGCCCCTTCGACTGCGGCCTTTGTCCCGACTACCGCCAGCAGACCTGCACCGCGCTCCTCGAAGTGACGCAGCGCTGCAACCTGGGCTGCGCTTTCTGTTTCGCCTCTGCCGGCGATGACGCCGCCGACCCCGACCTGGCGACCATCGAAAGCTGGTATCGCAGCCTGCTCCGCAGCGGGGCGGCGTGCAACGTGCAGCTTTCCGGCGGCGAGCCAACGCTGCGCGACGACCTACCCGCCATCATCGCCCTGGGCCGCGCCCTCGGCTTCGACTTCATCCAGGTAAACACCAACGGCCTGCGCTTCGTTTGTGACCCGGCCTACGTCGCCGCGCTCAAGGACGCCGGGTTGGCCTCGATCTTCCTACAGTTCGACGGAACGGACGACGCCATCTACACCATACTGCGCGGACGACCGCTTCTGGCGGAAAAGGAGGCCGCCATCGCTGCCTGCGCCAAGCACGGCCTGGGCGACATCCTCGTGCCGACGCTTGTGCCGGGCGTCAACACGCACGTCATCGGCGACATCGTGCGCTTCGCGCTGGCGCGTGCGCTGGTCGTGCGCGACGTTCACTTCCAGCCGGTGAGCTACTTTGGGCGCATCCCCTCTGTGCCGGGTGATGCCGACCGCATCACGATCACCGAAGTCATCCGCGCGTTGGAGGCGCAGACTGGCGGCCTGGTCAAAGCGATTGCTGCATCCACGTCGTCGCCCCCGACGGGCGGATTGTGCCATTCTGCGCGTACAATTTGACGGCGCGCGATGGATGGGCGCTTTACCGATGAAAGCTTTTCAACGCAAAGGTGACATGCCGTCATCCTGAGCGGAACGCAGTGGAGCGAAGGGTCTCACCCTGGTAGGGAGAAGATTCCTCACAAAAAGCGTTCGTTCGGAATGACGTTCAGGATAGGGGCATTTGCATAGGGGAAATCGAAATTGGAATTGACGCCGCTGGAACCCTGGATTGCGCGCAAGATTGGCGTGAGCCGCCTCACCCGCGAGGCATTGGGCGCTTACCAAATGGCGCGGCTGCGCGAGACGCTGGCTTGGGCCAGGGAGCGCAGTCGCTTCTACCGCGCGCGTATGGCGGACGCGCCGACGGGCCTGGAAAGCCTGACGGATATGGCCGCCCTCCCCTTCACCACCGCCGCCGACCTCCGGGAAGACGCGCTGCGCTTCGTCTGCGTTTCGCAAGGGGACATCGCGCGCGTGGTGACGCTCGACACATCCGGCACGACGGGCGCGCCCAAGCGGCTGTACTTCACCGTTGACGATCAGGAACTCACGGTGGATTTCTTCCAAGTGGGGATGTCCACCTTCACCGCGCCGGGCGACCGGGTGCTGATTTTGCTGCCCTGCGCGCGGCCCGGCAGCGTAGGCGATCTGCTCGCGCAGGCGTTGGCGCGGATGAACGCGGAAGGCATCCCGCACGGCCCGGTCACGGACGTAGCCGCCACGTTGGACGCGCTGGCGCGGGAGTGCGTTGCCGGGCTGGTGGGGGACACCAACACAGATGTTGGCGCTGGCCCGTTACCCGGAACAGAAGCCGATAGCAGTACAGTTCGCGCTGCTCACCCCCACCACGTGCCACAGGCTATCGTCGCCGCCGTTGAAGCCGCGTGGGGCTGCATCGTGTATAATCACTACGGGATGACAGAGACAGGATTGTGCGGCGGGGTGGATTGCGCGGCCCGGCGCGGCTATCACCTGCGCGAGGCCGACCTGTACGTTGAGGTTGTGAACCCGCGCACCGGGCGCGTCCTGCCCGACGGCGATGAGGGCGAAATCGTCTTCACGACGCTGACGCGGCGCGGGATGCCGCTTATCCGCTATCGCACCGGCGACATGGGGCGGTTTACCCCCCGCGCGTGTCCGTGCGGGACAGCGCTCAAGACGCTGGCGCACGTGACGCGGCGGCGGGATAACGTCGCGCAATTGCCAACAGGCGACGCGCTCGCGCTGGTCGAATTGGACGAAGCGTTGTTCGCCCTGGAAAGCGTGGCGGATTTTGCGGCAGCATACGAATTAATGTGAGCGTTGTGCCAGCGGGTGTCCCGTCTCCGGCAAAGAGAACATTCAATGGCAAGCGCGTCAAGATGAGAACGTAGCGCAAGCTGTTAGCTTGCGGAAGAAGAGAACATTCAATGGCAAGCGCGTCAAGATGAGAACGTAGCGCAAGCTGTTAGCTTGCGGAAGAAGCAAACTAACAGTTTGCGCTACAAATGCTACAAATGCTATTTTTTCAGGAGGATCGAACGATGAAATTATTGTGGAGAGTGCTATTACCTTTGGTCGCACTGAGCGTGTTGGCGAGCTGCACGGCGACGCCTCTTCCGGCAGCGCCGGAAACTGCTCCGGCGACCGAGACAACGTTGCGCGTCACCGGTTCGATTGCCGGAGAGCGGACATTCACGGCGGAGACGCTGCGCGCTCTGGGAACCCGTGAGACAGCGTACACGAACAAGGACGGCCAAACGACGACCTACACCGGTGTCGCCTTCACTACGCTGCTCGCGGAGGTCGGCGCGACGGCGGACGCCACAACGTTGATTTTCTCCGCCAGCGACGGCTACGAGGCGCAAGCGATGCGGGCCGACGTCACCGCCTGTGAGGGGTGCATCGTCGCCTTACAGGACAAGGGCGGCTTCCGCGTGGTGCTGCCGGATTTCCCCAGCAACATCCAGGTGCGCGATCTCGTGATGATTCAGGTCTTGAGCGACGCCGACGCGATCCCGCAAGCGCCTGAAACGACCACCGAAGACATCCCCAACGACGGCCCGGTGACGGTCACGGATGCCGCCGGGCGCACGGTCAGCCTGGAGCGACTGCCGCGCCGCATCGTCGTGGTGGGGCGCGGGCCGTACATGGCGCTGCACCTGCTCTACACGTTCCCCGAAGGGCGAACGCGCCTCATCGGCGTGGAGAGCAAGAGCGCGTCGCAGAGTGATTTCATCATCCACGTGGACCCCAACTTTGCCGATGGCGTGGTCAGCCTGGCGGCGAATCCTAATCCTGAGCAGATCGCTGCGCTCGAACCCGACCTGGTGTTGATGAAGAGCGTGGTCATGGAGCAAATGGGCAAGGCGCTGGCGCAGGTCAAGATTCCTGTGGTGTACGTGGGTTTGGAAACGCCGGAGCAATTCTTCCAAGACGTGACCAATCTTGGCCTGCTGCTGGGGAATTCCACGCGCGCCGAAGAGGTCATCGCATTCTACCAGAGCCGCCTCGACCGCGTCATCTCGCGGGTGGCCGACGTGCCGGAGAGCGAGCGCCCTCGCGTGCTGCTCGTGGATTACTCCGACCGAGGCGCTGAAGTCGCCGTGCAGGTCCCAGCGCTGGCCTGGATGCAGACGTTCCAGGTCAAGGCGGCCGGCGGAAATCCGGTCTGGGTCGGCGAGGCGCAGATTACCGACGGCTGGACGGTGGTGAACGTGGAGCAGATCGCGGCCTGGGATCCCGACAAAATCTTCGTCGTCATGACCTACGACCACGACGCCCAGGCCGTCATCGACAGCCTCAAAACAGACGGGTACTGGAGCAAACTCACCGCCACGCAAAACGGGGAGTTGCGCGCCTACCCAATGGATCACTTCCAATGGAACACGCCTGAGCCACGTTGGATTCTCGGCTTCACGTGGCTGGCGACGCGCATCCACCCGGCGCTTTTCGCCGACGTAGCCATGCAGGAAGAGATTTACGCCTTCTTCGGCGAACTCTACGGGCTGGATCGCGCCACCGTGGATCAGGTCATTATGCCAAAGGTCTTCCTCGATGTCCGCTGAGGCGCAGGCAGCGACCGCGCGCGTCGCTCAATTCCGCCGCCGCTTATGGGCATTGGCAGGCGTACTGCTGCTAGGCATGACGCTCTCGCTGTTCCTGGGACGCTACCCCGGCCCCTACTTCACCCCGCCGGCGACGCTGCGCGATAACGAGTTGGCCCGCGCGGTGGTGCTGAATCTGCGACTGCCGCGCATCCTGGCCGCCGTCCTCCTCGGCGCAACGCTGGCGGCGGCCGGCACCACGTTCCAATTGATCTTCCGCAATCCGCTGGTGGACGCCGGATTTCTGGGCGTCTCGCAGGGCGCGGCGTTCGGCGCTTCGCTGGGCATCGTTTTACTGGGCGGATCGGCGGCTATGGTGCAGGGCGGCGCGGCAGTCTTTGCCTTTTTGGGACTGGCGGCCAGTTACCTGATGGCGCAACGCCTGCGCCTGGGCGATTGGGTGTTGCGGCTGGTCATGGCGGGGATCGGCGTCGCGGCCTTCTACTCCGCCGGGACCGGCATCATCAAATACTTGGCCGACCCGCTCAAGCAACTGCCCGACATCACCTTCTGGTTGCTCGGCGGACTGTGGGCGATCACCTGGCAGGACGTGCTGCACATCTTGCCGGTCGTCCTGCCGGCGCTCGCCATCATCTTCTTGATGCGCTGGCGGCTGAACCTGCTCTCGCTGCGCGATGCGACGGCCTTTTCGTTGGGCGCGCTGCCGGGACGCGAGCGGCTGGTGATGCTCATCGCGTCGGTGGCGGCGACAGCGGCGGTCGTTTCCAAAGCCGGGCAAATCGGTTGGGTGGGGCTGATCGTGCCGCATATCGCCCGGCGCACCCTCGGCGCGGATGCGCAGGCAGCGGTGCCCGGCGGGATGCTGCTCGGCGGCCTCTTCGTGCTGCTCTGCGACGACCTGGCCCGCACGGTGCTCTCCGGCGAAATTCCACTGGGGATCCTGACCTCGCTCATCGGCGCGGTCGTCTTCTTCAGCCTGTTGTTGAGCAACAAATTGGAGTTGAAAAGATGATGTGTGAGGATTCACGGCGCGATACATCGCGGGCCGCGATTTCCCTACACGACCTGGCCTTCCGCTATGCGGCGGACGCGCCCGACGTGGTGCAGGACATCACGCTGGATTTACCCTCCAGCGCGGTGACGGCGATCCTCGGCCCGAACGGCTCCGGCAAGACCACGCTGCTGCACCTGATCCTGGGGCTGCTCACACCGCAGCGCGGGCGCATCTCGCTCAACGGCGAATTTCACAGCCACCGACGAGCGAGTCGCGTCCTGGGTTTGGTGCCGCAGGAAGAGCCGCCGGCCTTCAACCTGAACGTGTTGGAAACGGTGCTTCTGGGCCGCGCGCCGTACCTGAACCTGTTGCAGCGTCCCAGCGAACGCGACTACGCCACCGCCTTCCGCGCGTTGGAGACAGTGGGCATGGCTGCGCTGTGGGACCGGCCCATCCCGGCGTTGAGCGGCGGCGAGCGCCAGTTGGTGATCCTGGCGCGCGCGTTGACGCAGGAACCGGACATCCTGCTGCTGGATGAGCCAACGTCGCATCTGGATGTCGGCAACGCCCGGCGCATCCTGAACCTTATGCGTGATCTGCGCGCACAGGGGCAGACGGTGATTTTCACCACGCACGATCCCAACGCCGCGGCCACGACCGCCGATCACGTCGTCCTCATGCGCCAGGGCCGCGTGCTGCGCGCCGGCGCCGTCGCCGAAACGCTGACCGGCAACTATCTTTCCGCTACCTATGATGTCCCGATTGATGTGGTACAGGATCGCCAAGAGCGGTTGTTGGTGGTGATATATTGATGAGAAAATCGTAATTGGTAATCAGTAATCGGTAACTGGGATAAGGCAGCCGATTACCCGTTACCAGTTACCCTTTCCTTTTTCGGAGGTTAACCTTGCAAACTATACCCGATTGGCTTTCTCTATGGCGAGAACTGGTGGAAGCGCAGGCGCGGGGGCGCATGGGGGCCAACATCGGCCCAAATCCCTACGCCTGGCGCGCCAAAGCCCAGGAATTTCAAGAGGCGGTCAAGGAACGCTGGCAGAAGCCGGATTCAAGCCGCGACTTTATCGCCGCCGACCTGGACCAGCATCCCGGCAATACCGTGCTGGACATCGGCGCGGGGATCGGCGCATGGACGGTCTTTATGGCCCGGCACGCGCAGCACATCACGGCGCTCGATCCGTCGCTGGCGATGTTGGATTTCCTGCGGGAAAACGTCAGCGCCGCCGGTCTGACCAACGTAACGGTCATCGAAGGCTGCTGGCCCGAGACGGACGTCGCCCCGCACGACGTCGTGCTCTGTTCCCACGCGCTCTACGGCGTCGCCGACTTCGCCACGTTCGTGCGCAAAATGGAAGCCACGGCCCGGCGGCGCTGCTATATGCTGCTGCGCGTCGTCACACCCGATGGGGTCATGGCAGAGGCCGCTCAACACATCTGGGGGCAACCCTACGACAGCCCAAACTTCCAGGTGGCGTACAATGCGCTGCTCAAAATAGGCATCTTCGCCAACGTGTTGATCGAAGACACCGGCCTGTGGAAGCCGTGGACGCACGCCAGCCTGGACGAGGCGCTGGCGGATCTCAAGCTCCGCTTCGACCTGCTCAACGACGCGACACACGACGCCTTCTTGCGCGACCTGCTCGCCCGGCATTTGACCAAGGTGGACGGGCAATGGGTCTGGCCGCGCGGCACGCGCTCGGCGCTGGTGTATTGGGATGTGGGGGAACCGCGCCATGAGTAAATTCAAACGAAACGCGCTTTGCGCCTCAACTCTCGTCTTCTAACAACGTTCCAGGGTCGAAGGGCATCACCTGGAC
>DAOUAQ010000072.1:0-25758 GCA_034433375.1 Anaerolineae bacterium | reverse complement strand
GCCAAGTCGCCAAGAGCGCCAAGGTTTTTAATGGTTAGATGAAGATAATTTGTAAAAACGGGCAAATCTCTTGAGATTATTCATCAATTATTTGATTCTCTTGGCGAACTTGGCGTCTTGGCGGTTAGACAGGGCTTTTTGCAGTAGACTCAAGTTTGAGTGAGCAAGCAGCAACGCTAAATCACGAAATGGCCGCCGTGTTGTTATTTCCCCTGGCAGACATTCAACCCAGCCAACTGTACATCAGCGCGGCGAAGCTGACCTACGTGCTGTCGAGGTGGCAGCCCCCCACGCTCGAAACGCTGGAACCGATCCCGATCAAACAGTTGAACGCGCGCGTGATTTACACCGACGGGCACACGCGCGCGTTTGCGGCGTACCGGCAAGGGTTCACGGAGATTCCGGTGGTGTGGGATGAGGATGACCTGGATTGGGAGGCTTACCAGATTTGTGTGGACTGGTGCCTGGATGAGGGCATCCGCACGATTGCGGACCTGGAAGGCCGCGTGATCGCGCCGGAGCCGTATGAGGCGTTGTGGCACGACCGCTGCCAGGTTATGCAGGATGCGCTGGCGCTTCGACGGACTCCGCCGTGACCCTGGTGTGGTCCGCCACCCCCGCCATGAGCAGCCCCAAGCGCTCCGGGGTCGCCTCGGCGCGCGGCACGATGTCCATAATGCGCCCTTCGTACATCACGGCGATGCGGTCCGAAAGGGCCAGAATCTCGTCGAGGTCTTCGGAGATCAACAGAATCGCCGTCCCTTGCTTACCCGGCGTCTCCAGGCTGCGGCCGCGCTCGGCGACCAACCGCTCATGCACATACTCCGTCGCGCCGATGTCCAGCCCGCGCGTGGGTTGCGCCGCGATGATGACGCGCGGCGCGCGCGATAATTCCCGCGCCAGAATCAACTTTTGGATGTTGCCGCCGGAGAGGTTCTTGACCGGCGTTTCCTGCGAGGGCGTCTTCACGTTGAAAGCGCGCACCCGTTCGGCGGCGACTCTGGCAATTGCCGGGAAGTCAAAGAAGCCTTTGCGCGCGTAGGGCGCTTCCGCGTGTTCCCGCAGGATCAGGTTTTCGGCCACGGTGAAGTCGCGGATCATCCCGTCGCGCATCCGCTCTTCAGGGATGTAGGCCAGGCCGCGCGCGATCAGATGCGCCGGCGACGCGCCGGTGATGTCCTCGTCTTCGAGGTAGATGTGGCCTTGCGTGGCCGGGCGCAAGCCGTTGATAACCTCGGCCAACTCGCGTTGTCCGTTGCCGGAGACTCCCGCCAGCCCTAGAATTTCCCCTGCGTGGACTTCTAAATCCACGCCGCGCAGGGCGTCGGCATCACGGTCGCTCTTGGCCCACAGAGCGCGCAGCGCCAGCCGCGCTTCCCCCGGTGTGACGGGCGGCAAGTCGCGTTGCAAGTTGACCTCGCGCCCGACCATCATCCGCGCGAGATCGGCTTTAGTCATTTCGCCTCGGGGTTGCGTCCCTACCAGGCAGCCGTCGCGCAACACGCTCACGCGGTCGCTGATCGCCAACACTTCGTGCAGCTTGTGTGAGATGAAGATGACGGCGTGCCCATCGCGCACCATCTGCTTGAGGATCACGAAGAACTCATCCACCTCTTGCGGCGTTAGCACCGCCGTCGGCTCGTCGAGGATCAACAGCGCCGCGCCGCGATACAACGCCTTGATGATCTCCACCCGCTGCTGTTGGCCCACCGACAGTTGCCACACCGGCGCAGCCGGATCAATGTGCAGGCCGTAGATGTTGCCCAACTCGACGATGCGCGCCGAAACGCGCGCCAAATCGGTCAGCGGGCCGCGTGAGGAGGGCAAACCGAGCGCGACATTTTCTGCCACGGTGAGAGAGGGGACCAGCATGAAGTGTTGGTGAATCATGCCGATCCCCATCCGAATCGCATCGGTTGGCGAATGAATCTGGACGGGTTGCCCATTGAGGAGGATTTCGCCCTCGTCGGGCCGGTACAGGCCGTAGAGCACCTTCATCAGCGTGCTCTTGCCGGCGCCATTTTCGCCCAGGAGCGCATGCACTTCGCCGGCGCGTACGTCGAAGCACACCCGATCATTGGCGAGCACGCCCGGAAAGCGCTTGGTGATGTTGCACAATTCCAGGCGCGCAATGCGCGCCTGACCGGAGGGCGTGCGATTGCTTGCAACCACGTCCAGGTTCGCCATCGTTACTTGACCGAAATCGCGCCGGAGATAATGCCCTGCGCCGTGTCGTCCGCCAGCTTGCGCACGTCGGCCGGCAGGCTGTAGGCCGAGTTGTACTCGATATACAGGCCCTTGTTCGCCAGGGTGATCTCGAACGCCTTGCCGCCGAGCGTCCCCTTGTTGATCAGGTCAATCATCTCCAAAATCACGCCGGACCAGTCGTAGATCTGGTTGGCGACCACGATATTCGGGGCTAACGAGGTCTGGTTGGCCTGTGTGCCAAGCCAGAGCACGTTGTTGTCCTTAGCGACGCCAATCGCGCCCACCACCATCTGCGCCGTGCCAGCCATCACGTCCGCGCCGGCGCCGATGTGCGTCTGCGCTGCCTCGGAGGCCAGCGCCACATCGCTGAAGGAGCCGATCCAGTTGACCGTGACGCGGGCGTTAGGGTTGCTCGCCTTCACCCCGGCGATGAAGCCGTCCACGTAGAGCTTGGCATCCCCGGTCTCAATGGGACCAACCACGCCGACGACGTTGCTCTTGGTCAACTTTCCCGCCATCACGCCGTTGACGTAGCCGCCCTGCTCGGAGCGCGCTTCGTAGGCGAACACGTTCTTGATGCCCTTCTCGGCAAAGGTATCCACCGTCGTCCCCCAGGCGAAGCTGACTTTGGGGAAGTCGGGCGCGATCTCTTGCAGCACGCCGCCGTATTGCGAGCCGTGGGCGATCACCAGGTCGTAGCCCTGGCTGGCGTAGTCGCGGATCGCCGCGCCGGCGTCATCCACCACGAACATGCTCTCGGAAATGACGAACTCGAACTTGTCCGGGCCGCCCTTCGCCGTCTGCACTTTCACGATGGCGTCGTAGATGCTCTGGCTAAAGGCCAGGTCGTTGCGGGCGCTGGGCGTCACAATGGCGACGCGGAATTTGCCGCCGCCGCCGCCCCCGCCGCACGCGCTCAACACCAGCGCCAACACCACTAACACACCGAACACCTGCATCATCTTGCGCATAAGTCTCTCCTTTTCTGATATATAAATGAACGAAATGGAAACTCACCCTTCGCGCACGAAGGGCTTGGTCAAGGCTGTGGGCGGACGCACGCGCTGCACCGCCACAACCAACGCCACAATGGTCAAAACGTAGGGCATCATCACCGCGAACTCGGAGGGGATCGGCAAGCCGAGCACCTGCACCCACAGTTGCAGCGCGTTGACCATGCTGAACAGTAACGCCCCTGCCAGCACGCCCCACGGACGCCACCCGCCAAAGTAGACCAACGCCACGGCGATGAACCCCAGGCCGCTGGTCAGATTTTGCTGGAAGACGTTGAGCAATGCAATCGAAAGCGACGACCCCGCCAACCCGGAGAACGCGCCGCCCAGTGTCACGGTGATGTAGCGTATCCGGCTCACATTGACGCCGAGCGAATCGGCGGCTTCCGGGTTCTCGCCCACCGCGCGGATTTTGAGGCCAAACGTCGTCTGGTTCAACACGAATGATGCAATCGGCACCAGCACATACGCGCCGTAGACCAGCAGATTTTGGTTGAAGAACACCTGCCCCAGGAGCGGGATGTCGCTCAACACGGGGAGCGGGATGGGGCGGAACCCGCTGACCGTCTGCACCGTCCCCAACATTTTCTGGAACAGCAAATCGCTCAATCCCAGACCGAAGAGGAAGAATCCGATGCCGCTGATGCCCTGCTTGGCGCGCAGCGTGATGCTGACAAACGCCATCGCCAGCCCCATCAGCGCGCCGACGAGAATGGCGACCAGCAACCCCAACCACAGATTGCCGGTCTGCCGGACGGTGTAGAAGGCGGCGAACGCGCCGATGAGCATCTGCCCTTCGACGCCCAGGTTGAGCACGCCGCTGCGTTGCCCGAACGTCTCGCCGATGCCGGCGTAGAGGTAGGGCGTCGCCAGGCGGATGCCGGAGGTGAGGATGCCCAACAAGACTTGCAGCGTCAACAGTTCGCCAATCATACGCGGCCCTCCTGCGCGGCGGATGCAGCGACAGTCGCGGCGGCATCGTGCTGGACAAGCTGCTCGGCCGCCTGCTCCGCCATCCGCCGCCGGGCGCGTTGTTGCCGCCACAGTTCCGTGCTGACGACGAACACCACCACCAGGCCGTTGAGTGTGACGATCAACGCCGCCGGCACTTGCACCGCGCGCTGCATCCGGTTCGCGCCCACCAGCAGCCCGCCGAAGAAGAACGCCGCCGGAATCGTCCCCAGGGGGTGCAATTGCCCGAACAGGGCGGCGACGATGCCGTGGAAGCCGGCGCTGCCGGTGAAGCCGGTCGCCGAGCCGTCGGTGAACATGCGGAAGTTCACGCCGAAAACCTGGATCGCGCCGGCCAACCCCGCCAGCGCGCCGCTGAGCGCGAGCGCGAGCGCGATGTGACGCGGCACATTGATCCCGGCGTAGCGCGCGGCGTCGCGGTTCAACCCCACCGCGCGGATGCGATAACCCAACGTCGTGCGCCACAGTAACACGTAGACCAGCACCGCCATCACCACGGCGATGAGCGTCCCCAGGTGCAGGCGCGTCGGCACGAGGCGCGGGAGGTCGAAGGCCGCGGAGAGCCGCGCCGTCTGCGGGATACGCGAGGCGCGTTGGAGTTGGACGGGATCAATCAGCGGGCCGATGAGCAAGAAGTTCATCCCCTGCACGGCGATCTGGTTCATCATAATGGTGCTGAGGATTTCGTTGACGTTGAAGTGCGCCTTGAGCAAGCCGGGGATGCCGCCCCAGAGCGCGCCGCCGAGCGCGCCCGCCAGCAGCGCCAGAGGGACGACGAGCAGCGCCGGGCCATCGGGGAACGACAAGCCCACCAACGTCGCGCAGAGCGCCCCGACCACAAACTGGCCTTCCCCGCCGATGTTGGTGACGCCGCCGCGAAAGGCGATGCAGATGCCCACGCCGACGAAGAGCAGGGGCGTCGCGCGCACCAGCGTATCGGCGATGGCGTTGACGCTGCCGAATGCGCCCTGGAGCAGCGCGCCGTAGGCGACCAAAGGATTCGCGCCCAACGCCAGCAGCATGAACGCCCCCACCAACAAAGCCGCCAACGTGGCAAAGACAGGCAACAAGGCATCGATGACTTGCGAGGAAAAGTACAATTGGAGACGTTGTTTCATAAAAGATTCCCCATCCCATTGCGAGCTACGCACCCGCGTTGTCTGACACACCTACCGCTTAGGCCAATACCAGTATCGAAACTTACACCATCTCACGTATAGATATAGCATGGCTTCCAGTTTTTACAAGCGCCGGAACCAGACTCAGTCGCTCACAAATTGCTTCGCGGGGATCTGACGATCCCCGCCCTGGTCTGGATCGCCAGATCCAGACCAGGCAAAGCTGGATTGCTTGCGTCTGTCGCAATTCAGACAGGAATTTCATAAGGCGACGACATCAACCGCGCCAGGTACGCCGCATCCACGCGGCGCGCGGCCTGGATGACGCGCCGCTTCCGCCACATCTTGGGGATGCCCAGCACTCCTGCCGCGAGGCCGCGCAGGGTTGCCCGCGCCGCCGCGCCGCGCCACAAGCGCAACGCTTCCCATGCCAGTTTCAGTTGCGCGCCGAGCACAGCGCGCCCATGGATGCGCCACAGGTCGGCGGGATAGTTCTTCACCAGCGTGTAGATGCGATTGCGCCCATCATGAAATGAAGCGGTGACGCCCCCACCCGAAGCCTTGAGTTTGTGGTAGACGACGGCGCGCGGCGCGTAGAGACAGCGCCAGCCAGCGAGCTGCGCCCGCCACGCCAGGTCTACATCCTCGAAAGAGAAGAAGAAATCGTCGTCCAGCAGGCCGATCTCATCGAGCATCGTCCGGCGGTAGGCCGCGCTGCCGCCGCACGCGCTGAAGACGTAGGCCGGGTGGTCGTACTGGCCGGCGTCCTTCTGCCAGACGCCGCGATTGTGCGCCAGACCGTCCGGCGTGACGTAGTCGCCGGCTGTGTGGAAGGTGTCGCGGCGGTCGAAGAGCAGCATCTTCGACGCGACCAGTCCCACTTCCGGGTAACGCGCGAAAGCACCCGCAATCTCGGTCAGCCAGAGCGGGTCTACCTCGGTGTCGTTGTTAAGCAAAATCTGAATTTCCCCGCGCGCGGCGTGAAATCCGGCGTTGCATGCGCCCGTGAAGCCCCGGTTCTCGCCGAGCGCCAGCACCCGCACGGCGGGATAGCGTTTCAGGACTTTGAAGGAATCGTCCTGCGAACCGTTATCCGCCACGATAACCTCGACCTCAGGATAGGTTTGACGCTGCAAACTATCGAGGCACACCGGTAGATGATGCGCGCCGTTCCAGTTGGGGATGATGACGGAGATCAGATTGACGATTGAGGGATTGGAGATTGGGTGATTGGTCATGTTGCATATCCTGTTTCTTGTAAAAACTCGGCGAGGGCTTCCTGCCACGGGCGCAGGCGGATGCCGAGGGCGGCAGCGGCGTTGTTCGCCAGGGGGGCGTAGAGGGGCGGCGTGCTGGCGCGCTGGAAGTCCGCCGACGCGATGGGGAGGACGGGGATGCGCGCGCGACCGCTCAAACGCAGGATTTCCTGGGCGAATTCGTACCGCGAGGCGGCGCCTTCATTAACAAGGTGATAAACGCCGTAGGCGTGCGTTTCGATGAGCGCGACGAGCGCGCGCGCCATATCCACCACGTAGGTAGGACTGCCTACTTCATCCGTGACGACGTTGAGGCTGCCGCGTTCATCCGCCAGCTCGATGATGCGATGCGGGAAGTTACGCCCGCCGGCCGCATAAAGCCACGCTGTCCGCACGATGTAAAAGCGCGTGAGCAGGTGCTGCGTGTACCACTCGCCCGCCAGCTTGGAGCGCCCGTAAGCGTTGATGGGGTTGGTGGCAGCCCATTCGTGATACGGCTGCGTTGCGCTGCCATCGAAGACCTCGTTGGTGCTCACGTAGAGCATCTCCGCGCCCACCTCGGCGGCAGCGCGCGCCACATGCTGCGTCCCCATCCCGTTGGCGCGATACGCCAGCGCCGGGTCGCGGGCGCAGCCGTCCACATTCGTCATTGCCGCCGCGTGCAGGATGAGGGCAGGGCGAAAGTCGCGCGCCAGCGCGATAAATGCCGTTACGTTGGTGATATCATGTTCGGGTAGATCAATGCCCAAAACATCGTGGGCGGTCAGCAATGATAGCACAGTTCGGCCAAGCTGACCTTTGTGCCCCGTGAGGAGAATTTTCATCAACCGCCTCCGTTTTGCTGGACATAAAACTCAAAAAGATTATACTCTGGACACGTGAAAGTGTCTATCAAACCGCTGCAAGACTTTGGACTTGAGGACTTTGGACTTTCGACTTTTGAAGGAGAGAAATATGGCGCAAAAATCATTCCCCGGTCGCGGTAAAGTTGCTATCGTCCGCACAACGCCGGAGACTGTGCTGGACGATTATGCCCGGCTGATGGAGCTGGCGAATTATCGAGAAGCGCTACCCGCTGACCATAAAACGCTGCTCAAAATCAACATTTCCTGGCAGACGTGGTATCCCGCCTGCTCAACGGCCCCCTGGCAATTGGAAGGCGTCATCCGCAAGCTCCAGGCTGATGGGAACACCGACCTCCTCGGCGTCCACAACGATACGGTCGTCGTGGATACCAGCGACGGCGAGGCCAACAACAAACAGCGTTACGTCACCGACAAGTACGGCGTCCCCTGCGCCTACATCTACAAGCCGGAAGTGCCCTGGGTGCGCTACGAACCTAAGCAGCCCTTTCTCGTGTTGGGCGACGTCTACCCTGAAGGCGTTTACATCCCGGAAATCCTCATCGGCAACAACATCATCCACCTGCCCACGGTGAAAACGCACGTCTTCACGACGATTACCGGCGCAATGAAGAATGCGTTCGGCGGGTTACTCGGTCGCAAGCGCCACTGGACGCACAGCGTCATCCACGAGACGCTGGTGGACTTGCTCACGATCCAGCAAGACATCCACCCCGGCCTCTTCGCGGTGATGGACGGCACGTTTGCCGGCGACGGCCCCGGCCCACGCGCGATGCACTGGCATGAGAAGAACGTGCTGCTCGCTTCGGCGGATCAGGTTGCGATTGACGCGGCGTCGGCGCTGCTCCAGGGCTTTGATCCGATGACGCTGCCCTTCATCCGCATCGCGCACGAACTGGGGTTAGGTGTGGGCAATCCCGACGACATCGAATTCGTCGGCGATTTGGACGTTTGCACGGAACGCTGGTGCTTCCAAACCGACGACACGTTTGCCAGCCGTGGGCAGAAGATGATCTACCAGGGGATGCTCAAGCCGTTCGAGTCGCTGCTGCTGCGCGGGCCGATTGTGCCGTGGTCGTACTTCGCCAGCAACTTCTATCACAACGTCTACTGGTATCCGGTGGTAGGGCGTAAGCGGGTTGAGGCGGCGCTGAAAACGCCGTGGGGCCAACTTTTCAGCCAATACGGCGCTGACGCGGGATTAGAAGGGGCGGTGCTGCCAAGCGTGGAGACAAAAACCGTACTGCAAGGTGCAGCCGTCCTCGGTGGCGGCCTTTTCGCCCTGGGCAGCCTTGCGGCACTGCTGGCCGGTCTACGACGCAAGCATTGAACTTTGCCGGCGGATTTCCAAACTTTTAACTTGTAACCTGCAACCATTCTTGAGGAGGGGACGATGCTTGATGTGCTTTTGATCCTGTTCCTGAGCCTGGGGCCGATGCTGCTTTACGCAGTTGTGTTGTGGTGGTTCGACCGGTACGAAAAAGAGCCATTGGCGCTGCTTATCGCCGCATTTCTCTGGGGTGCTGTTCCCTCCATCATTTTGGCCCTGATCCTGGAAATTGTGCTGGATATCCCCATAGTCGCCATCAGTCCCAACCAACTGACCTACGACTTGCTCGGCGCTTCAGTCGTCGCGCCGGTCGTAGAAGAAGGCGTCAAGGCGCTGGCCCTGGTGACGTTGCTGATCTTCTTGCGCCGCGAGATTGACAGCCCGATGGATGGCCTCGTTTACGGCGGTATTGTGGGATTCGGCTTCGCCGCCGTCGAGAATTTCTTCTATCTTTTCAGCGCATACGCCGAAGAGGGTGTAGGGGGTGTGTTGACTTTAGCTTTCTTGCGCGCCGGACTTTTCGGCCTGAATCATGCGATGTATACCGGCTTCACCGGGTTGGGTATTGCGCTGGCGTTGGAGGTACGCAACAAGGCGCTCAAAGTGCTCCTCGTTTTGGCAGGTTTTGGGATGGCAATGCTCACTCACGCCTTCCACAACGCCTTCGCGACGTTTACGGGTTATGCCGGTGGACTGCTCATGCTGCTGATCGCGGTGATCGGCGATTGGGGCGGCGTCCTGTTTATGCTTGCCATCGCTATATGGTCCTTCTTTCTGGAGCGGAAGCGCATCATCGCTTATAGCCAGGAACTCGCCAAACTGCAAATTATTCCCCAAGCAGAGATTGACGTCTTAAAGTCTACCTTTCGCCGGCGCATAGCCCGTCTCAACATCTTGCTCAAGGGTGATGTGAAAGGCTGGTGGAAAGCGCGCCGGTATCATCAAAAATTGACGGAAGCGGCCTTTGCCTGGCATCGCATGACCCTCGGCGATCCCAAAGCGCAAAAGAACCTGATTAATCTGGAACAACAATTTCAGGCGTTGCGCAAGGACCTGGTTTCAAGTAGCCAGGTCGCCATCCAGTAGGCGCCTATGCTGGCGAAAATTGGCAGTGCCGCCGTCCTGGGTCTGGAAGCCTTACCCATTGATGTTGAAGTGGATGTCCGGCGCGCCGGACAGGCTGGTATTCTCACGCTCGTTGGCTTGCCGGATGCCGCCGTCCGCGAGAGCAGCGAGCGCACGCGCGCCGCGATCCGCAACAGCGGCCTCACGTTCCCCGGCGATAAGCACATCACCATCAACCTCGCGCCCGCCGACCTGCGCAAGGAAGGCCCGGCCTACGACCTGCCCATCGCCATCGGCATCTTGATGGCGAGCGGGCAACTGCCGCCCGACGCGCTCGACAAAGCACTCCTTATGGGCGAACTCTCGCTCGATGGGACGTTGCGCCACGTGCGCGGCGTGCTGCCCGTGGCGGATATGGCCCGGCACACCGACAACACCACGCTGTATGTCCCCGCTCACGATGCGGCAGAAGCGGCGTTGATCCCCGGCTTGCAAGTCTACCCGGTGGCCTCGCTGGCAAGCCTGGTCGCGCACCTGCAAGGATTTGCGCCGATCACGCCTTATTCACCGGCGGATCATTACACCGAACTACCTCCACCGCCCGCCGTGGACTTCGCCGAAATTCAGGGACAGGAACACGCCAAACGCGCCCTCGAAGTGGCGGCCGCAGGCGGGCATAATCTTTTGATGGTAGGGCCACCTGGCGCGGGCAAGACACTGATGGCCCGCGCGCTCCCCGGCATCTTGCCGCGTCTCTCGCTGGAAGAAGCTCTCGAAGTGACGCGCATCTATAGCGTGGCAGATCAGCTCTCCGCCGATACGCCGTTGATCCAGATACGGCCTTTCCGGGCGCCGCATCATACCATCAGCAACGCCGGCCTTGTTGGCGGCGGCAACTGGCCCCGGCCTGGCGAGATCAGCCTGGCGCATCGCGGCGTGCTCTTTCTCGACGAGCTGCCGGAGTTCAACAGCCACGTACTGGAAGTGATGCGCCAGCCGATGGAGGATAAGACTGTCACCATCAGCCGGGCGCACGGCAGTTTAACGTTCCCGGCCAGCTTTATGTTAATTGCTGCCATGAATCCCTGTCCATGCGGCCATTACAATGACCCTGAGCGCCAGTGTACCTGCGCGACGGGCCTCATCCAGCGCTACCGCAAACGCATCTCCGGCCCGCTGCTGGACCGCATTGACATCCACATGGAAGTCCCCCGCGTGGCCTACGATAAGCTGGCAAACGCCACCCGCGGCGAACCGTCGGAGACGATCCGCGCCCGCATCGGCGCGGCGCGGACACGGCAGCAGCGACGTCTCGCGGGGACCGGCCTGGCCTGCAACGCGGATATGGGACCGGCGCAGATTCGCGAGTTCTGCGGCCTGCGTGAGGACGCGCAGGCCCTGATGCGCGCGGCGATGCGCCAGATGCACCTCAGCGCGCGGGCGTACCACCGGATTCTGAAGGTGTCGCGCACGATCGCGGATTTGGAGGGGACGGAGGGGATTCAGACGCATCATCTGGCGGAGGCGTTGCAGTATCGGGCGCGGGTGTTGGATATGTGATTGGCGAAAAATACTATGCGATTAGCTTTGCGAATCCGTGGTAAGGCCCTTCAACTCTTGATGGAACGCGCCTCAAACATATAGAAAAATGCGCCATACTGATCCTGATGCCTTCGCTAAGCTTCAACTCTTGATGGAACGCGCCTCAAACATATAGCCGCGACCTCGGAAAGTATGGATAAAACGCGGATGATCGGGGTCAGTTTCGATCTTGTGCCGCAGCCGGTGCAGCGGTGCGCGCAAGAGATCGCGCGCCTCATGGGGAGATACTTCTACATTCTGAAGGTGCGCGCCAAGTTCTTGGGCGGAGACGACATGCCTCTGATGGCGCATCAGGTACGTGAGGATGCTCAACTCGGTGGGGGTAAGGGCAATGGCATTTTCGGCGATGATCGCCAGGCCCTTGTGTACATCCACCGTGATACCGGGCGCTTGCAAGAACCGCTCGGTGGACGGCGAGACGGCGGGCGCTGCCTCCGGCGGGACGCTCTTCAGCGTTGCCAGGGCGCGTTCCAACAGCGCGACCGGGTCTTCGGGCGGCAAGCGTTGCTGCCGCGAGGCCAGCCCGTTCTCCACCACGCGCAAAATCTCACGCAGCGAACTAGGTTTGAAGAGATAATCGAAAGCCCAATGGCGCAGCGCGACGATGGCCGATTCCAGCGTGGCGTACCCGGTGAGAATGATGAAGACCGTGTTCGGCGCGTGCGGACGAGCCGCCGCGAGTACCGCTGTGCCGGACATCCCTGGCATGTTCAGATCGAGCAGCACCAGGTCAAACGATTCCGCCTGGATTTTCTGCAGAGCCTCTGTCCCCGATGCTGCTTCCGCTGCCCGGTAACCCACCCGTCTGAATAAATCCATCAACGTGCGGCGAATACCCGGCTCGTCGTCGGCGATCAAAATGTGCGCGCCAGCGAAAGCCGTCGAGTGTGGAGGCGCAGCATCGCTCATTGACGCTCCTCAACAGGATGGAGCCAGACGGTGAACGTGGACCCGCGTCCCACCTGGCTGGTCACGGTGATGTCGCCATCGTACTGCTTGATCAGATCGTAACTCACGCTCAAGCCCATCCCGGCCCCTTTCTCTTTGGTGGTGAAAAACGGCTCGAACATCCGCGCCAGGTGTTCGGGAGCCATGCCCTGCCCGTTGTCGGTAAAGCTGACGGTCACACGCCCATCTTCGGCCAGGCGGCCTGCCACGCGCAGCAGGCCGTTTTCGCCCATGACATCCACGGCGTTGAGCACGAGATTCATGAAGACCTGCGCCAGTTCACCATCATCCACCAATACCGCCGGCAAATCTGCCTGAACGTCGCGCGCGATGCGGATGTTGCGGTGTTGGAGATGTTTATTCGCCAGACCGAGCACGCGATTTACCACCGCATCAATCTGCGTGGGGCGCGGCGAACGCTTGGGCTTGCGCGCGAATTCGAGGATGCGGGTGACCAGGCTGATGAGTCGCTGCACTTCTTCGTCGGCCATCTGAATGTACTCACGCTGCTGTTCTGGCTCCACCGGGAACAGCAACATCATCTCCAGGCTGCTGTGGATGGTTTGCAGCGGGTTGTTGATCTCGTGCGCGAGGGCAGCGGCCAGCCGCCCTGTGGCCGCCAGCTTCTCGCTGTGGACCAGTTGTTCTGAGGTCTGCTCCACCAACCGGCGCTGCTCGCGCTCGGCGGCATAGAGACGGGCGTTCTTGAGCGCGATGCCCAACTGCGCGGCGATGGATTCGTACAAATGGACATCTTGCTCGGTAAAGGCGTGGGGCTGTTGGTGCTCCACGTTGAGCACCGCTACGATCTGGTCGTTTACACGCACCGGCACGGCCAATTCGGAGCACAACTCGCCCGCGCCCGCCAATTTGTAATAGTTGGGGATGGCATAGGTGTCGGGGATCAGCGCGGGTTGGTTGGTGAGGTATACCTCTCCGGTGACGCTGTCGCGTATGGGGACCCGCAGTTCCCCTGGCGCCGATACGGGGACGCCAATTATCGAGGGATGAACGAACATATATTCCCCCTGCGGATCGGGGAACCAGAGACCCAAACCGTGTGGATGCAGCGTCTGGTGAATGGTCTGAAGGACTTGTGTCACGACCTGATCGAAATCCAACGATGAGGCCGCGGCGAGAATGATCTCCTGCAAGAGCCGGGTTTCGGTAAGACGGCGGGTGACTTCTTCGTACAGTCGAGCGTTTTCGATAGCTGCCGCCGCCGACCCGGCCAACGTGTTGAGCAAATTTAAGTCGTTTTCGTCAAACAGCTTGTCGCCCCAGTTGATGGCCTCGACGATGCCGATAATTTTGTCCTTGACAATGAGCGGCACGGCCAACAATGAGCGTGTCTTCAGGCCGGTAAGCGCGTCAATCTGGTTATAAAAGCGCCGATCCTGCTGTGCGTCGCTGATGAGCACCGCTCGCCCGGTGCGCAATGCCTCGCCTGCAATACCGACCGTCGCCGGCATCCGGGCGCCGACAAGTCTCGTGGAATTCGGGCCGACAGCGGCGGCAAAAGTCAGATTTTCCTGGGCCGGATCGCACAACAGCACCGAGGCGGCTTCCGCTTCGAGCAGCAGACACGTCTCGTGCATCATCTGCTCCAGAACCTCTTTCAGGCTCAACGTCGAGGTAAGCGCCTGGGTGGTTTTGTTGAGCGCGCGCAATTCCCGATTGTGGCGCGTAAGTTCCTCCTCAGCCTGCTTGCGGGTGGTGATGTCCTGCACAAGGCTGACGATTTGAGTGATTTCGCCGGTGGGCGCGCGTATGGCAAACACCGTGATCAGGACGATAATCTTGTCTGTTCTCGTGGGAGCATATATCGGGTCGACGGTTCCTAAATCCATCACAACCTCAAAGGGTGGGAGGGATTCGCCTTGAATCGCTCGTGTCACCATAGCGTATAGCCCCGGCGTATTCCGCACGAAGGGACTCTGCAACAGGTTCAACTTGCCCACGATCAGTTCGGCAGAAGGGACGCCTAACATTGCTAAAAATGCCTGGTTGACGATGGTGGTTATCCCATCGGGAGCAAAGACGGCGATGGGGTAGGGCATTTGCTGGATGATCTGGCTCAACCTGGCTTCGCTGGCCGCCAGCCGGCGTTCCAGGTCATGTTTGTACAACGATGTCTCGATGGTGGAGCGCAGCGTCTCGATCTCAAAGGGCTTGATGAGGTAGCCGTAGGGCGCGGTCTGTTTGGCGCGTTGGAGCGTCTCGGCGTCGCCGTAGGCCGTGAGGTAAATGATGGGAATGTCAAACCGCTCGCGTACTTGTATGGCGGCGGTGATGCCATCCATCTTCCCCTTCAGGCGAATGTCCATCAAGATCAGGTTGGGCTTGCTGCGAGCCACGGATTCCACCACAGCTTCGCCATAGATTTCGTGCCCGGCGATCTCGTAACCGCTGCGTTCCAGATTCATCTTGAGCACTTCGGCCACAATGACTTCGTCTTCGACTACAAAAATACGTGCTTTTGCCATGTTATTTCCCCTCATGCCAGGCAAATGTGATCGCAATACACGTGCCTTCGTTCTGTTCTATGCTCACTTCGCCGTTAATCTGGCGCGCCAGCATGTGGATCAAGCGCAGCCCTAGCCGGGGCGAGGTTCCCCAAGCCATATCTGCGGGTAACCCCACGCCGTTATCGGCGACTTCGAGTCGCGCGCGTCCGTCCACGAGGCGTAATGCCACACGCAGGGTGGGCGGCGCACCGTCAGACGATTGCCATCCCGGCGGGAAGGCATATTTTAGCGCATTGGAGATCAATTCGTTGACGATGAGCGCGCATGGAATAGCCAGATCAATATCCAGCTCCAGGTCAGCGATGGATTGCTCCACCACGATCCCGCGCACCATCGCGTCGTAAGTCTGGGTGAGATACCGGGTGAGCGATTGGAGGTAGAGCCGCGCGCCAACCTGCGAGTCGCCGGGTGTCTGGTAAAGCCGCTCGTGAATCAGGGCGATAGCTTTGATGCGGTTCTGGCTTTCGCGCAACATGTGTTGCGTGCTTGCGTCCTCGACCGCACTGAATTGCAAGTCCAAGAGACCCAAGATCACCTGCAGGTTGTTCTTAATGCGATGGTGAATTTCGCTGATCATCAGCGTCTTCTCATCCAGGGCGGTTTGGAGCTGCGCCTGATAGTCCTTGAGCGGGGTGAAGTCGCGGCCTACGCCCACTAAACCGATAAACTCACCTTCTGGGCCGCGCAGTGGAGAAAGCGTGGTCTGGAAATAATGATGGTTCACTTCCCATTCGTACGTTACGCTGGTCCCGGTCGCTAACGCCTGAAGGTTAGCTGTTTCGTGGACGTGTGCAGCCTCCGCGCCGAAAACCTCGCGGGCCGTGCGCCCCAGGAAGACTTCTGGCGTCATCCCCAGGCGTTCCAACCACCGCCCGTACAGCGCCGTGTGACGTTGCTCCGTGTCCAGGGAGAAGATCACATCGTCCATCGAATCAACGAACGAGCGCAACCACGCTTCGCTCTCCCGGAGCGCCCGCTCGGCCTGACGGCGCGCTGTGATGTCTTCGCCCACGGCCGCGACGCCGATGATAGCGCCGCCGGGATCGCGTACCACCATATTGTTCCAGGCGATAAGGTGACGCGCGCCGCTGGCAGTGAGAACCTCGTTCTCGTAGTGTGTCGGGAAATCGCCGGTAGCGAAGTTGCTGGCAAAGACCTCGCGCATCTCG
Source organism: Anaerolineae bacterium (assembly GCA_034433375.1). Lineage (GTDB taxonomy): Bacteria > Chloroflexota > Anaerolineae > B4-G1 > SLSP01 > DSWT01. The sequence continues at coordinate 9,686 of DAOUAQ010000072.1, read as the reverse complement.
GGGCGAATTTCAGGTGGCACAAAGGTCTCGAACCAGTCACGACCGAGGATCGCGGCGCGTTCCATACCTGCTAATTCTGCTCCAAAGTCGTTGCAGAAGGTCACGTGCCCTTCCAGGTCGAATATCACCGCGAACAAGCGCACATTCTCCAACATCTCGCGGTACTTGCGTTCACTCGCCTCCAAGGCAGCCTGGGAACGTTTGCGCTTTTCAAGTTCCTGTTGCGCCTGCGTATAGAGTTGGGCATTTTCCAGTGCAATGGCAGCGGCGCGGGCTAGTGGCTGCAGGCGTTCGACATCCTGGACGGTAAATGTCCCCACCTGATCGCTGTCTAGACGCAGCACCCCCAGAACGCGCCCGCCTAACTGGATGGGGAGGGAGATGTGCGCGCGGATCCACGCCGTTTCTGGAAAGCAATGCCAGCGCGGATCACTGTGTGTATCGGCGGCGATGTAAGGTTGACCGGTAGCCACCAACTCGGCGTTGACGGGGTAATCGGATAGCGGCTGGAGCATCCCCGCGAGCTTTTGCTCGTCGCCAAACTCGGCGTAGCCGCGCCAGCCCACAATATGCAACGCCGCGTCTTCCAGTAAGGCGATATTCGATGCGGTAGATGGCGCCAGCCGTTGCGCCTGGCGCAAGATTTCCATGAGCACATCAGAGCTGCTCAAGGCCGAGGCCAGCGCCAGGGTCACGTCGCGCAGGGTTTCGGCGCGCAGGCGCTGCTCGTGTTCGGCCTCCAGCAAGGCCGCGCGTTCCAGTTCTTGCTGGCGACGCTCGGTGACGTCCTGAATCAACGTGGCGAACTGTCCAGGGCGCGGGCTGTAGGCCCAGACTGCATAGTAATGCCCCAACTCCGGCTCGTAATCTTCCAGATAGGCCGGCTCGTCGGTCAGCGCCACTTTGCCATAATCAGCGATCCAATGATGGTCAATGCCAGGCAACACCTCTAAAAGTGTTTTCCCCACACACTGCGCGCGCGTGAGACCGGTGGTTTGTTCGTAAGCCGGGTTGATCTCCAGGAAACGATAGTCGCACGGGATGCCCTGCGCGTCGGTGATGATTTCGTGCAGCGCGAAGCCCTCGGTCATCTGCTCAAACAGCAGTCGGTATTTCTGTTCACTCTCGCGCAGCGCTTCTTCCGCTTGTTTATGTTTGGTGATGTCCACGATGTTGATCAGCACGCGCGCGTAAGTATCTTCGTAGCCGGGCGCGACGGCCCAATGGAGTTGGATATGGATCATGTCACCATCCAAGGTGATGTTGGTATTTTCAGTGTGGAGTTCGGTCTTACCCGCTGCGATGGCCAACAATGGCTCAATGAAATTGACGTAAGCTTCAGGCGCGAGGACTTGGGAGATCCCGGTCAGGAGGACTTCTTTGGAAGGCGCGTGGTAGATTTTCGGTGATGCCGCGTTGCAATCAACGACCTCGACCAAACCAGCCAGTTCTCGCACCAGCGCTGGCCGTTCCAGGAAGAAAGCCCGCAAATCCGCGATATCTTCGAGCGGTAGAGCACTCAAACGTTGTTTGACGGCGGAGAAGTCCTGCTCCCAGATTGAAATGGGCGCAGCATCGAACAACTGTCGGTAACGCGCCTCACTCCCGCGCAGCGCTTCCTCTGCCTGTTTGCGTTGGGTGATGTCTACAACAAAGGCGAAATTGTAGGCTTTCCCGTTGTATTCGAGGTAGTTGACGGTGATTTCCACAGGATAGATGCGCCCCTCGCATGTGCGGTGGCGGCTTTCCAATGTGAAGGTTTTGCGCTGTTGCGTCTCTTGCCAATGGCGTCTCCAGCGTTCGGCGGAAAAATCTGGATTAATGTCGGTAACAGCCATTGTCGTGAGTTGTGCGCGGGTATAGCCCAGTGCGTCACACGCGCGTTGATTGGCGTAGAGGAAGTGCCCATTTTCATCAACCCAAAACACCTGGATGGCAGCTCGCTCTATCGCAAATTGCGTCATCAACAAGGCGTCTTGCGCCTGCACCTGCGCGGTGACATCCTCCACAGTGGCAATCATGCCGTTGAACGCGCCGCGCTCATCCAGCATGGGCGCCGCGTTGACCCGCAACAGTACGCGCCGCCCACCCGGCCACTCAATGGCGTGGCGCACGTCGTTGACCGGGCGCAGTGTCCGCTGCACCTGCACGAACGGCAACAAGTCTTCGGGGAACGGGCCGCCGTTGTAATCGGTGATGCGCCATTCAGGGTCGTTGTAGGTGCGTTGGTGAATTTGATCGCGGCTTAACCCTAGCGCCTGTTCGGCCTGCAGGTTGGCGAACACAATTTGTCCCTCACGATTGACCATCGTAATGCCTGCCGGGCTGGTCTGCATGATACGGTTGACCAGGTCGCGCTCGGCGCGCAGCGCCTCTTCCGCCTGCTTCCGCTCGGTGATGTCGCGCCCAATGCCTACCAGCCCGATCACCTGCCCGGCAGCGCCATAGAGCGGCACTTTGGAAGTAAGCTGCCAGAATGTTTTACCGTTGCGGTTGGTCAGCAGTTCTTCACGGTCGCGCACTGGCGTTCCATTGCGGAGAACGGCCTGGTCGTCAGCCTCGAAGTGAACGGCGCTGGCTGGCGGGAACAGTTCTGCGTCGGTCTTGCCGAGCACCTCTGCCTCCGGCAGCCCGATGTTGTCCAGGTCGGCGCGGTTAGCGAGGGTCTTGCGTCCCTGCGCGTCTTTGGCATAGACGGCCACGGGCAGATTATCAATCACGGTGCGTAAAAGACGGCGTTCTTGCGCCAGCGTCTCTTCCGCGCGCATACGTTCGTCAATCAGCGTCTCTCGCTTTAGCCGGTTTGCCATCAACCCACCGAGCAGCGTCGTCGCCAACGGATAAATCACCAGCACCGGCGCGCTGATGTTGCGCAATGTATGCAGCGCCGTCTCCCAGGGCAAGCTGAACATCAGCCCAAGCATAACTACGTGGGTGACAAGGCCGAACAGATAGAGTTCGGGCAGCTTGATTTCATCCAGCGCTCCCCGCCGCACCCGCCGCCAGATGAGACCGAGGCTGCCGGTCACCAGGACTGTCAAAACGCCGGGCCACACACCGGGACCACCTTGATACAGCCGCAGAGCAGCCGTGATCGCCATAGCGATGAGGGTAGGGACGCTGCCAAAGAACAGGCCGGCTATGCTGAGCAGAACCGACCGTGTGTCAAACACCAAGCCGGGAATTAAAACCCACGGGGTCTTCATTACGGCAACGCCGACAGCGCCGATAATCAAGCCGACGAGCACCCGATACCGCGAAAGTATGGCCTGACCGGTGCGCCAGCGCAGGGCAAACACGTCAAAGACGAGCACCAGCGATAGCAACAGCGCCGCATTTTGTATCAGCCCGAGAAACGATAACGTATTCATAAGCTATTTTTATCTACACGAGTGCCATTTTAGCATGTCTTAAACGCATTATACGCTGGATTTGCCGAAATCATATTCATCATCCGTTACATTTTGGTGACGGCTGCGTAGACTTTCGCGTAGTGGCGACTGCAGTCGCTCCACCAGGCGGATCAACGACTGCAGTCGTGACTACGCATACCATCAGGCGCGTAGGGTCTGCACGCGGTAAATGTTCATCTCGCCCTTACCTTTGACCGGGATCAGTCCCAGAGATTCGGCGACGATCTGATCCCTGACCCAAGCCCAGGCATCTTCACTGAGATTGACCGCTTCCACCGCGCCGTGGCTCTGGATGCGCTCGGCGGTGTTGACGGTGTTGCCCCAGATGTCGAAGAGGTACTGGCGGTGGCCGACCACCCCCGCCATCACCGGACCAATATGGATGCCGATGCGTACCTGCCAGCCGGAAGGCAGTTGACGGGCGGCGGGGATCATCTCCAGACCGCAACGGATGCAGTTGAGCACGGGATTATTGAGCGGCTGCAACAGCCCGGCCGTCGCCAAAAAGGCGTCGCCTAGCGTTTTGATTTTCTGTAGGCCGTAGCGCAGCGCCAGATTCTCGTAAGTTTCGATCAGGGCTTGCAGGTTGCTGAGGATGTCTTCAGGTGTGTGCGTTTCGCAGTAGGGGGTGAAGTTGGCGATGTCGGCGAACAAAACGGCAACGTTGTTGAACTGGCGCGGTTTGACGGTTCCGGTGTTCTTCAGCTCGGCGACAATCTGCTCCGGCAGGATGACGTGCAGCAGTTCGTCGAAGCGCCGCCGCTCGGTCTCGATGCGCTGCACATACTCGACTTCTTGATCGCGCAGGCGTTTCTTTTCCAGGCAGGCGGCGACGCGCGCATTGAGCAAGACCGCGTTGACCGGCTTGGGCAGATAGTCCTCCGCCCCTAGCTCAATGCACATGGCGATTTTGTCAATGTCCTCCAGGGCCGAGACCATCACGACGGGGATGTGTTGCAAGGTAGGTTCGGCCTTGAGCATCTGCAAGACTTCGTCGCCGTTGAGTTCCGGCATTTCCAAGTCAAGGATGATGAGGTCGGGACGCACCTGGCGAGCCATCGCCAATCCCTGGCGGCCATCCAAGGCCCAGATAACGTTGTGCCCGGTCTCGCCCAGCAGGGCTTCGAGGAGCAGGGCTTGTGTGGGACTATCTTCCACGACCAGGATCATCTGCTCAGATGTCCCCGGCGGCGATGGATGAGCGGTATCTTTGAGCAGATTGTGCCCTAAGGCCATGTCGTTCATGGACAGTCCTTTGGTTTGACTACAGCCATTCCCAATCATCATCGGGCTGCGTCAACACCACCGGCGCGCCCGTAATGATACCCATCTGGCTCAACGTACCCACCAGCACCGAATCGGCGAAGGTGTCTTTAGGAATGTATTCCAGCGCGCCGAGTTGTAGCCCATGCACGATGGCGGTATGCTCATCGTATTGCGTGAGCATAATCACCGGCAGCGATGCTGTCTCCGGCCGTTGCTTCAACGTCTGGCAGACCTGGAAGCCGTCCATATCCGGCAACTGGATATCCAGGATGATGGCGGCGGGTTGCAGGGTGCGCGCCAGTGATAGTCCTTCCATCCCCGTATACGCCAGGGTGACGTCAAGGCCGTTGGCCTCCAACAGCGCGCTCAACGCGAGCGCCTGGGTAGGACTATCTTCGATAACGAGGATGGGGGCGCTCATGGCACTTTCCCCGTTTCCAGCTTTTCCATTGTCACCTGGACATTGTTGGCGGGCAGTGCGTCTACGGCAAGATGATCCACCATCCACTGCACATCATGCAACGCAGCGGGGGGAATATGCACCTCTTTGCCATCGGTGGTGGTGCAGGTGACGCGGACGCCCAGTCTTTCCGGGTTCGGGATGCTCTCAATGGCGATCTGCCCGATGCGCAACATACCCAGGCTCATCGCGTTCGCCATCGAAGAGGTTGCCAGCGAGATGCGCGCCTGACTGGTGACGTCCATGCCGATAGCGCGGGCCAGCTCGCGGGTCTTCTGGCGCGCGTTGATGACGTCGCGGTAGTCGCGGACAATAACGGTGGTCTTGAGCTGCCCGCTTTCGCCCAGGTTGCGGCGCACCAAATCTACAAAATCCTGGATATTGAAGGGCTTGAGCAGGTACTCGGTCTCCAGGCGTTCAACCTGCGCTTCCAGTTCGGGCGTCCCGTAGGCGGTGATGAGGATAGTGCGCGCCAGGAGCTTCTGGCGGTAGATGTAGCGCAGCAAGTCCATACCGTTTGTGCCGGGCATCTTGAGGTCGGTGATGACGACGTCGAAGTGTTCACCTTGCCCCAAACATTGCAGCGCCTCGTCTCCAGAGGTACGCACCCATACTTCGCACTCATCGCCCAGCGCGCGCGTCAGCGCATCGCCCAAAGTCCGCGCCAGGCGCAGCTCATCATCCACAATCAGAACCCGTTTTTTGTCCATACTTCACCTCGTGGTTTTTGCCATAGCGACGTGGCTGAGTGTTTGTAACCGTTGTGCGATTTGCGGCGGCGCGAGGATTTCGTTGGCCGCTTTACGCGCGATGACTTCGTGCGGCATACTGGCTACGACGCAGGTTTTCTCGTCCTGCGCGATGACCCACCCGCCCTGCCGCCGCAGCCTTTCCAGCCCTTCCGCGCCATCGTCGCCCATGCCGGTCAATTGCACACCGACGGCGCGTGGGCCATACACGCCGGCCAGTGAGTTAAACAGATAGTTGATGGAGGGACGCAGACCGCGATAGGGTGGATCTTTGCACAACTCGACGATACCCCATGCATTGATCTGCAAATGACAGTCATCGGGCGCCATCAACACCGTGCCCGGCTCAGGCGTGTCCCCGTGCCCGGCGAGGCTGACGCGCAGCGCGGTCTGCGTGTTCAGCCACTCGGCCAATCCCGGCCCGAAGCCTTTGGTGATGTGTTGCACGATCAGAATGGGCAGGGCGAAGTCTGCCGGCAGCGGCCCCAGGATGGTCGCCAGCGCCGCCGGCCCGCCGGTCGAAGACCCGATCCCGATGATTTGCGCGCACGGGCGCTGCGCGATCTGCTCTGGTAGTGGGGGGGCGAGCGGCGACGTTGTGGGAACGGTTACCGGTGCGATTGGCTGCGCAGGTTTGCGCGCATCAGGATCCCAGCGCCGTACCACCGCTACCTTTGCCATCAACCGCATCGTCTGCAGCACCGTCTCCCACGCCACATCATCGCCTATGGGCGGCTTGTTCACGACGGCCAGCGCGCCCAGCCGCATCGCCTCAAAAGTGAGGTTCACGTCAGAGTACATCAGCGTGCTGGTGAGCAGGACGATAGGCGTGGGGATTTCGCGCATAATGGCGCGGGTCGCTTCCAATCCATCCATCTCCGGCATGATGATGTCCATAGCGATGATGTCCGGGCGGATGCGGCGCGCCAGCCGCACGGCATCTTGCCCGGTCTCGCCGACGCCGACGACCTGTAAGCCGCCGGCGCTTTCCAGCATGGCGACCAGCAGCTCCCGCGCCGTGCGCGAGTCGTCAATCACCAGAACGCGAATGGGTTGTGGCGCGTCACTCGGCGACATCGTCAGACTCCAACAGCGGTTCAGCAACCTGCTCGACTGCCATAGCGGATTGCACCTGTCCCAGGCTTTCCAGGACGACGCGGTAGGCGTAGTCGTCCTTGACGATAAAATCCAGCGCCCCCGATTCCAGGATTTCCATCAACGCCTCCGGCTCATCGTGGCTGGTGAGGATAAGCACAGGAATAGACGCAGTGTTGGGGTTAGCTTTCAGCGCCCGGCAAACCTCAAAGCCGCTCATCCCCGGCATTTCCAGGTCCAGGATGATCGCGTCGGGTTGCTGCGCATCGGCCAACGCCAGCCCCTGGCGGCCATCCGTGGCGCACAGGACGGTCAGCCCGGCGTCTTCCAGCACATTTTTCAGCGCCAGCGCCTGCACCAAACTGTCCTCGATGATCAAAATTGTGCTCATTCCTGCCTCCGTGAGTTTCGAGTCTCAAGTTCAAAGTCTCAAGTCTAAAGTCGTTAGTCGTCTTCGATTGCTGATTACCGATTGCTGATTGCTACTCAAATCAACTGCTCAATGGTTTCCAGCAAGTTGTTCTGGTCGAAGTTGCCCTTGACGATGTAGGCGTCGGCCCCGGCTTCAATGCCGCGCGCTTTGTCGGCGGCGGAATTCAACGACGTGACCAGGATCACGGGAATCTGCGCGGTGCGCGGATTGGTCTTCAACTGCCGGGTCAGCCCGACGCCATCCAGACGCGGCATGGCGATGTCGGAGATGACCAGATCGGGTAGCGCGATGTCGGCATCAATCGCGTTGAGGGCCTCCATGCCGTCGGTCGCCACCAGCACGTGATACCCGGCCGCTTCCAGGATGTTCTTCTCCAGCGTCCGCGTGGTGATGGAGTCATCCACGATGAAGATGTGTTTTTGCGGCGTCTCGACCTCCACGGGCGCAGTCTGCGCAACTGTCGCGCTCCGGCCCTCGTTACGCAAAGCCAGTTTGATCAAATCCCCGGCGTTGAGCACCAGCAGCACCGCGCCGTCGCCGGTGATGGTCGCCCCGGCGATCCCGCCGAGGCGCTGCACCTGGCGGCCTAATCCCTTGATGACCACTTCCTGTTCGCCGCGCAGCCCGTCCACGATGAAGGCCATCCGCCGCTGCGCGGAGGCGAGCAGCAGCACGGTCGCGCGCGCCAGCGGATCCACCTGCACGCGCGGCAGACCGAGCACGTCGCTGAGATGGACGACGTTGAAGGCGGTTTCGTTATAGCACAGCATCTCACGGCCTCCCACGCGGTAAATGTCGCGCGGCGCGATGTCCAGGATGCGCTCGATGGCGTTCAAGGGGATGGCGAAAGTCTGCTGTGAAACCTGCACCACGAGCGCGCGCGAGCTGCTCAACGCCAGCGGCAAGGTGAGCGTGAACGTCACGCCGCTGCCATGGTTGGAGGCGACGTGGATGCGCCCGTGCAGTTCTTCCACGTTGCGGCGGACAACGTCCAGCCCCACGCCGCGCCCCGACACGTCGGTGACGATGGGGCTGGTGGAAATACCGAGACCGAAAATAGCCTCGGTCAGTTCCGTCTCGGTCAACGTCTGCGCCTCGGCGCCGATGCGCCGCGCGAGCACGCGCCGGATCGCCTCGAAATCCAGTCCCCTGCCGTCGTCGCTGACGGTGATGACCACGTTTTTCTCCACCTGTTCAGCTTTGAGCGTGATCGCGCCGGCGCCAGGTTTTCCCAGGCTGACGCGCTTGTGCGGCATCTCCAAGCCGTGGTCAATGGCATTACGCAGCAGATGGATGAGCGGGTCTTTGATCTGTTCCAACACGCGCTTATCCAGTTCCACGTCCCCGCCGATGATGGTGAGGGTGGCCTCTTTGCCCGCCGACTGCGCCAGGTCGCGCACCATCCGTCCGAAGGTCGCGGTGATGGTAGTGAGCGGCAGCATCCGCGCGCGCTTGATCTCGTCTTCCAGCGCATCCACGGCGAGCGAGAGCTGCATCGTGTCGTTGGAGTATTCGCGGCCCATGTCGTTGATCAGCGCCACCATGTCGCGCAGATGCTCCTGGCTGGCCGTGAGATAGCCGAGCAAGCGCACCGTATCGCGGCTCATCCGATCCTCAGCGGTTTGGCGAATGACGCGGCGGTTCAGACGCCCGTAGGTTTCCCGCACGGCGAGCCATTCTTTCTGCCACTCGCCCATCGCTTCCTGCGCGCGCTGGACTTGCGCCAGCCGCTGTTCGGCGCGGATGCGGGTGATGTGCAGTTCGCTGAGCTGCGTCATCAACGTGTCGAGTTTCGCCGCGTCAATGCGGATGGTCTCCACGTTGACGCGCTCAGGGCGCAGCACAGGCTGCTCCTCTGAAACCAGCTCACTCGTCTTTAGTCCGGTAGTCAGATCGTCGTTTTCATTCATGGCGTCGTTCCTCGCGGGACTGTCATGCTTCTCTACGATGGCTGGATTCGCCTCAGCAGCTTGTGACAGTGGGGTAAATAGCTGGAGCGCTGGCGCCGGCGCGGGCTGTTTGGCGCTGCGGAAAGGCTCAAGCGCCGCCATTGCCTCGGTCGCGTGCGGCGGCGGAGTCGTGGCCCCGCCCTCGTAAGCCTTCTCGACATCCTGGATGGCATCCAGGACCCCATAGCAGGCTGTACACAGCGCCGGCGTCAGCTCAAGGGTTTGACGGTTCAACCGGTCGAGCACGTCTTCCAGCGCGTGCGCCATCTGCGCTACCGCGTTGACGCCGACGGCGCGCGCCGCACCCTTCAGGCTGTGCGC
>DAOUAQ010000071.1:0-8717 GCA_034433375.1 Anaerolineae bacterium | reverse complement strand
TCGAGCAAGCGCACCGCCAGCGACCATTCTTCCATTGGGGCATCGTCTACGCCAGCAGAAGAAGTAGGCGAAGAAAATCCGGCGTTAGTCATCACGCTACTGCCCAGCAGCGTTGATCTGGGGGACGCCTTCCAGGTGGACGACCGCATCTTCCCGTCCGGCCAACAATGCCTGGATGTGCGCAACGGCCGGCGTCACCAGCGCCGCCGTCTGCGGCGAAAGCCCCTCGCCGAAGTCGAAGTCATATCCGCGCAGCGAGAGCAACACGGCGCGCGGCGCATACCCGTACATCTGCTGCGCCAACGCCAGCACCGTGGAAGGGTGAATCTGGTGGGAAACGAAAGGCTGCGTGTAGGTCGCATCCAGGGGCTCCACGCGGATATCCTCCGGCAGATTGCCCACGTGCGCGTCCACAAAAATCAACAAGCCGTAATCTTTGATCGTTTCTGCCAATTCCGGGACGAGCTGATGCAGGACGACCGTATCTACACCATGGCCCAAATCATCGAAGCCATCGTCCAGCGGCGCGAGCGGCGCGCGACCCAGGCGCGCGCGCAGCGCGTTGACCACCACCGGCCCCACGCCATCGTCACGCCGGAAAACGTTGCCAAATCCGGCAACCAGTGTGCGTTGAGGTTTCTCGTTCATCAAATCTACCCATCTACTAACAAAAAAACACCCGCAAGCGACGCTTGCGGGTGTTATTGTATGTGGATTCAGTCGCGCGTCAACGTATCAACGATCTGACCATCCGGCCCGATCAACTCGATCTTGATCGGCATCTGGCCCTGCGCGTGCGTGGAGCACGAGAGGCACGGGTCGTGCGCGCGGATCGCGTGTTCCACCCGGTTGAGCATCCCCTCGGTCAGTTTCGCGCCATCCACGTAGCGTTTGGCCGTCATGTTGACCGAGTGGTTCATCGACCAGGCATTGCCCGCCGTAGCGACGATCATGTTAACTTTGGTGATGATGCCCATCTCGTTGGTCCAGTAGTGGTGGAAGAGCGTGCCGCGTGGGGCTTCCAACACGCCCACACCCTCGCCGGTGATCGCGCCCTGCGGGTTGACGACGTCCGCGCTCAAAATGTCGGGATCATCCATCAGCTCGCGGACGCGCTCCAGCGCATACACTGTCTCGATCAAGCGCGCGTAGTGGAAGTAGAGCGTCCCCTCGACGGGTTTGCCGCCGTTGAGCTGTTTCCAGATTAGCATCTCGCCCTGCGCCATCGGCGTGCTGATGTGCGTGGCGACGTTCAAACGGCCCAGCGGGCCAACGCGGTAGATGCCGTTTTCGTAGCCGCGCTTGAGGTAGAACGGCGCTTTGAGGTAAGTGTAGGTATTCACGTGCTCGCCGATGTAGTCCAGATAGTCGGCGGGATCGAACAGTTCCAGCGGCGAGCCATCCACGTCCACCATCTTGAGCTGCCCGTCGTAGAGTTCGAGCGCGCCGTCGGGCTGCACCAGGCCCATATAGGCCGAAGGGAACACGGCGAATTCGTTCAACATCTGCTGGTTGTCCTGCATCCAGCTTTTGAGGAACGAAATACCTACCATCGTCGTGGCGAGGTGATCGTCGATGCTTTGCAGAATCCAGTCGCGGTCGGCGGGGTCCAGCGGGCGGGTGACGCCGCCGGGTATGCCGAAGATCGGATGCACGCGGCGCTCGCCAAGACGACGGATGATCTCCTGGCCGAACGCGCGCAACCGCACGGCCTTGACGGCCAGATCAGGATTCGCCGCCACCACGCCGCCCACGTGCCGAATCTTCGGGTCGGCGTCGAAGCCCAGGATGAAGTCCGGCCCGGCCAACTCGAAGAAGTGCATCCCGTGGGATTGGATCATCTGCCCCATGTGCATCAGATCGCGGAGCTTGTGCGCGGTGGGCGTCGGCGCAGTTCCGGCGACCACGTCGCACGCCTTCGTCGAAGCCAGGTGGTGGCTCACCGGACAGATGCCGCAGGTGCGCGGGGTGATTTGCGGCATTTCGTAGAACATGCGGCCTTCGCTGAACTTCTCGAAGCCGCGAAATTGCTCGACGTGGAAGTAGGAATCCTTGACTTTCCCGTCGTCGCCCAGGTAAATGGTAATCTTGGCGTGCCCTTCGATGCGGGTCACGGGTGAAATGGTAATTTTCTCAGCCATTGTATTTTTACCCCCCATCCATACCGTATTTCAAAACCTTGCCTTCCAACTTCGGCATCCGCCCGGCCAGCAGTTCCGTCAGGACGTGCCAGATCGCGTCGGCGGTGGGCGGGCAACCGGGCAGATAGATGTCCACCGGCACCACGTCGCCCACGCCGGAGACCTTATCGGTCAAAGGCGCGAGGTCTTCGTGCTGCGGGATTTGCCCATCTACCGTGCTCTCGGTTTCGATGTAGCCGCGCCGCAAGACCTCCTCGGTGGGGAAGAAGTTGCGCATCGTGCAGATGCCGCCGAAGACGGCGCAATCGCCCAACGCAATCAGTAGCTTGGAACGCTCGCGCATCTCCTGCGCTTCGTGCAGTTCGTCCTCGTTGCCGATGCCGCCTGTCAGAATCCCCACATCCACCCCCTCTTCCGGCGGATGTTTGAGATCGGTGAGCGGCGAGGAGGTCAGTTCGACATGCTTGAAAAACTCCACAATACGTTCATCGATGTCCAGGAAAGACATATGACATCCGGCGCAGGCTTCCAGCCACTGCGTAGCCACTTTAATTTTTCCCATTGGGTACTCCTTTTATGAACGCAACAACGCCGTCAACTGCGCCAATACCACGCTCTCGTCGCGCACGTCCGCCGGGGCGGGCAGCACGGTCTGGAGCGACTTGTCCACGCCATCGAGCGTCGTCACGTGACCGCTGCGCTCGTACCAGAGCGGCGTGGGAAGCACCACGTCTGCCTGCTCGGTGAGTGCGGAGTGATAGGCCGTCTGCACGACTTTGAACCCGGCCGGCACGCGCAGCGCGTCGGCGACCGGTTGCTCGCCGAGCAAGATATAAGCCACGTCGGTCTTGGTTGGCGACTGCGGCTTGAGGCCAGCCGCCTCCGCGCCTTTGCCGTTGCGCGCCGGATCGAGCGCCAGGAAGGACACCTTGTCGCCGAGCGGCTTGAGCGCGGCCACCACTTCGGGTTTGATCCCGACGCTGTAGACCAGCACGATCTTCTCCGCATCAGCGGCGGCCTGTGCGACGACGCCGGCCTGCGCCGAAGCCACGCTCAGTGCAGCGCGCTTGTTCAGCGCGTTCTCCGAATCGCCGATCACGGCCACCGTCGCGCCTTTGTCGGCAGCGCGGTGTATGAAATAGCCAACGACGCGCTGGTACTCCAACGGCTGCGCCCCCGCGACGATGATGAAATCGGCATCCAGCACATCCGCCACTGTGGCCGGGACGCCATAGCCCAACGCCGGCGCGACCGGTTCGAGCCGGCCGGCTTGACCACCGAGCTGCGTCATCAGCCCGGCGAACGCTGCCAACGCTTCGTTCGTCGTCGCGCAGGCTGCCAAACCCTGGCATGTGCTGCCCTTGAGGGTGTCGGCGACCAGTCCGAGCGCCTCTTCCCAACTCGACTCGGTCAGTTTGCCGTCCTTGCGCACCAACGGTTTGACCACACGTTTGCGGGTCTCGTACAGCGGCGTGAAGCGTCCATCCACGCACAACAACCCGCCGTTCGGCGCTGAGTCCCACACGCCGTCCACGCGCAGCAGGCGATTGTAGCGCGTCACCACGTCGAGGTCACAGCCGACGCTGCATTGCATACAGGTGGTTTGCGTGTGCGTGACGTCTTTCTCGCGCCCGCCGTAGGCGCTGCGCGCATCGATCAACGCGCCGGTGGGACACACCTGCAGACAGGTGCCGCACTCCACGCACGATGATGCGCCGAAGGGGACGTTGAGATCGGCGGAGATCATCGTCTGCGCGCCGCGATTGCGCAATCCCAGGGTATGGTTGGCCGCGATCTCCGTACACGCGCGCACACAGCGCGAGCACAAGATGCAGCGGTTGTGATCCATAATGAAGTACTTGCGCGTGGCGTCGACTTCCTGCTTCTCGTAAGGGCGCGGGTACGTCCAATGATCCAGCCCGTGGCCGTAGGCCTGATCCTGAAGTTCGCAGTCGCCGCTCATCTGACAGTACATACAGTAGTGGTTGCGCTCGGAGAACAGCAACTCCAATACGAATTTGCGGATATCGAACGTCTGCTCGGTATGCGTCTTGACGACCATCCCTTCGGTTGCGGGCAACGTACACGCGGTTTGCAGGGTACGCATTCCCTCCACTTCGACCACGCACATCCGGCACGCGCCCCAATTGGAGAGCGCCGGATGATGACACAGCACCGGAATCTCGACGCCGGCAGACTTGGCTGCTTCCAGCACCGTTTGCCCGCTCTGTGTTGTTACTTCTCGATCGTTGATTTTCAAATGTATCTCACTCATTCTCCATTTTCTCCTACAAACATTACGCTCTCAGCCTGGCCTCGAATTCTTCACGGAAGAATCGCAACCCGGACAAGATCGGCACCGGCGCGGCCTGCCCCAAACCGCAGAAGCTGGCTTCGCGCGCGTATCCGGCGATTTGCTCCAGGCGCGCCAAATCCGCAGCGCGGGCATACCCCTGGCGCAAACGATCCAACGCTTCCAACATTTGTGCTGTACCCACGCGACAGGGAACACACTTGCCGCACGACTCCGTTTTGAAGAAGCGCACCAACGTGTAGGCCAGATCGACGATATCCGTATCGTCCCCGCAGATCAGGAGCGCGCCGCTACCCAGGGACGCGCCCTGCTCTGCCATGCTGGCAAAATCCATCGGAATGTCCAGCAACGCCGCCGGGATAATGCTGCCCGACGCGCCGCCGGTCTGCGCGCACTTGAAGGTCTTGCCGGCCTTCATCCCACCGGCATAGATGTCCACGACTTCACGCAGAGTGATCCCCATCGGGACCTCGATCAGGCCGGTGATGTTCACATCGCCCATCACGGAGTACAGCTTGGTGCCGGGGCTGCGCTTGGTGCCCAGCGTGCGATACCACGCCGCGCCGTTGAGCACGATCGGCGGGACGTTCGCCAGCGTCTCCACGTTGTTGACAACGGTGGGCAGCCCGCGATAGCCGTTCACGGTGGGATACGGCGGGCGGATGCGCGGCGTTCCGCGCTTGCCCTCCATGCTTTCCAAAAGCGCCGTTTCCTCGCCGCAGATGTAGGCGCCCGCGCCGGCGTGGACGTGGATGTGGAACGAGAAGCCGCTGCCCATAATGTCGTCGCCGAGCACGCCCAGTTCTTCCGCCTGGCGAATGGCCTGCTCCAGACGTTCTTTCGAGAGCACGTATTCGCCGCGAATGTAAATCCAGCCTTCGTGCGCCCCCACCGCGTACCCGGCCAACGCCATCCCTTCGAGGACGGCGTGCGGGTCGCCTTCCAGGATCATGCGATCCTTGAACGTGCCCGGCTCGGATTCATCGGCGTTGCAGACGATGTACTTGGTTTCCTCCGCGCGGCTGGCGACGAACGACCACTTGAGACCCGTCGGAAAGCCCGCGCCGCCGCGCCCTTGCAGACCGGATTCGCGCACGACATTCATAACTTCTGTGGGCGTCATTGTGGTCAGCGCCTGTCCCAGGGCGAAGTAGCCATCGTGGGCCACGTAGTCTTCGATGCTGTAGGGGTCGACCACGCCGACGCGGCGCAACAGCACCCGCTTTTCGGCGTACTGTTTGCCCTCTTTGCCGGCCGGCAAGGAAGCCAGTTGCCCGCTCACCAGCGCGTCCGTCGGGAGCAACAGGTGTTCGACGACGCGCCCTTTGTAGAGATGTTCCTCTACGATGAACGCGCCATCCGCCGGTTTGACCGGGCCGTAGATCACGCCTTCCGGGTAGATGCTGACGGTGGGCAACACATCGACGCGCGTCACGCCCCCGCCAAAGCCCACTTCGATCTCGTTCGCCAGACCGTAGAACGAAAGTTCCGCTTCGATAGCGAGCTTTACCTCTTCCGCGCCGCGGCTGAGGCTCTGAGGATCGCCCGAAACCAAAATTGTCGCGCGGATCATACGCCACCTCCTACTTGTGCGATAATCTCCCGCACCCGGCCGGGCGTTAGATTGCCATACACTTCGTCGTCCACCATCATCACCGGGCCGACCGAACACGCGCCGATGCAACTGGTGGTCAGCAGCGTCCACGTACCGTCGGGCGTCGTCGCGCCGAAGGGGATGCCGAGTTCGCGTTCCAGCGTCTCCCAGATCTCCTGCCCACCCGCGACGTGACACGGCGCGTCCTGGCAGAAGCGGATCACGTGCTTTCCCAGCGGTTCGAGGCTGATGAGGCTGTAAAAGCTGGCGACGCTGTGCACCTGGCTCTGGGGCAGGCCCAACCGTTGCGCAATCGTCGCCATATCCTCCGCGGTGACGTACCCGGCAGCCTGGCTGACATCCCGCAAAATCTCCACCAACGCCTCGCGGTCGCCCCCGTATTTTTCCATAATTTCATTCAAGGTCGAACATTCTGGCATAGTCTCCTCCCTATAAAAATGGGGGGATTGGTAACTAGGGATTGGGGATCAGGCATCTTTCCTACCCCCTACTCCCTACTCCCTACTCCCTACTCCCTAATAAACATCAATCGCCGCCACCGGACACACCTGCTTGCAGATGCCGCAGCGGATGCAGATCGCAGGGTCGATGACGTGTTTTTCCTTCGGCTTACCGGCAATCGCATTGACCGGGCAGTTGCGGGCGCAGCGCGTGCAGCCGATGCACAGGTCGGCATCGACTTTGTACTCGATCAGCGCGCGACAGACCTTCGCCGGGCATTTCTTCTCGTAGATGTGCGCTTCGTATTCGTGGCGGAAATACTTGATCGTGCTCATCACCGGGTTCGGCGCGCCGGCCCCCAGACCGCAGAGCGACCCGCGCATAATGGATTTGCCCATCTGCTCCAGCAGCTCGATGTCGCCGGGCTGACCTCGGCCCGCGCAGATGTCGTTGAGGATTTCCAGCATCCGGCGGGTGCCCACACGGCAGGGAACGCATTTGCCGCAGGATTCATCCTGGACGAAATCCATAAAGAAGCGGGCGATATCCACCATGCAGGTCTCTTCGTCCATGATGACGAAGCCGCCCGACCCCATAATGGAGCCGACCGAGGCCAGCGATTGGTAGTCCACCGGCAAATCCAGGAATTGTTCGGGGATACAGCCGCCCATCGGCCCGCCGGTCTGCACGGCCTTGAATTTTTTGTCATTCAAGATACCGCCACCGATGTCGTACACGATCTCGCGGATCGTGACGCCCAGCGGCACTTCGATCAGGCCGGTGTGCTTGACCTTCCCGGCAATGGCGAAGGTTTTCGTGCCCTTGCTTTGCTCGGTCCCCATCGAGGCGAACCACTCGCCGCCTTTGAGCAGAATTTGCGGCACGTTGGCGTAGGTTTCGACGTTGTTGATGTTCGTCGGCTGCTTCCACAAGCCCGAAACGGCGGGGAACGGCGGGCGCGTGCTCGGCATACCCCGCTGCCCTTCGATAGAGCGCATCAACGCCGTCTCTTCGCCGCAGACGAACGCCCCCGCGCCCATGCGGATTTCGAGATCGAAGTTGAAGCCTGTCCCAAAGATATTCTCGCCCAAGAAGCCATACTCGCGCGCCTGTTCCAGCGCCGCACGCAGCGTGCGAATGGCAATGGGATATTCGGCGCGGACGTAGAAATAACCCTGCGCGGCCCCGATGACGTAAGCGGCAATCGCCATGCCCTCGATGACGGAGTGTGGGTCGCCTTCCAGGACGCTGCGGTTCATGAATGCGCCGGGATCGCCTTCGTCGCCATTGCAAATGAGATACTTGGGGTGATTGGGGCTATTGCGGGCGAACGTCCACTTGAGATAGGCGGGGAAGCCGGCGCCGCCGCGCCCGCGCAGACCGGACACCTTCATCACGTCCAGCACCTGCTCCGGCGTCATCTCGGTCAGCACTTTCGCCAGGGCCGCGTAACCGTCCTCGGCGATGTAGTCTTCGATGTCGAAGGGGTTGATCTTGCCGACGTTGCGCAGCACCACACGCACCTCTTTGGGCGCGGGGGGGGGCAGCGGCGCGACCTTCGGCGCGGCTTGCGTGAGCGCCAGCACCGGGCGGCCTTTCAGCAAGTGTTCCTCCGTGATGCGGGCGACGTCATCCGGCGTCAGGTTGACGTAGCGCACGCTGTCGGGGTAGACTACGGCCTCCACACCCTGCCCGCCCAGGCCTGAGGTCATCAACACCTGCACCTCGTCGCGCAACGCCAACTCCTGAAGTTCGTCCAGGAACGCGCCGTAGACAGCCTCGGCGCCGGGAGCGTCGCTATTGATTAAAATGTTGGCGCGATAAGCCATAGCCCCTCCTTACTGGACCTGCCATTCGGCCACAACCGCGCCGCCCAGAACGTGTTTCTCGATCAAGGCTGCGACGCGGCTGGCGTCGACGTTGCCGTAGGTGATGAGTTCACCGTCGCCCACCTGCACCTGGACGACCGGTTCGTAGGTGCTCATGCCGGCGCTGCCGGTCTGCGTCACGACGACGTCGCCGATGCCGCGTTTTTCCAGTTCCTTCAAAATGGCCGCCATCGTGTCACGGGCGCCGGCGGCAATGCCGGTGGTGCCCATCGCCACGACAATGCGCGCGCGCGCGCCCTCGCCGGCCAGCTTGCGGCGCTGCAACGCGCGTTCTTTGATTTTCTGTAGTTCTTCTAAACTTTTCACAATGACCTCCT
>DAOUAQ010000070.1:0-26438 GCA_034433375.1 Anaerolineae bacterium | reverse complement strand
TACGGCGGGCGTATTGACACGGTGATTCAACGCGTCATCGAGTTTATCCGCACGATTCCGACGATCCCCCTGTGGATGGCGCTCAGCGCGGCCTTGCCGGCCGACTGGCCGGTCGTGAAGATGTATTTCGGCATCACGATTATCCTCTCGCTGGTGGGCTGGACGGGGATGGCGCGGGTAGTGCGGGGGCGTTTCCTCTCTTTGCGTCAGGACGATTTCGTGCTGGCGGCGCGCTTGTGCGGGTCGAGTGAAATGCGCATTATTTTGCGTCACATGGTCCCCTCATTCCTGAGCTACATCATCGCCAGTTTGACGCTTTCTATCCCGGGTCAAATTCTGGGTGAAACCGGGTTGAGTTATCTCGGCTTGGGATTGCGCGCGCCGGCCATCAGTTGGGGCGTGTTGCTTCAGGAAGCACAGAACGTCCGCTCGCTGGCGCAGGCCCCGTGGCTATTGTTTGCACCCGCGGTGGCGGTTGTCTTGACCGTCTTTGCCTATAACTTCCTCGGCGATGGCTTGCGCGACGCGGCAGACCCGTATGCGCGATAGTTGAAGGTTAAAGGTTGAAAGTTGACTGTGCGGTTGGGAGCTAACTTGCAACTTGTAACTTGCAACTTGAAACTGAACCAGGAGAATAACTGTGAACGATAACAGAGAACTACTCGTAGAAGTGAAAAACCTGCAAACCTATTTCTTTCTGGACGAAGGGACGGTGCGCGCGGTGGATGGGGCGGACTTCGTCATCCATCGTGGGGAGACGCTCGGTGTGGTGGGCGAAAGCGGTTGCGGGAAGAGCGTCACAGCGCGCTCGATTATGAACATCGTGCCCAAGCCTGGGAAGACGGTGGGAGGGGAGATCCTGTATCACCGGAAGACGAAAGGCGTTGAGCAGACCCTCGATCTGACGCAAATGGCGCCGCAGAGCAACGAGATGCGCAACATTCGCGGGGCGGAGATTGCGATGGTGTTTCAGGAGCCGATGACGTCACTCAGTCCCGTACACACGGTAGGGAACCAGATTACCGAAGCAGTCCGGCTGCACCAGGGACTCAATGAAGACGCGGCCCGGGAACTGGCTATTGAGATGCTGGACCTCGTGGGGATGCCCCTGCCGAACCGGACCATCAACCAGTATGCGCATGAATTGAGCGGCGGGATGCGCCAACGGGCGATGATTGCTATGGCGCTGTCGTGTCACCCAAGCCTGCTCATCGCGGACGAACCGACGACGGCGCTGGATGTAACGACCGAAGCGCAGATTCTCAAGCTGATGCGTCAATTGCAGGACGAGCTAGGGATGGCGATTATGTACATCACCCATAACCTGGGCGTGGTGGCGCAGATGACAGAGAATGTAGTGGTGATGTATATGGGGAAGGTCGTGGAGCAAGCGGACGTGGATACATTGTTCTACAAGCCGCTGCACCCTTATACGCGGGCCTTGTTGCAATCCATCCCGCGTCTGGGGCAGAAGATGCGGGAGAAACGGCGGCTGGCGTCCATCCGGGGGATGGTGCCGGACCCTTACGCCTTGCCGAAAGGCTGCGCCTTCCATCCACGGTGCAGCGACAAAGTGCCGGGAGTGTGCGATGTAGAAGAGCCGGCAATGCTTGAAGTCGCGCCTGGTCACAAAGTCCGCTGCCCTATCTGCGCTGGTGTTGGGTAATCTGGGGGTGGGGGTTTGGGGGCGGGCGCAGCCGGCCCCCAAACCCCCACTTCTCCCTCTTTTTTGAGACGATCTATTAGACAACAACTTGAGGAAAGTGACAATGGCTGAAGCTATAAACATAACAACCTCTGCAAGTGTAGAAAAGCGTCCAATTCTGCTTGAAGTCAAGGATTTGAAGAAGCACTTCCCGATCCAGAAGGGCTTCCTCTTTACGAAAACCGTCGGTTACGTGAAAGCCGTTGATGGCGTCAACTTCTTCATCCGCGAGCGGGAGACATTGGGGCTGGTGGGCGAAAGCGGCTGTGGGAAGACGACCACCGGGCGGCTGATTCTCCGCGCCTACGAGCCGACCGCGGGCGAAGTGTGGTTCAACGACCAGAATATGGGGCGTATCAACGTGCCGGATTTGGACAAGAACCAACTGAAATTGCTGCGGCAGAATATGCAGATGATCTTTCAGGATCCTTACTCGTCGCTGAATCCCCGGATGACGTTGCTGCAAATCGTCGGCGAACCGCTGTTGGTGAACGGCGTGGCGAAGGGTGGGGAACTGCAAGATCGCGTGGCGGAGCTGCTGCGGGTGGTAGGGCTGCGCCCGGAGTACATGACGCGCTACCCGCACGCCTTCAGCGGCGGGCAGCGGCAGCGCATCGGCGTGGCGCGCGCGTTGGCGCTGAACCCGCAGTTGGTGGTGTGCGATGAGCCGGTCTCGGCGCTGGACGTCTCGATCCAGGCGCAGACGCTGAACCTGCTGCAAGACTTGCAAGAGCAGTTCGGGCTGACGTACCTGTTCGTCTCGCACGACCTGAGCGTGGTGGAGCACATCAGCGACCGGGTGGCGGTGATGTACGTCGGCAAGCTGGTAGAGAGCGCGACAACGGATGCGTTGTTCCAACACCCACTGCACCCGTACACCGAGGCGCTGCTGTCGGCGGTGCCGAAGCCGGATCCTCGCTTGCGGACGGAGTCCATCGTGCTACAAGGGGACGTGGCCGACCCGGCGAACCCGCCGCGCGGCTGCTACTTCCATCCCCGTTGCCAGTACGCAACGGAGCAGTGTAAGGTGGAGGAGCCGGTGTTGCGGGAGTTGGCGCCGGAGCACTTTGTCAGCTGCCATCGCGCCGATGAGCTGCAGCTTGTCGGTGTTTTGGGTAGAATAGCTGCCTAGTCGCCATCGTGCAAGGCGCCGCCACACACACTTGTGGCGGCGGGCGAGCTACCTGAATTCCAGATAGGGAGGTCACTTATAAGACGATGTAGCTCAACGGATAGCCGAATCATATTAACTTAAAAATGTTCCACATTCTGTATATGGAGGATTAAACTATGAAGGAGAGAGGTAAGTTAACCCGTCGTGAGTTCATTCAGTTGTCTGCGCTGACGACGGCGGGATTGGTGATGACAGCCTGTGGTGGAACAGCCACCCAGGCCCCGGCGACGGCAGACCCGAAGGTTGAACCCACCGCGAAACCGGCCGAGCCGACTGCCAAGCCGGCTGAACCCACCGCAACCCCGAAACCGGCCGAACCCACTGCGACCCCCGAACCGGTGGCGCAATATCATGAAGCCCCCCAACTTGCGGACCTGGTCAAAGCAGGTAAGCTGCCTCCGGTGGACGAGCGCCTGCCGCTTGAACCGGTGGTTCACACGCCGGTTGAGGAAGTGGGTCAGTACGGCGGCACCTGGCACCGCGCGGCGGTGGGCGCTAACGATGTGCAACTGACCGCGCGCCTGCCCTACGAGAACTGGATCCGTTGGAACAAGGATGGAACGGCGCAGGTGCCCAATCTGATGAAGTCCTGGGACATCTCCACCGACGGCACGGTCTTCACCTTCTATCTGCGCCAGGGGATGAAGTGGTCGGATGGCGAGCCGTTTAACGCCGACGACATCATGTTTATGTTTAACGATCATTGGGGGAACGCAGAACTCAGCCCCAACGGAGTCCCCAGTTGGTTGAAGGTGAAGGGCGAACCGGTCAAGGCTGAAAAGCTCGATGATTATACAGTGCGCCTGACCTTCCCCGGGCCTAACGGTTTGTTTATGACGCTTTTGGCGTCGGCTAACGGCTTGTACTTCTTCCGTTGCGCGCACTATGCCAAGCAATTCCACGTTCATTACGTTGAAGACAAGACGAAGTTGGAAGCGGATGCCAAGGCCGCTGGCTATGAATTCTGGTATCAGTATTACAACAGCAAAACCGATCCCGGCAGCCGGGTCAGGGACGAGCTTGACCTTCCGACGATTTACGCCTGGAAAGTCAAGGTCACGCCTCCCACCACGCCCACCGTGTTCGAACGCAATCCCTATTATTGGAAGGTTGATACCGCCGGCAACCAACTTCCCTATATTGACTTTGTCGAGCACCAACTGGTCGAGAATGCTGAAATTGTAAACCTCAAGGCCATTGCCGGTGAATTGGACATGCAGTTGCGTCATATGCAATTCGCCAACTATCCCCTGTTCCAGGATGGTAAAGAGAAGGGCAATTACCGGGTGTTGCAATGGACCCGCGGCTACATCACCGATACGGTCGTCGCTCCCAACATCGCGCACAAAGACCCTGTGATGCGCCAAATCCTGGGCGACAAGCGCTTCCGCTGGGCGCTCTCCCACGGCATCAACCGCGAGGAGATCATCGAGTCTGTCTATCTCGGCATGGCCGAACCGAACCAGGTGTCGCCGCTGGCTTCTTCACCCTTTTATTGGGAAGAGCAGGCCAAGAACCGCCTGGAGTACGACGTTGATCTGGCGAACAGCTTGATTGACGAACTGGGCCTGACCAAGAGAGATGCCGAGGGCTATCGCCTGCGTCCGGATGGCAAGCGCCTCACCATCAACTACGAATACGCCCCGGTCTTCGGCGCGTGGGGTGACATCGGCGAACTGCTGACCGCGCAGTGGAAGCTGTTGGGGATTGACCTTATCGTGACCCAGGAAGAGCGCACCTTGTTCTACGAGCGCAAGCAAGCCAACGAACACGATATGGGGGTCTGGACAGGCAATGGCGAGTTCAACCCCTTGATCGGCCCTCGCTGGTTCCTGCCCCTGGATAACGAATCTGTGCATTGCGTCCCTTATGCGGACTGGTTCAACTCCGGCGGTACGAATGGCGAGGAGCCGCCGGCCGGCAGCGATATCCGCAAGACCCGCGAGATCTACGAAGAAATCAAGGTCACGGTGGACCCGGATAAGCAGAAGGACCTCTGGCGACAGATTCTGGAGCTGAACAAGGAAAACGTCTTTGTGCTCGGCATTGCTACCGCGCCGCCGGAACTGGTCATCGTCAAGAATTACTTCCGCAACGTGCCGGAGGTCGCCGTCAGCGACTGGAACCTCTTGACGCCGGGTGCGACTGCGCCGGAGCAATACTTCATCAAGCAGTAGCAGCAGGACATTTGTCCTTTTACGTCAGGTAGACGGTAGGCAGTTATTCACGTCAGGAGGCGCTGTCTACCGTCTACTGTCTACTTGTATCGAGAGTAGATTTTCGTCTCTGCATTTTGATAAAGGAGACTCAGATGCTTAGCTACATTTTGCGCCGGATAGTGCTGCTCATTCCTACACTCATTGGTATTACGGTTGTGGCGTTTATTATCATCGAGTTGCCCCCCGGCGATTATCTGACGGCGCATGTGATGAACCTGGCGGCCGGCGGCGATGTGGTGGATCAGGAACAACTCGAAGCGCTGAAGCGCCAGTACGGTTTGGATTTGCCGCTGCATCTCCGTTATCTTCACTGGCTGCGTAATATACTCAAAGGCGATTTTGGCCGGTCTTTTGAATGGAATATGCCGGTTTCGGAGTTGATCTGGGAACGTTTGACGTTAACCCTGGTCATCACGGTGACGACGCTGCTCTTTACCTGGGTGGTGGGCTTCGTCATCGGCGTCTATTCTGCGACGCACCAGTATTCATTCTTCGACTATCTGTTTACCAGCCTGGGCTTTGTCGGATTGGGCACGCCGGACTTTATGATTGCGTTGGTCTTGCTGTGGCTCGCATTTTCGATGTTTGGCGTTAACCTGACCGGCCTTTTCTCGCAAGAATTCCAATCTGCGCCCTGGAGTATCGCCAAGGTGATTGACATGTTCAAGCATATGTGGGTTCCGCTGGTCATTTTGGGGACAGGTGGAACGGCGGGCATGGCGCGGACGATGCGCGCCAATCTGCTGGACGAGTTGCAAAAGCCCTACGTCGAGACAGGACGCGCTAAAGGCTTGAAAGAATGGCGGTTGGTTTTCAAATATCCGGTGCGGGTGGCACTAAATCCCTTTATCAGTACGGCAGGGTGGGCGTTGCCCGGTTTGATTAACGGCGCGACGATTGTTTCGGTGGTGTTAGGGCTGCCTACGGCCGGCCCGTTGTTGCTGCGGGCGCTGATGGGGCAAGACATGTATCTGGCCGCCAGTTTTGTGTTGTTGTTGAGCGTGTTGACGGTCATCGGCACCTTGATTTCGGACATCTTACTGGCTTTTATTGATCCTCGCATCCGGTATGGGGCGCACTGACATAGGTGGAGGGAACTGATGCCAACTGAAAACAACAGTCCTGTAACAAGCAAAGAAGTGGTGGTCGTGAATGTGCCTTCGGTTGATATGGATATATTAGCGGAAAGCCCCGCGCAGACCTCGGAGGAAGAACGCCTTTACGTGGCCTCACAGTGGCAGTTGATGTGGTGGAAGTTCCGCCGGCACAAGATGGCCTTGATCAGTATCGTTATCCTGTTTATCATATACTTCATTACCGCGTTCTGTGATTTCCTGGCGCCCTACGATCCATATCGCTATGACGTCAAGTACGCGTATGCGCCGCCGCAACTGCCGCACTTTGTTGACGCTGAAGGTTTGCACTTTCCGCCTTATGTTTATGGATTGAAGGGCAAGCGTGACCCGGAAACGTTACGCATTGTCTTTGAGATTGATGAAACTCAAAAGTTACCCCTTAAGTTTTTGACAGAGGGTGACCCGTATAAATTCTGGGGAAAATGGCCGTCGAATTTGCGACTGGTTGGATTAGAAACGAACAAACAGGTAGTCTTTATTCTTGGGGCAGACCGTCTAGGGCGCGATAACTTATCCCGCATCCTGATGGGAACGCGCATTTCCAGCACGATTGGCCTGGTCGGTGTGGCGCTTAGCTTCGTCCTCGGCATTCTACTCGGCGGACTTTCGGGCTTTTACGGCGGCACCGTAGACACCATTATTCAACGGGTGATCGAGTTTATCCGCTCCATTCCGAGCATCCCCTTGTGGCTTGCTCTGAGCGCCGCCGTGCCGAAGGATTGGCCGGTTCTCAAAGTGTATTTTATGATCACCATTATCCTGTCCTTGATCGGCTGGACGGGATTGGCGCGCGTCGTGCGCGGTCGCTTCCTGGCCTTGCGTAAGGAAGACTTTGTGCTTGCGGCGCGCCTGGTGGGTTCTTCAGAATTCCGCGTCATCTTCCGGCACATGGTTCCCTCGTTTTACAGCCATATCATCGCGTCCATCACGTTAGCCATTCCTGGAATGATTCTCAGTGAAACGAGTCTCAGTTATCTGGGGTTAGGTATTCGTCCCCCGGCGATCAGTTGGGGTGTCTTGCTCCAGGAAGCGCAAAACCTGCGAGCTATCGCGATGGCCCCCTGGCTACTCGTCCCCGGCCTGTTCGTGGTCATCACTGTGTTGGCTTTCAACTTCGTCGGCGATGGGTTGCGCGACGCAGCGGATCCGTATGCGCGGTAGTCAAATAGTCATGGAGTCAAATAGTTATGTAGTCGGATGGTCCAAAGCCTGACTACGCGACTACCTGACTACTGGACTGATTGACAGGAGAACAACCGTGAACGATAGCAGAGAATTACTTGTAGAAGTCAATAACCTGAAGACGTATTTCTACCTGGATGAGGGAACGGTGCGCGCGGTGGATGGGGCAGACTTCGTCATCCATCGTGGGGAAACGTTGGGCGTGGTGGGCGAAAGCGGCTGCGGCAAAAGCGTCACAGCGCGCTCAATTCTCAACATCGTCCCCAAGCCCGGGAAGACGGTGGATGGCGAGATCCTCTATCACCGGCGCGTGCGCGGAACCGAGCAGACCCTTGATCTGACGAAGATGGCGCCGCAAAGCGACGAGATGCGCAGCATCCGTGGCGCGGAGATCGCAATGGTGTTTCAAGAACCGATGACCTCCCTCAGTCCCGTCCACACGGTCGGCAACCAGATCGCGGAGGCCATCCGGCTGCACCAGGGATTGGATAAAGAGACAGCCCGGGCACACGCCATTAAGATGTTGGACCTGGTGGGGATGCCGCTGCCCGATCGGACGGTTGACCAGTACGCGCATGAGCTGAGCGGGGGGATGCGCCAGCGGGCGATGATTGCGATGGCGCTGTCGTGCCATCCGAGCCTGCTGATTGCCGATGAGCCAACAACGGCGCTGGACGTGACGACCGAAGCGCAAATCCTCAGGCTGATGCGGTTATTGCAGAACGATCTGGGGATGGCGATTATGTACATTACTCATAACCTGGGCGTGGTGGCGCAGATGACGGAGAATGTGGTGGTGATGTACATGGGAAAGGTGGTGGAGCAGGCGGACGTGGACACGTTGTTCTACCGTCCGTTGCACCCGTACACGCGGGCCTTGTTGCAATCCATTCCTCGCCTCGGACAGAAAACACGCGAGAGACGGCGATTGGCGTCCATCCGGGGGATGGTGCCCGACCCCTATGCACTGCCGAAGGGCTGCGCGTTCCACCCGCGCTGCAGCGAGAAAGTGCCCGGAGTGTGTGATGTCGAAGAACCGGCCATGCTCGAAGTGACGCCGGGGCACAGAGTCCGCTGTCCCATTTGCGCGGCGTAAAGAATAACGCGTAAAACGTAAAGCGCAAAGCGTAACTTTACGTTTTACACCTTACGTTTTATCACAGGCGATGAAAATCCTGCTTTTATTCCCCCCACATTGGGTTCCGGCGATGCCGCACCTGGCCTTGCCGATGCTCACCGCCTACCTGCGCGCCCACGGCGTCGAGGTCATCCAGCGTGATCTGAACGTCGAATTCTTCGATGCTCTGCTCACATGCGCCGCATTGAACGATGCGGTAACGCGCCTACGCGAACGCTTGCCCTCCGCGTCCGGCCCGATGGCTCAATCTTTGCGCGCCGCGTTGGCGGACGCCCCGCGATTGGCCGCCCAGGTCGAGAATGCGAAAGCCGTCTTCCGCAGTCCGGCTTTCTTCGATGGTGAAGCCAGTCTGCCGGCGTTCCTTACCCTGGCGCAAAGCCTCGATCTGACCTCACTGCCTTTTGCTCCCACGGTAATCGGCCTGACGAATTTTGTGCCGCCCGTCCCGGCAGATAGCAGCCGAAGTTTGTTGTCCGTCGTTGAAGACCCACAGCGCAACCTGTTCCTCGATTTCTTCCGCCAGCGCGTGCTCCCCGACATCGTCCGCGAACAGCCGGACATCGTTGGCATCTCGATTCCCACGCTGGATCAGATGATCGCCGGGATGACATTGGGGCATTTGATCAAGGCGGCGGGCTTGCCCTGTCACGTGACCGTCGGCGGCCCGCATATCTCGATGCTGCGCGAGCAACTGCCGAAAGTCCCGGAGATCTTCCGCTTGTTCGACAGCGCCGTTGTCTTCGACGGCGAACTAGCATTGCTGCGTCTGGCGGAAGCACTGGAGGGTGACGGCGACCTGGCTAAAGTGCCCAATCTTATCTACAACGACAAAGGGATTGTACGCAGCAATCCGGTGAAGGTTGAACCGCATCCCAACCTGCTGCCCGACTTTGACGGCTTGCCGCTGGATTGTTACCTTGTCCCGACGCCGGTGCTGCCGCTGTTGAGCGCACACGGTTGCTACCACGGCAAGTGCGGATTCTGCAACGTGGGCTACGGCGGGCCGGGCGTGTTCAGCCAACTGGACGCCGATCTCGTGGTGGAGCACATGCTGGCGTTACACGAAAAGTACGGTGCGCGCCATATCTTTTTCGCCGACGAAGCGATCACGCCGCGTAACCTCAAGGCGCTGTCTGCGCAACTGGCGGAAGCCGGTTCGCCGGTGCATTGGTGCGGCTGCGCGCGCTTCGACGCGGCGCTCACCCGCGACTTGCTGGAAAAGATGGCGCAGAGTGGCTGCCGGATGCTGCTCTTCGGCCTGGAAACCGCCGCCGAACGCACGATGAAGCGCATGGTCAAGGGCACCCAACTGCCGGTGATGAGCCGCATCCTGCGCGACAGCACCGCCGCCGGCATCTGGAACCACACGTTCTTCTTCTTCGGCTTTCCGGGCGAGACGATGGAGGAAGCGCAGGAGACCGTCAATTTCATCTACGCGCATCAGGATGCGATTCACTCCGCAGCGCCGGGCGCATTCCTGCTGGAACGCTACTCGCCGGTGGCCTGCGCGCCCAAGAAGTACGGCGTGACGATCCGCGCAGACCCCGACCGTGATTTGGCGATCTACTTCGATTACGACGTAGCCTCCGGGCTGGACGAGCCAATGGCCGACACGCTGGCTTCGCGGCTGATTGATGTGCTGCCCACCAAGCAATTTGGGCAGTTCTATATTCACGATAGCTATCGTCTGCTCTACGCCGGCGACCTGCACGAAAAAGGGCAATCTTTTCCCCTATGGTTAGCTTGATGCCGACGATGCGACTACAAGACTATCAGATTATTTGAAGGAGTTTACATTTCATGCCTATCTCTTACGTGCGTTACGATCTTCACGACGGTTATATTCACAACTGGCTCGTCGCCGGGCCGCAGCCTATTTTGGTGGAGAACCTCGACCGCTTCACCGGCCCGGATTATAAGCTCCAGATTGCGCGCCATTACTATACACCGGAACATGGCATCACGGAACAGCCCGTCGAACCTGGCCCGTTGACCGAGGGCGTGGTGCGGGTGGAGGGCTTTGAGGGGCACTGGCGGTATGTCCGCTGCCTGGACGACCATTTTGTGGACCTCACTACCTTCCACCACCTTACACACTATCTGCGCGCATGGGCTTACGCCGAAGTCGAAAGTCCGGCGGCGCGCGACGTCACATTCGTACTCACCACCAACGGTCCGGCAGATGTGTGGTTGAACGATCAACACGTCCATCGCCAGGAACATTTCCATCCCCAACAGCCGCACAGCGTCTCTTTTGTCGTTCAACTCAGTGAAGGTCGCAACCGCATCCTTGTGCGTTTTGAGGAAGTGGCTGCGCGCGCGTGCCCCTACGCCATGGCGCTGCGTCTCACGCCAACCGCCGCTGCTGAGTATGCGGTGTACTTGCCCACGACGATTGATCCGGTGGAACGGCGTAACACGTTGGAGGAGGTCTTTGATGCCGCATATCTCACGCAGGACGTGTTCGACCGTGACGCGGAATACGTTGTGCGCTGGCCGCTCACTGTGCAGCAGTCGGCCAGCATCGCCGTTCGCCTCCACACGCCCGAAGGCCGCATCTACGCCGAGGGGAACGTGGAGGCGAAGGCCGGTAAGCGCAAATCACTCGGTAAAGTGTATGAGTTTCCTGCCGGCGCACTCCGTATGACATTGATGCCGCAGGCGCGCGAGTACTACGAGGGCGACATGCGCATCACCCGCGCCCTGAACGTGTGGGGACTCGGCCTGAACCGCTATCACGAAACGCCGTATGGGACTTACGACGAACGACGCCGCGAAGGACTGATTGCGGCAGCGCGATTGGAAGCCGGCATCTTCTCCGAAATTGCGAAAATGGCGGTCGGTTGGTGGCAGCACGTATCGGTTAAGACGATTCTCGACGCGCTTGACGGCATCAACCAACGCCGGGATTGCAGCGACTTCTATCTGGTAGGGCTTTTGGGGATGGTGTATCGTTTTGGGGACGATCCCAAGTTCCCGCAAGGACTCAAGCAACCCATTGAGGACTGCATCCTCAACTTCAAGTACTGGCGCGACGAGCCGGGCAGCGACGCGATGGCCTACGCGACCGAAAATCACAGTATCCTCTTCCACACGGCGGAGATTCTCGCCGGGCAGCTTTATCCCGACCGCATCTTCCCCAACGCCAGTCAGACCGGGCGATGGCACCGCGAGAAGGGCGAGCGGTTGGCGCTGGAATGGCTGCACGAGCGCGGCATCCACGGCTTCAAGGAATGGGATTCCAATTGCTACTTCGAGGAAGATATCCTGGCGCTCTCGCACCTGATTGATCTGGCCGAAGCGGAGCCTGTCTGGGAGATGGCGAACGTGCTGATGGACAAGATGCTGTTCACCATTGCCGTGAACTCGTACAAGGGCGTGTTCGGCTCGACGCACGGGCGCACGTATGCCCCGCTGATCAAGGGCGCTTATCTGGAAGGGACGTCGGGCATTACCAACATCTTGTGGGGGATGGGCATCCTCAATAACCGCATCATGGGCACGGTCAGCGTGGCGTGTATGGAAAACTACGAGCTGCCCGTCCTCATTGCGAACATCGCCGCCGACCTGCCCGACGAGATGTGGAACCGCGAGCGTCACGTGGGCGAAACGGCGCTGTGGAAAGCCTCCGGCTCACTTGGCGACGAGGTCAACAAAGTGACTTACAAGACGCCGGACTATATGCTCGCTTCCGCGCAGGACTATCATCCCGGCGAACGCGGTTTCCAGCAGCACATCTGGCAGGCCACGTTTGGCCCGGCGGCGGTCGTGTTCGTCACGCATCCGCCGTGCATGAGCGAAGAAGGCTCGCATCGCCCCAACTTCTGGCACGGGAACGTCATCCTGCCGCGCGTGGCGCAGTGGAAGGACGCGCTTATCGCCATCCACAAGCTGCCGGACGACGACTGGCTCGGCTTCACCCACGCCTACTTCCCCGTCTATGCTTTCGATGACGGTGGTTTGCGCGACGATGCGCGCGGGCGCACGTGGGCCTTCGCGCGCAAAGGCGACGGCTACCTGGCGCTCACGGCGTCTCAGGGTCTCGCGTTGATGACCGCCGGATTGACCGCGCACCGCGAACTGCGCTCCTACGGTTCGCCGAACGTGTGGCTCTGTCACCTGGGACGCGCCGCGCTCGACGGCGACTTCAAGTCATTCCAGGAGAAAATCCTTGCGCTCGACATCGCCTTCGACGGCCCTTCCATCCAGGCGAACACCTTGCGCGGCGACGCGCTGGCTTTCGGGTGGGAAGGCCCGCTGCTGCGCAATGGCGTCGTAGAGCCGATCACCGGCTTCCAGCACTACGAGAACCCCTACTGCGTGGCGAACTTCCCTGTCAAGGAGATGTACATCGGCTACGGGGAGCAGGCGATGCGGTTGAAGTTCGAGGAAGGGGAATAGTCGCGGCGTTTGAATTCCTCCGTCGTTCAGTGTAGAATAGGTGTAGGTCGGGTTGTTAATCCGACCTACATTGTCCCTATTTTTTGAAAGGATTGCCAGTGTTCATCGAAGAAGAAATCCGGTCGGTTGAGCAGGAAATCGCTGCTTTCCGCGTGAAATTGTAGAACAAGGGGGAAAACTCAATGGATATAAACGACCTAAAATCCGTATCGCTCGGTAAAGTGCGGTTTACATATACAGCTGCGATCTGGTTGGCTATTGGTATGATCGCAGTTAGTATTCTTACCACTGTGGGTATACTCATTTTCAATCCTCCACTGTCGACTGTCCCAATTCTTGCGTTTTTTGCATTGTCAGTTGTCATCGGTGCAATTATTTTTGCAATCAGTATTCACCTGGACTACAGGGAATCTATACTTATTCACAAGGTTATCATGAAATATGGCGATATGAAAACTGAATTGGGCAATGACCCCCACAATGTATCTAAAGTAACTAACTCGACAGACAGACGAAATTAAATTCACAGTTGGCTTTGATTAGCTTTGTGGTACGGAGGAGTTGACCATGATTATGGAATATGTCCGGTCTTTTCGCCTTGGAATCATCGATCTGCTGGGAATCACTGTTCCGGGAATGCTAATCTTGCTAATTTTGAGTCTGAGCCTCGCGGTTCCTTTCCTTGCTGTGGTAAGCGTTATTGGCGAATCTTCGGATGCTATCAGTGTTGCTTCAATATGGGAGAGTATGAGCAGTTTTTATGAAGCGGCAAAAGTATTACTTTGGTTGGGCTTGATTTTGATATCATATATTGTGGGATATATTATCCGTTTATCAACTCCAGACTATTTGGACAAAGTTAGTGCCGAACGGGTAGTTGAGGAATGGGAAGACGATCTTGATCATGCGGACGGTGAGTCGCCTCAAGAAGATAAATGGCCTTACCAGGGTGAATCAGATAACAAATTTCCATATTTTCATTTCAGGGATTATCTGGTGGCGCGTGGGTTCGGGGAGAATCTAGCCAAATTAGCGACCTGGGGAAACCAAAAGGTTGCTCCAGACGTGGGGAAGCGTAGCAAAACAATCATCAATATGATGAAATTGGATATTGCGATTAAGAAACCTGACTTGGCTGCGATCATAGAATCTAATGAGGCCCATATAAGGTTGATGTCTGGCACGTGGATTATACTTACGAAGTGTGTGCCATTCGCTCTGGTAGGTTTAGCTACCAGTATTCTCAGTGTAATTGGGGCAATGTCATCGGTGAAAGATCTGGCATACTCGCCTATCATTTCAATTGCTTCCATACTTGTCGAATCGATCCTCTTGCTAGGGATGCTTTGGTCAAAAAATCAAATTGAGATTTCCTTTCATTACCAAAGAGTACGTGAGTTAACTTATATCCTGGGATGTGCTTATCATGTTTATACTGGTGGTAATGCATTTATCGCTCCTGTAGCATCTCTTCCAGAGTTCAAGATTCTTCGTGAAACTAATCGCGTCTCCCGTAGTTTTAAAGGATAAGCTGATATGATATCTTACCGTCAGTTTGCCACACATAGTGGAGTTTCCGAATGTACCCCGATATTTCTTACATCTTTGCCGCAAAAGTGCAGTGTAGACGAATGTTAGCGGCCTTATCTTGGGAAGAGAAAGTCGCTATCATCGAGCGGATGCGCTCCGTAACTAAAGATATGTGGAAAGAAATTAGTACCGACGAAAACCAGGTGTGCTTGAAATTGGCCGATCAGCATAAACACGAGAAAACGATACTTCAGTATGGATGACATCAATCTACCGCTAACAACCCTGTTCGACGTTCCCCAAAACCCCGCCGACCGCGCCCTGGCCGCCCGCTACGCGCCGATTCTGCGCTTCGACGCCCGCGAGCCATTTTTGCCGCTGGCGGCGGGCTACACGATTTTCCGCGAAACCGAGGAATCGCTGTCGTTCCGCCAGGGACGCATCATTGACCTGGAGCCGCCGAACGGTCCGCCCGCCGAATTCGCTATCGAATACGCGATTTGGTGGGACTGGGACATCGGCCACCTGTACGAATTGGAGCACGTGTGGGTCTACGTGGGCGCGGATGGCCGCGTGGTGCGCGTCGAAGCCAGTTGGCACGGCGATTTTCACCTGCTTTACCCGTTCATCCTGCTGACCAATGACAGCGGCGACCATCCCTATGTGTACAGCGAGCCGGGCAAGCACGCCTTCGCGCCGACGCCGGCGTGGTTCAAGGAGCGCCGCGCGGAATTCAAACGCTCGGAGACGAGCGATCTGGCGGGCGTAAGCGGCGTGTTGCTGGCGCCGTACATCAAGGATCAGGTACGACCGACGCCGCTCAAGGTGCGCCTGGTGCATACCTACCTCGCCCAACGCGCTTTCGAGCCAAGTTGGGACTTCTCCCAAACTTTCCCCATTACCCCGGAGATGCTTGTGCCGTGGGATGCGCTGCGGGCGTGGATGCCGGGCCGGGTCAACACGATCCTCGATCAACTGGCGCAGGCGATTCTGCCGTCAGAATACCGCTTTCTGCGCGTCGGGCATCGCGGCGCGCGGGCGCACGCGCCGGATAACACGCTGCTCGGCATCCGCACGGCGGCCGCTCTGGGCGCAGACATGGTGGAAATTGACGTGCAGCGCACCGCCGATGGGCACGTGGTGCTGGCGCACGATGCGTATCTCACGGACGCCGGCGGACGGGCGTGGCCGGTGCAGCGTAGCACCCTGGAGGAACTGCGCGCTATTGACCTGGGGCAGGGCGAGCGCATCCCCACCTTTGTCGAGGCGTTGAAAGTCTGCATGGAAGAGAACCTCGGCGCGTACATCGAAATCAAGGATGGAAACGTTATTGCCGACGTGGTCACGACATTGCGCGACGAAAAGTACGGCGGGCATTGCATCCTCAGCTCTTTTCGCCCGGATTGGCTGGCGACGGTGAAGGATTACGAACCCAAGCTGATGACCTCTATCCTCTTTAGCGCGCCGTCGGTAGATGCTGTCAAGCTGGCACAGTCCGTCCGCGCGACGTTTGTACACCCTTGCTGGGAACGTTTCCCCAACCCGAGCGCGTTGCTGACCAGAGAATGGGTCTCCCGTATGCGCGCGGCCAACCTGGGTATCGTCTGCTGGCACGAGGAACGCCCGGAGGAGATCGCGGCCTTGCGGCAAATTGGCGTGGACGCAATTTGTAGCGACGCGCCGGAGGTGCTGTCGAAACAGGATTGACATCATAGAAGACATCGTATATGATGTATATGAACAAGAGGGAGGTATACGATGTCAAGGTATCCGTTGAATTTACCGGCGCAGCTAAAGCAAGAAGCTGAAATTTGGGCCGAGACGCAGGGCATCTCTCTGAATCAATTCATCATGTGGGCGGTCGCCGAGAAAGTAGGCGAACTGCGTCAGAATTTGGACGATCCTGCGTTTCCGCACATCACGTACCGGAGCGGCGCTGCGCATATTCCTACGCCGGTTATGCGTGGGACAGGTATCCGAGTGCAGACAATCGTGGTCGCTGTAGAGCGATGGCAGATAACGCCGGAGCAGGTTGCTATAGAATATGCGATGACAGTTGCTCAAGTCGAAGAGGCGCTGGCTTTCTACGCGGCTCACCGTACTGAAATTGAGGCTTCATTGCAAGCCGAAGAGGCATTGGAACACACCTATGCCTGAACCGCGTCTGCATCTTGATGCTGATACCTCGCGTAAAGACCTGTACACAGCGTTGCTGAACCACAATCATGATGTTACTCGCACACCACAGACCTGGATGCCATTGGATGCAACCGATGAAATCCAACTTCTAGGTGCGACCGCGCAGGGGCGAGTGATTTTCACGTTCAATGTCCGTGATTTTATACTGCTGGCGCAGCAATATCCACGCCACGGTGGGATTATTTTGGCGGCGCAATCATCTTGGACACCGGCAGGATTGTTTGAATCGCTTGACCGGCTATTGTGTGAAACTGAGGCGGATGATTGGCCTGGTCAAGTGCGCTGGCTTAATAACTGGCGATAGCGACATTCCGAAAATTCGTTTCATTTGTTCAATCTGTTGACAAAACTTTAGGAGGTATTTTACCATGCGTAAACAAATCTTCACCGAAAAAGGGGCCAAACCGATTGGGCCGTATTCGCAGGCGATTGTGGCCGATGGACCGCTGGTCTTCGTCTCCGGGCAAGGGCCGATTGACCCCAAGACTGGCACGTTTGACAAGGACGACGTCGCCGCGCAGGCAAAACAAGTTTTCGAGAACCTCACCGTGCTGCTGGAAGCCGCCGGAACCTCGTGGGCGAATGTCGTGCGGGTGGGCGTCTTCCTCTCCGATATGAAGAACTTCGCCGCGATGAACGAAGTGTACAAGACCTACGTGACCGAGCCATACCCGGCGCGGACAACCGTGCAGGCGCAGTTGCCCGGCGGCATTGACGTCGAGATAGACTGCGTCGCCGTCGTTCCACAGGCGTAAGTTGTTCTTGCCCGCATTTGTACGAGTGTGATCTCCCCATACATCTATTGCCATTTCAGTACACGGATGTACACGGAAACCACGGATTTTTGAGGTAAAAATCCGTAGAATCCGTCAAATCCGTGTACAATTCTGGGGGGAAAACTCGTGAAGATTCGAGGTTTTTCTTCGGAGGCGTAATGGACATCGCAGACCTGGAAACCCCGGTTGCTGTTGTTGACCTTGACCGACTTGCCGCCAACATTCACCGGCTGCAAGGCTACCTGGATGAACACGGCATCGCCAACCGCCCGCACATCAAGACGCACAAAATCCCCGAGATCGCCTGGATGCAACTGCGCGCGGGCGCCGTCGGCGTCACCTGCCAGAAGATCAGCGAGGCCGAGGCGATGGCGGCGGCCGGCATTCAGGCCATTTTTCTGCCGTACAACATCATCGGCGTGCCCAAGCTGGAACGGCTGGTTCGTCTGGCGCGCCGGGTGACACTCAGCGTAACCGCCGATTCGGCGTACACCGTGCGCGGCTTGTCGGCGGCGGCGCAAGCGGGCGGCGTCACGCTGCTGGTGCTGGTGGAGTTCGACGGCGGCTTGCAACGCTGCGGCGTGCAGTCGCCGGTGGCGGCGGCGGAGCTGGCGCTCATCATCGCGCGCTCGCCCGGTCTGCGCTTCGGCGGGCTGATGACCTATCCGAGCAACGCGCGCACCGATCCATTCGTCCGCGAGACGAGGGCGTTGCTGAAAGATGAAGGCGTGACCGTGGATTGCGTCAGCGGCGGCGGCTCGCCGGGGATGTGGCAGGCGCACACGCACGCCGAAGTGACCGAGCACCGCGCCGGCACCTACGTCTACGGCGACCGCTCCATGCTCAAGTCCGGCGCGATGCAGATGGACGACATCGCCTTCTCCGTCATTACCACCATCGTTAGCCGCCCCACTGCCGACCGGGGCATCCTCGACGGCGGGAGCAAAACCTTCTCGTCGGATTTATCAGGGCTGGAAGGGCACGGCCTGATCCTGGAATACCCGGAGGCGCGTTTCTACGGGATGTCGGAGGAGCACGGGCACGTGGATTTCTCGCAATGCCCGCGCAAGCCGGAGGTCGGCGAGCGGGTGACGGTGATCCCCAACCACTGCTGCGTCGTCAGCAACCTGTTCAACCAGATCGTCGGCGCGCGCAACGGCAAAGTGGAAGTCGTCTGGCCCGTCGCCGCGCGTGGGGCGTTGCAGTAGTTTTAACAACGGTGAGCACATCGGCTATCACGGCAAAACGCCGGCCGGCCCGGTCTACGGCGCCATCCGCTACGACAACACCGATCAAGTCGAAGCACCGTTCGAGGGGCACTGCTGGCATTTTCATAGCCACATGCTCGACCTCGTCATCGGCGATGGGGACGCCAAAGACCCCTATCTGTTGCTCTGGCGCTTCAAGGATGGGCAATTCGAGGGGCCGAAGGTGCTGGCGTGGCATCGTGGCTCGTTCCATATCCAGCGCGTCCACGTGTATCCGTGCTTCAACGCCGATGGGACGCAGGTGGTCTATACCGCCGATCCGCAGGGGTACGGGCAGGTCTTCGTGGTGGACGTGCCGGACTTTGCGGCGTTGCCAGATCGCAGCCGGGTGTAAGGAGACAAAATGCGCGTTGTGGTGATTACGGGAGCAAGCAGCGGCATTGGGGCTGCCACAGCGCAACTCTTCAGTCGCAAAGGGTGGGGCGTCGTTCTGGCGGCCCGCTCGCACGACAAGTTGCAGCAGATGGCGGAAGAGATGACGGCGACCGGCGGCGCGGTGTTGGCGGTTCCCACCGATGTCACCGTCAAAAGCGATATCGAGAACCTCGTGGAGAAAACCGTCGCGGCGTTTGGCCGGATTGATGTCCTGGTCAACAACGCGGGTGTGGGCATCTCCGGCACGCTGGAGACGGTGGATATGGCGCAGATGGACTACGTGTTCGCGTTGAACACACTCGCGCCGATTGCCGTCTTGCAGGCCGTTGCGCCGGTGATGAAGGCGCAAGGCGACGGCGTGATTGTTAACGTTTCTTCGCTGGCCGAGGCGACCGGCATCCCCTACATGGCCGGTTACGGCGCGAGCAAGGCCGCACTGGGGTATCTGTCGGACGCCGCCGCTGTCGAACTCAGCCCTTACGGGATTGGTGTCGTCAAAATCCTGCCGGGCGTTACTGCGACCGAGTTCAGCCGCAACACACTTCAGGCAGGCCGGGCAGTCACTTTGGAAGATTTGCTGGCTAAAGTCGGTTTGTTGACGACTGTTCCCCCGGAAGCGGTGGCGCGCAGTATCTGGAAAGCCGTGATGACCCGTCGCCCGCAGACGTATGTGACGGCGCAGGATCGGTTTTTGGGGATGGCGGCGCGTTTCAGCCCCACCGTCACGATGCACGTGCTGAAGCTGGCGCTGCCGCGTTACGCGCCGCCGGACGGCGCGCTGCCGAAGGCGTCCATCCGCCGCGATCTGGCGAAACTCGGCTTTGTTGCGGCTGGCGTCGGCGCTTTCGTGAGTGCGGCGTTGGGTTTTGCATTGTACCGGCGACATTCCATTCGTTAGTACGTTCTGTCAGGAGGTGTTTATGAAGGGTGCAGCAAAATGCTATGACATAGTGCGTGATTATTGCGAAACCGTCCCCCTCGTGGACTGCCACGACCACGCCATCACGTGTGGGCCGAACCACAAAGACCCCATCGCCGTGTTCACCCACGGCTATTTCGAGAGCGACCTGCGCAGCGCGTCCTCCGATGCGGAGATGGATGTGCTCGCCGACGAAAAACGCCCGCTGG
This sequence comes from Anaerolineae bacterium, assembly GCA_034433375.1. Classification (GTDB taxonomy): domain Bacteria; phylum Chloroflexota; class Anaerolineae; order B4-G1; family SLSP01; genus DSWT01. Next base: position 6,207 of record DAOUAQ010000070.1, on the reverse strand, counting down.
AGGAGCGTTGGCCCATCCTTGAAAAAGCGTGGCGGCGCGCGCGTTTGACCGGCTACGGGATGATGGTCCGCCGCGCGCTCAAGGAATTCTACGGTGAGGATGAGATGACGCTTGCCGCGCTGCAACGGATGCAGGAAAAGCTGCTGAACTACGAGGATGAGGCGTTCTTCGACAGCGTCCTGGAAAAGGCGAACATCGCCGTCCGCATCCTGGACGTGTGGCCCGATGCGAAGAAGGTGCTCGACGGTACGCTCAAGCTGACCCCGCGCGGGCGGCTGACGATCTCGCTGCCGGGCTATCACGCGGTGCGCAGCTATGAGGAAGTGCAGTCCGTCGGGCGGGTGGTGGGGCGGACGATCACCTCGCTGGATGAATACCTCGACGTGTGTCGCGTGATCTTCGAGGGCCATAAAACCTACGGCGCAGTCACGTTCAAGGATCAGAGCGCCTACACGCGCACCCTGGATTACGGTAATCCCACGCGCGCCGAGGCCGAGGCCATCTTCAACTGGTTTATGGAAGACCCGCGCCGCAGCGCCTCCTATCCCGATGGCGTCAAACCGCTGGACGACTACCTTTTCCACGCCTTTATGCGGATGGCGCGCGACCTCGATCTGCCGGTGCAGATTCACACCGGGCACATGGCCGGGATTCGCAACGACATCGTCAAGACCAACGCCATCGGCCTGACCAAACTCATCGAACTGCACCGCGACGTGCGCTTCGACCTCTTCCACGCCAACTGGCCCTACAGCGGCGAGCTGCTCTATCTCGGCAAGAACTATCCCAACGTGGCGCTCGACTTCTGTTGGGCCAACATCATTGACCCCATCTACTGTCAGAATATGTTCAAGCAGGCGGTGGCGAGCGTGCCGCACGGCAAAATCCACGGCTACGGCTCCGACGTGGGCGGCGACAGCGTTGATCAGGCCTGGGCGCACGCGCAGATCGCCCGCGATAACATCGCCATCGCCCTCTCGGATTTAGTGGAAAGCGATTACCTCAGCCTGGACGAGGCGCAAGAAGTGGCCCACGCCTGGCTGTTCGGCAACGCCAACGCCTTCTTCAGGCTGGGGTTATGATGAAAATCGGCGCAGTGAGTTTGGGATGGAGTGGAACGTCGCTGCCGCGTGTATTCGAGCAAATCGCGGCGTTGGGCGGCGTGTGCGTGGAGATCAACGGGAACACAGAGCGGCATCACGGCATCGTGTTGGATCGCGCGACGATCCCGCAAGTGCAGCGTTGGGCGGCGGACGCCGGGCTGGTGATCGGCAGTCTCAGCGGCTACTGCGATTTCGCGCTGCTTGACGCGGACGCGCTGGACGCCGAAATCGAGCGGTTGCTGGTGACGTGCCGCGCGGCGGCGGCGTTGGGCGCGCCGGTCGTGCGCGCTTTCTCCGGCGACGTGAAGCCCGGCGTGACGTTGGACGCCGTCCGCCCGCACATCATCGCCGCGTTCCGCAAGGCGGCGCGCGCGGCGGAAACGCTCGGCGTGACGTTGGGTATCGAGAACCACGGGCGGATGATCAACGATGGCCCCGCGCTGGCGGCGCTCGTCGAAGAGGTCGGTGCGCCGAACCTCGGCTTCACCATTGACACGGGCAACTTCGCCTGGGCCGGGCACGACGCGGCGCAGGTGCAGGCGGACTTCGCGGCGGTGTTGCCGCGCATCGTCAACGTCCATATTAAGGATGGCGTGTGGAGTGAGGCCGGTTTCACGTTCGTCCCGGCCGGCGAAGGCGAATTGCCACTGGCGTGGTTGTTGCAGCAATTGGCGGAACGTGGCTACAATGGCATGGTGTGCAGTGAATTCGAGGGCGCGGGGGACTTCGTCGAAGGGACGCAGCGCAGCATCGCTTATTTGAAACAGGTGGTTTCCGGTATCAAGTAAATCGAGACTCCGGCGCAACCCACCTCACCAAAACCGGCGGGAACGTATGACTCTCGCCGGTTTTGTCTTTGCGAATAAAATGACAGCGTAGCTCGTTATACATATAGAAAAGCGAGTGCAACGTGAAAACAACGACGATATCGGAAGAGACCGAACGTGACTGGATTGCGCGGGCGCAGGCGGGCGACCGGCAAGCCTTTGGTGAACTGGTGTACCACTACCGCGAGGGCGTGATCAACGTGGTGTACCGGATGTGCGGCGACGCCAATCTGGCCGAGGATGCGGCACAGGAGGCGTTTATCCGCGCGTGGCAGCATTTGCCGCGCTACCAACCGCGCTCGCCGTTCCGCAACTGGTTGTATCGCATCGCTACGAATGTCGCGGTGGATGGGCTGCGCCGCGAGCGGGACACGGTGGATATCGAAGACGCGTCGTTGGCGGCGTCGAGTCCCGGCCCGGAAACCGTTGTTGAGCACAATGAGCGCGCCGAACGGGTGCGTCAGGCGGTGTTGGCGCTGGCGCCTGCGAGCCGGCTGGTGCTGGTTCTACGGGAATACGAGGACCTGTCGTACAAGGAAATTGCCGAGACGCTGGATATTCCGGTGGGAACGGTGATGTCGCGGCTGAATTACGCCCGCACACAGTTGCGTGAGACGCTCAAAACATACCTGGAGGCTGCCTGATGGAGCACGTTCTGGATTGGTTGCCAGCCTATCACGATGGCGAATTGAAGAATGGGCAGGCGCGCCGCGTGGAAGAGCATCTGGCGCAGTGCGCGAGCTGCCGCGCCGAACTGGAAGCCTTGCAGTCGTTCTCGGCGCTGCTGCACGAGAGCGCGCCGGCCGCTACCTTGATGCGACCCGACCGGTTCGTTGCCCAGGTGGAACTGCGCCTGCCGTCGCGCCCCGCGCAGACGAGTGCGCAGCGCGTATTGGAAACCGGCTGGCGGCTCATACCGGTGGGGCTGTTCGGCGCGTGGGCTTTCGTGCAGACAGTGTTTATCGTCGTCGCGGGTGTCCTGCTGCTGCAGGGCTTTCCCCTGACTGCGAATCTCTTCTCGGCGGTGCTGCCGTCCACTTCTGGCGTTTCCTGGCTGGCCGGACAGCAGTGCTTTACGGATACCAGCCTGGGCGTTGTCTGGTGCGTGGCGGATTACGTCATCTCGCTGGGAGGGATACTTGTCGTGGGGTTTGTGCCGCTGGTCGTGATTGGCCTGCTGTATTGGGGCTGGTTAGCGGGGTGGTGGCTGCGCCGGCAAAGGCGCGTCGTATACGTTCAGTAGAAAAGGAGAAAAACAATGGATCATACAAGAGTGTTGAAACGCGCGTGGGAAATTTTGAAACAATATCGGGTGTTGTGGATCTTCGGCCTGATTCTGGCGCTGACGACGGCATCCGGGGGGCCGCAGGCAAGTTATCAATTCAACCGGAACGACATCCCGTCAGAGTACCAGCTTCCAGAAAACAGCGACGTGCGAGAGCTGCGCGAACTTTTCCAACTGCTGGAGCGCTGGGTAAGTGGCGGTCCATGGCAGCCGCGCCTTTGGCCTGTCGTGACATTCTTTATCGTCTTCGTCTTTGTCATCCTCGCACTCTCCGTCATCGGCACGATTGCGCGTTACGTGTCGGAGACGTCGCTGATACGGATGGTTGACAACTACGAAGACACCGGCGAGAAGCTCCGCTTCCGCCCGGGGTGGCGTCTGGGCTGGTCGCGCGAGGCCTGGAAGCTGTTCTTGATAGACCTCGTCATCTTCGTTCCGGTCTTCGTCGGCGTGATCGTTTTGTTGGGACTGGCAGCTCTTCCGTTGTTGCTGTGGACGAGCGGCTCTAATGCGATGGGCGCCATCGGGACGGTGGCGGCGATTGGTCTCTTCTTCATCGTCATCTTCGTGATCATCATCGTCACTACGCTGCTGGGGCTGCTGGTGAACTTCTTCCACCGGGCTTGCGTGCTGGAAAAAGTCGGCGTCCGCGAGGCGCTGCGGCAGGGTTGGGCGCTGGTCAAGCAGAACTGGAAGGACGTGGGGCTGATGTGGCTGATCACCGTTGGCATATCCATCGCCTGGGGTATCGTGATGATCCCGGTGGTGTTGCTGCTGATCGCGGTGGGGGCGTTGTTTGGCGGCGGCGTCGGGCTGCTGGCGCGCGGTCTGGCCGGGTTGGCGATGGGCAACATCGGCGCGTGGATCGTGGCTGCGCTCGTCGGACTCCCGGTCTTCATCCTGGTGATTGCCATTCCCGGCGCGTTCCTGGGCGGTCTGAAGGAAGTGTACATGTCGAGTGCGTGGACGTTGACCTACCGCGAACTATGCGCGCTGGAACCGTTGAAGCCGGCAACAGATATAGCAAGGCTGGAATAACATATCTGGCTTTTTCTCAAAAGAACGCCCGCCGGAGAAACCCGGCGGGCGTTTTGGTGAGCATATCTGGCGCGTGTGACTCGCTCAGTAATTTCGCATCACGAGCGGCAGGTAAATATACCGAATTGTGGGGATGACAGTAGTGATGTCTGCCAAAGTATCACTGTACAGGATGATGGTCTCTACTTTGGACGCGGTTAGTGTGGTTGTATCGTTCACACCGACGGTTTCAGTCAACGGTACGGTTAGCTTGATTTGCACGGTGGTCGTCATTCCCGGCCCCAACTGGAACGGCCCTGTATAGGTCGAGCCGCCGTCACCGACGACCAACTCAATGGGCCAGTGGCGCGAGGACATGGCTTCCAGAGCGAACGTTGCGACCTCTGAGTCGTAGCTCTTCAGGACGTGGTTGTATACCACCGTCTCGCCGACTTTGGCGTTCTGATTGTAGCCGTCGGAGAGTTCCACGGGGATGGCGCCGAGCACGCGCATATTGTCGAGCCAGAACGTGGTGTCGTTGCCCTTCGTCTGGATGGCAAATGCTTTTTGCGTCAAATCCTCATCGTCCCAATTTGCATCCACAAACGGGATGCGTACATGGCTCCATCCGTTCTCTTGACCGACGGTGTACCGGCAGTAGTCTAGCGGGTTGCCGCCGTCAAAGATCACTCGCAGACCATGGTCGAGATTTTCCTGCTTGATGTAGAACTCAAGCCCATAGTTGAGGCCGGCTATCAACGGTGTTCCCCATCCCCCAAATTGCCCTGCTCCCCAGTTTGGACCGGTCAGATAAGCGCGGATGGAGGATTGTCCGGCAAAGACTTCATCAGTGGCATTGAAGGTTAATGTGCTATTATGCCACGTGCTGGACCACCATCCCCAACTCCAGTTTGGAGCGTGCGCAAGGTCATCATCTATGTAGATATCCCTTACGATTGCTGTGTTTGGCCGTGGGTTGAGACCGCCGCCGGTTTCCTTCGGCTCGCCCCCAAAGAACACCCGCAGCACGTCCTCAGCCGGCTTGTCGAGTGGGCTGTAGCCACGGTCGCAGGGGCCGCCCTGCATGGGGTTGGTGTCCCAACTCCACCAGAATACACCGGCAAACCATTCTTGCGGGTAGACAGTCTCGAAGAATGCCTGGTACAGATCGGCCTGTTCCTGCAGATCGAGCGCGGGGTTGCCCTCGTAGGCCCACGGGGCCATGCCTGCGCCGTCAATGCTGCGGTAGCCGATCTCGGTGAAGATGATGGGCTTCTGCCAGTCCACCGCCAGGTCATCCAGGAAGGCGACCGGGGCTGCCCATCCAACTACGAAGTCATCCAGGGTGGCGGTTGTCGTCGTCGCCAAAACGTAATAGGCGTCAATGCCGATGTAGTCCAGCGCATCCCAGAACATCACGACGTTGGTGTAGGTGTGATTCGCGGCGTAGACCAGCGGGCCGGAATAGATTTGTTTCACCCCGGCGATCACAGTGCGCCATTGTTGTTCCTTAATGGCTGTGCCGTCCAGTTCCGTGCCGATGCACAGTTGTTCCACGCCATTGGCGGCCGCGAGCCGCGCGTAGTGGTTGATGAATGCCTGGTAACTTGCGAACCACGCATTCCATTGCTCCGTTGTCGTGAACTGTTCTCCGATCTGTCCGCGCCAGTGTGCAGGATCGCTAAATAGATCAAGGTGCGGCTTGAGCATCACCTTCAGCCCCAGATCGTGCGCGGTCTGGATAGCGCGGATGAGACCGGCATCAGTGGGGGTCTTTTGAGCGTGAGAATAGATCTCCGTCGAGGTGACTGTATCTTGATACCACGTCGCCAGGATGCTGATCCAACCGGCCCCGGTATCCGCTAAGGGTTCGTAAAAGAATAATTCCGCGCACCGTGATATAATGCCGCAATCTTGAACCAAGAAATGGCGCTATGAACTTAGAAACCACACAAGTCGTGCATCAATGTCAATG
>DAOUAQ010000069.1:0-21302 GCA_034433375.1 Anaerolineae bacterium | reverse complement strand
GTCACGTCCGCGTGTACCGTCACGGTGATGAGGATGCTCCGGCTCTCGCCCGCCGCCAGCGTCCCCAATGCCCACACCAGCGGGTTCGGCCCGCTCGTCTGCGCGGGCGTCGCCGCCACGAACGTCACTTCTGCGGGCAGCGTGTCCGTCACGACGACGTTCTCCGCGTCCGACGGTCCGTCGTTCGTCACCATCAGGCTGTACGTCATCGCTGCGCCCGGGGTCACCGGCGACAGGCTCCCCGTCTTCGCTACCCAGATCTCCACGTCAGGCAGCACGTCCACGAAGTAGTCGTCGGCGTTGTTGCCCGCATCGTCGCCCGGCGTGGTCGTCGTGATGACGACGGTGTTGGTGAAGCCCGTTGTCACATCCGCGTGTACCGTCACGGTGAGCACGATGCTCCGGCTCTCGCCCGCCGCCAGCGTCCCCAACGCCCACACCAGCGGGTTTGGCCCACTCGTCTGCGCGGGACTGGCGGCAGCGAAGGTCACTTCCACCGGCAGCGTGTCTGTCACGACGACGTTCTCCGCCGCCGACGGCCCGTCGTTCGTCACCGTCAAGCTGTACGTCATCGCTGCGCCCGGGGTCACCGGCGATGCGCTACCCGTCTTCTCCACCCAGATCTCCACACCAGCTTCCACCACTGTGGTCACCGTATCGGTGTCGGTGAGACCCTCGGTGGATGTCACCCAGGCGGTATTGCGCAGTAGTGTGCCATCCGGCAGCACATCGTCCACCTGCACGACCATGGTGAGGACGCGCGTCGCGCCGATGTCAAGGTCGCCCAACGGCCAGGTGATGACGCTGCCGGGATTGTTGTCCGGCGCGGGGCCGGTGTGCGGCAACGTCGCGGCGACGAAGGTGGTGTTGAGAGGGATCGTGTCGGTGACGACGACGCCGCTCAGCGGGAACACGCCGGTGTTGCTCACGATGAGCGTGTAGGTGAGTAGACCACCGGCTTGCACCGGGTCAGGCGCGGCGGATTTCTCCAGATCGAGCGCCGGGTAGCCTACGTGTACGGTGTTTGTGTCGCTGACGGGGCTATACCGCCGCCCAACTTCGGCGCGCATGAACCAACTCCACCACTCGATAGATGCCGTGTTGGTCAGATCCAGGCCCGGCGCGACGTCCCCATCCACGTAGCCCACGTAGCTGATCGCCAGTACCGCGCCGACCGGCAAGACGCCGTCATCGAAGGACAGGCTCAGGTAGCCGGGCATCGTCCACAGGAAATAGTCAGCCGGATTAACCGCACTGCCGTCAATGGTCACGTCCAGCAGCGCGGGATCCGTGGCTTGCATCCCCACGGGCATTTCATCCCAGAAGCTGAAGCTGTACGCCGGACTGCCGCCCACGTTGGTGATGGTCGCCGTGTACGTGACCGCCTGCCCCGGCGCAACGGTGCTGCTCTGCGGTGGATCGCTGGCCTTGATAATGACCAGCTCCGGCTCAACAATCGTCACTGTCACTTCGTTGCTCGTGGTGATGACGTTGCCGTAGGACAGCGCGGCGACGTTGGTGATCACGTCGCCGACCACCGGTTCCCACGGCTCTTCCCACGCGCTCGACACCACCTGCGCCGTCACGGTGATGACGCGCTGCTCTCCGGCGGGGATAGTCGGGTACGTGACGGTGAAACGCCAGGTATCCCAATCCCACACGAACGTTCCGCCGGGCGCATCATACGTCTCCAACGCCAGCCACGGCCAGAGTTGATCCGTCACGACGACGTTGTAGAGCGTCGCCGTAACCGGCGGCTCCGGCAGACGGATAGTGAAGGTGATTTCGCTCCCCACGGTCGCCGTGGGCGGCATCGCCGTCTTGACGATAGCGACCTCAACGATGGGCGTCACATCCGTCGGCTCATCGGCGTCGTTATTGCCGTAGTCGCTCTCCGCCGTGTCGCTGCCGATGACAACGGTGTTGGTGAAGGTCGCCATCACGTCGCTGTTCACCGTCACCGTAACGACGATCCGCCCGCTGTCGCCTGCCCCCAGCGTCCCCAACGCCCACACCAGCGGGTTGAGGCCGGCTGGCGCAGGATCGGCGCTCTCATAGGTCACTTCCAGCGGCAACGTGTCGGTGACGACCACGTTCTCCGCGTCCGAAGGGCCGTTGTTCGTGTACACCAGCGTGTACACCAGCAGCTCGCCCGGAACTACCGGATCGGGGCTGTCGGACTTGGCCACCGTCAGGTCGGCAAACGGCGTGACAGTGGTAGGCTCGTCGTCCGCATTGTTGCCGGGGTTATTGTCAGGCGTGTCGCTGCCGATGACGACGCTGTTGGTGAAGGGGTGCGTCACCCACGGTTGCACCGCCGCCGTGATGACGATCTGCCCGCTCGCCCCTGCGGCCAACGCCCCCAGGTTCCACTCTAGCGGATTCGGACCGCTGCTCTGGGCCGGCGTTGCGGAGAGGAAAATCACTTCCGGCGGCAGCGTGTCGGTGATGACGACGTTCTGCGCGTCCGAAGGGCCGTTGTTCGTGTACACCAGCGTGTACACCAGCAGCTCACCCGGTATCACGGGGTCGGGGGCGTCGGACTTGGTGATGGCGAGATCCGCCAGGGTTGTCAACGGTGTGGTCACCGTATCGGTGTCGGTGAGACCTTCAGCCGATGTCACCCAGGCCGTGTTGGTGATGATGGACCCCGACGGCGTCGCGCCTACCTGCACCTGCATCGTAAGCACCCGCGTGGCGTTGATGTCGAGCGCGCCGAGCGACCACGCAACCACCCCACCCGCCTCGCTGCACGGCGCGGGGCCGCAGGAGAGATACGTCGTGTTGAGCGGCACGGCGTCGGTCACGACCACACCCGTGGCGCTGACAATGCCGGTGTTGACGACGGTAAGCGTGTAATACAACAACCCGTCCACCTCCACCGGACTCGGCCAGGCGGATTTCTCCAGATCAAGCAAGGGGTTGCCGACGTTGACCGCGACAGTATCTGTGGGGATGTCGTAGACGCGCTCGCCGGGGTTGTCGCCGGGCCAGTTGGTATACGCGCCCCAGACGGCGTTGGTCAGCGTGACGCCGGCCGTAATCGCAGCGCTCACGCGCGCAGTAAAGCGGAGCGTCGCCACACCGCCCACGTTGAGCTGCGCGAGCGTCCACGCGGGATACGCGCCGCCCGTCAGCGCCGCCGCCGGATCGGTGACGATGAAGTCCACCTCGCCGACGTAGCCCAGGCCGGCCGGCAAACTGTCGGTGATGACGAGGTCGTAGGCCGGCCAGTCGCCGGTGTTGGTGAAGACAATGCTGTACGTGATGAGATCGCCTGCGCCGAGCGGATCGCGCGGCGTCTCCACGCGCTTGTCGAGGACAACACGCGGCTCAAGGACGGCGATGGTCACTTCGTTGCTCGTGGTGACGTCGTTGCTGTGCTGCAAGGTAACGATGTTGGTGAGCACGTCACCGGCGACCGGTTCCCACGGCGGCGCGGCGGCGCTCGACACCACCCGCGCCGTCACGGTGATGAGACGCTGCGCCAGAGCCGGGATCGCCGCATAAGTGACGGTGAAGGCGCGCGTATCCGGGGTCGCCGTATCACTGCCAGGCGCGGCGAGGGTCAGCAGCTCCAACCACGGCGAGAGTTGATCCGTCACCGTGACATTGTAGAGCGTCGCCGTGATAGGCGGCTCCGGCAGGCGGATGGTGTAGGTGATGACGCTACCGATGGTCGCGGTGGGCGGCGCGGCGGCCTTGACGATGCTCGCCCTGGCGGTGTAATGGACGACGCTATCCTCGCCGTCGGCGTACTCGCGTTCGTCCGGCGGATAGGGGTCGGGGCCGTCGCCGGGCTGCGAGTCATAGTAGGGGAGCGCGGCGGTGTTAGTGAGGCGCAGGCTGGCGGTAATCGCGTCATCAACGCGCGCTACGACGGTCATCACCGCCGTCTTGATAGGCCAGGGGAAAAGATAGCGTCCCCACAACTCGTTCACCCGCCAGGTAAGCACGCCGGTCGCATTCAGCGGCGGTTCGTGGGTGAAGGCGATAGTCGGCGGGGACGCGCTGCTGATCGCCGACGAAACATAGGTGAGACCCGCCGGCAGCGTGTCGCTGATGACGATGTCATACGCCGGGCCGTAGCCGGAGTTGGTGATCGTCAACGTGTAGGTGATGAGGTCTCCGCTGGTCACGAAGCTGCCGGGCGGCGGGCTACTGTCTTTGTCAATGTTCAGCCGGGGTTGGATCAGTATGCTGGTCGCATACCCATCGTCTATAAAGTAGCCCTCCTGCCACAATTCCACACGGTTGCCCGGATAATAGGGGCTAAGCGTGTCGGTGAAGACCACTTCCCCATTATCAATGCGTAAACCCACCACCTGCACCTGGAAACTGAGGGTAATCACGGTGGGGATGTCTTGCTCACTGGTGACCGGCTGGCTGAAATACCAATACATCACCTGGTAACCAGGCACTTCGACGATGGAACTGGCGCGATTGGTGAACGTGACCGGCCCAACCGAAGACGGCGACCACGTCAACACCTCGGTGTCGGTGATGTACCAGATGCCCGGCAGCAGCGCATCGCGCAGGAACGTGTTGCCGCCCAGGGCGCTAACGCCGGCCGGGATGTTGATAATCAAGTTATAGGTGGTAACATCGCCCACACGCAATACCCAAGTCGCCGTCTTGTCCACCGACGGCAAAACGATGTCCACGTCGGCGGTGTCGGTGTAAACGTAAGGTGAGCCGCCATCGGTATACGTCATGCTGATAAGGTTGGTCAGCCGCACACCATCTTGATTGGCGGCGGCGTACTGGATCATCGCCGTGATGACGCCGCTGATCTGCACGACGCCGGGGAGATCGCCCAAGAGCCAGATCATATTGCCGGCATCCAAAAACGAGGGGGCAACCACGCTCGTCACCGGCCCGTTGCTGCTGCCGTCTACATCAGTGGTATACGTCAACACGGCGGACACGTACCCCAATCCGACCGGCAAGGCGTCGGTCAGCACGACGTTCCCATAAAGCGCGTCTTGATCCGAGAGCGTCGCCGTGATGTGGAACGTCACCAGGTTACCGAGCGTGCCGGTCTGGATATCCGGCCTTTTGCCGAAGTCCTGCAAGAGCGTGGTGTGCGCCTCAGCGTAAGCCTGGCTACTCACACAACCGGTATCGCAGGCGCCCTGCACCCAGGCGCGGTTGGCGTTGTCGCCAATGGCGAGCAGGTCCGCCGTCACCGTCGCCGTCCACGACGCGCCCACGGCCAGCGGGCCGAGCAGCGTCCAGGTGATGGCGTTGCCGACCAGCTCCGGCGCGCTCCCGTCGGAGCCGTTGCCGGCGTTGACGTGAGTGTAGTTCGTCCCCACCACGTCGGTGACGACGACATTATAGGCCGGCGCTGTGCCACTGTTCTGCACGGCGAGCGTCCATAGGACCGGGTCGCCCACGTCCAGCGTTTGGTCAAGGGGCGTCTTGGCGATGGTCAGCGCGGGGCCGATGATGTTGAGGGTCTGTGCCGTCACGGCGGTATATGGCCCGGTATTCAAACAATTCCACCGCTCATCGTCGTAGCGGATTTCAATGCGATTATCACCTGACGGCAGGGCGCACGTATCGCCGCTGCTCAAGGCATTGCGCACGCTGAACACGATGGTCGTGAGGCCGCTAGGCAACGCCACCTCATCCCACCGCCAAACGGCAGGATTATCGCCGTCCCCCGGCTCGCCCAGGGGAGGTTCAGGGCCTGCATAGAGCGTTTCGCTGTAGACGAAACCACTGGGCAGCGTATCGGTGAGCACCACATCGTAGGCCGGCGGGCCGTTGTTGACCAACGTGACGGTGAGCACGCCGCCGCACTGGTTGAGCGTATCCGGCGCGAGGTCGGTCGTTACATTGATCTCGTCGAACACCGGGCGCGTGCGCAGATCGGCGTAATCGTCCAGGATGGCGCGGCAGCCGTCAGCGCAGCCCCAGATCAGTTGCGCGTGGTTGGTCGTATCGAAGAGCGTACATCCTTCGGGATCGCTGATGATGGTGGTCACAGTCAGCACCACCGTCTGACCGGGGTTCAACGTGCCGACAGTCCACGTGACCATGCCCCCCAACGTCCCCACGGGCGGCGCGCTGAGGCTGTAGTCCGGCGTCGCGCTTTGGTAGACCACGTTGCCGGGCAAAGTGTCGCTGATGATGACGTTCGGCGCAGGCGCGGCGCCCGTCAGATTCGTCGCCGTGATCGTCCACACCACGGTCTCGCCCGGCTCGCCGTAAACAAGAAACGGGTCGGGATGCTCGCGGTCGAGATTCTGCCCGGTCTTGTAGAAAATAAGGTCAGGCTGGCGCGATTGCATGATATACGACGAGGCCAGCGTATCGTGCGGCGCGCCGCACGGATCCACATAGGATGTTTGCACATCAATCATCCCGCCGTCGAATGGGCAAGAAGCAGTGGTCTGAAAGCGGATGTAGACCGTTTCGTAGGGGCGGATGCGCGCCATCCACACATCGAGCGGCGGGGCATCCGGTCCCCAGCGCAATTCGTAGCCCGAAATGGACGGGTCAGGGCCGGGTTGCCAGTTGAGCGAGTCGGTGCTGACTTCGGTTGTGCCGATGACATAATTCAAGCCGGGGGGCAGCGTTTCCCGCACCGTCGCGGTGTAGACGCTGAGCAGCCCGGCGTTGCGCACGGTCACAGTGACGGTGCGCGTGTCACACGTATCAATAGGGCTGATGAACTGATTGGTGTTCAGCAGCACCGTCGGCGGCAATTCCACATGAGCCGTTTCCGCGCAACCTTCACGGCAATTCTCGCCCAGACAGCCCTGCCGCCCGCCCAGGCTGTTGGTCAAATCGTCGCAGCCGATCACCTCGGCGTCGAAAAGGATCGTCACCTTCTCCTTAGGCTGCACCACCGGCAACGTCCAGGTGACGTGCTGCGGCGAGGTGAGCGGGACGACGCCGGTTGCCGAGCCTTGCGTCGAGTTGATAGTGGAACCCGCATATTGCAGGCCGCTGCCGAGCGTATCGGTTAGCGTGACATTGTAGGCCGGGCCGGCGCCGGCGTTGAAGACGGTCAACGTCCAGCGCACAGAATCGCTGGTGGCGTAGATGACCTCCGGGAATTTGGTGAAGATGGGAGAACAGGGCGCAACGCGCGGGTCGGCCAATGTGCCGCCGGCGGAACAGCGTTCGCGGTAGATGGCGTTATCGGCGCAGCGGTTGTCGTAGTGCAGCGTGGCGTCGAAGGGCGCATCGCCGGTACAGCGCAACTGCACGCGCAGGCGCACCGTCGCGGTGAGCGCCGAGGTGAAGGCGTCGCCGTAGTACCAGTGGTAGCCGCTACTGTTGACCTCGGTGAAAACCGGCGTTGCGCCGCCAAACCCAAGCACCGTCAACACGGCGAAGGTGTCGGTCAGCAGATCAATCACCGCATCGTAGGCGGCGACGTCGGGCGTCGTCCGCTCGGCGGTCAACGTCACGGTATACTCGCCGCACTCGGAGATCGAAGGGGGCAAATCATCCAGGCGCAGCGTCATCTGCGGGGCGCGCGTCTCCACAAAAGCGCCCTCCTCGAGCAGACCATCGTAGGCGCAGGCGTCATTGCCCGTCACGCCCAGGTTCAGGTACGACCAATCGAACCAGGAGAAATCGGCGCAGGTTGCCGGTTCGCCCACGTTCGTCTCGTAGATGATCTCCAGCGTTGCGCCGGGCAAATCAACGGCGCAGGTGGGCGCAATGTTGGTGATGACTAATTGCCCATTGACAATCGCCGCGCTGAAATTCGCGTCACACGAAGTCGCGCCGCCGGAAACCCGCACACGCGCTGTGCCGGTCGCGTAAGTCTGCGCATACGCCAGCGACTCGGTGAAGATCAGCCCGCCCCACGTCGGCGTGACGATGAACGTAGCGCCGAAGCTGTAGGTGTTCGTGTACGTCAACGTCTCGTCGGAACAGACCGCCAGCGGCGCGGAGACCTGCTTATCCGACACGATGCCGTCATCGCACTCCACGTAGACGACCGCCTCCGCCGTCGCCGTGCGCGCGCAGTCCTGGCAATCCGTCCCCCGCGCGGCGACCAGATTGGACGTTGCAAATCCGCAACCCGTGCAACCATCGGGCGTAGCAGCGGGGGTACCCAGGACAACATTAAACGTGCTCGAAGTGGTGACTTCCCACGTGATGTAGGTCGCGCCGCCCACGGTGAACACGTTCCCGCCGCCGGCATTCACAACCGTCCAACCAGGGGGCAACGTATCGGTGACAACCACCGGCCCGCCGGTGATGCCGCTGAGGTCTACGGTGATGGTCGCGTTAACCTGATTGCCCCGGTAAACCTGCGAGGGCATGGTTTTACTCAGGCTAATCTCGCCAGAAACGTCAATAAGTTGCCAGCCCGCGCGTTGCGGCAGCTCAAAATAAGGATGTTGGCAGCGATCATAATACCCGATATTGAAGTTAAAATTGCCGCTGGACGGCGCGCTGCACGCATCGGCCGGCAGCGCGAGGGTAAAGACGAGATTGTAAGTCTCGCCGGGAGCAATCGGCGGGAGGTGAAACGCGCCGCCGCTGTACGTCACGCCCGGCGCGGGGGTCACGACGAACGGCGACAGGTCGGTGGTCAGCGTGGTAGAGTAAGCCACGCCGTCGCCCTGATTGGTGATGGGCACGGTGAAGGTTTGCGAACCGGCGCAGAAGGGGATGTCGAAGCTGGCAGGCAGCGTGTATTCGAGATCGGGGTTGCGCATCTGCAAATCAATGGCGGCGCTGGCCGTTTGCGGCGTGAGGCAGGTCTGCCCATCGCAGCCCCACGTGCCGGTGACAACGTTGGTCAGATCAACGCAGCCCTCCACCCGCGCCACGACGGGGAAAGTGCGCACCTCGCCCACGGTCATGCGGGGAATATACGCCGCCGTCAGCCCGCTCTGGTACACCATCCCGCTGCCCAACACGTCAGTGATAAAGACGTTGGTAACGTCGCCGTAACCGGTGTTCTCCACCGAGACCGTCCACGTCACCACGTCGTCGAGATAAGCCGCAATCACCGCCGGTTCCTTGCGCACGATGATCGCGCCGGGGTTCACCACCAGATCGGTGTAGTGGACGATGGGGGCCGCGCCACTTTGCGTCAGCGTGACGACATTCTGCCCGGAGACCGCCGCGCACCCGCCGGTAAAGACGAAAGTGCAGGTGCGGACTTGATTGGCCGCCATAGCGTAAGGGCCGCACGTTTGCGGACTGGGCGTATACGGCGCGGGCATCGCGCTGGTGACGAGGACATTGGTCACAGGTGTACTGTTGTTGGTGAAGACGACCGTGTAGGTGAGCACATCGCACACATTGGCCGTCGCCGGGCCGGAGACCGACAGGCCAGCCGAACGCACAACGCTCAACGGCGCGCCGGCGGCAGCCGGTTGCGGCGCTGGCAACGTCGCCGCTTCGAACCAGGCCGGGAAGGTCGCCGCCGGGTTAGCGGACAGCGCGTCGGTGGTCGCCGGCCGGTTTAGCCACGCCGGAAGCAGCTCCGCTGACGATGATGCCACAGATGAGGCTGTAGATGAGGCCGTAGATGAGGCTGTAGATGAGGCCGACGATTCGTTGGCCGCCGGGCGAGACATCCACGCCAGAAAGACTCCCGCCGAGGGCGACGCCGCTGCCGCCGGGGCAGGCGCAGCCGCCGCAGACATCGCCGGGGTTAACAGTCCCAATAGAAGCGAACACGCGGTCAACAAACTGAGTAGCTTCATCGTCTTCCTCCCCTAAAAATAGTCCGAAGTCCGAAGTCCAAAGTCCAAAGTCCAAAGTCAAGAAAAACTTGGCGTTCTTGGAAGCTACGAACCTTTACGTTTTACGGTCACCGCAACAACGCCAAATACTGCGCTAACGTTTGCGCGTTCAACTGCCCCACGTGACGGGCAGCAACGCGCCCCTCGGCGTCGAGGAAATACGTCGTCGGATAGCCGGAAACCTGGTACTGCTGCGCCGTCCGACCATTGGCGTCCAGAACCACAGGATAAAGGATGCCCTGTTTTTCCACGTAAGGTTGCACCAGGTCCGCCGTTTCGCGCACGTTGACGCCGACGAACTGCACGCCGGCCGCGGCCTCGCGCGCGTGCGCCTCCACCAAAAGCGGCGTCTGCGCCCGGCAATGGCTGCACCACGTCACCCAAAAGTTCAAGACCACCGGCTGCCCGCGCAGCGCGTCCAGTTCGAGCGTGGTCGGCGGGTCGCTGCCCAGGAGCGGGAGCGCGAAGCCCGGCGCGCGCTGCCCCACCCCGGTTCCGCGCGGAACATCATCCGTTGCCGCAGCCAACGTGGCCGTGACGACGGGCGTGGGCGGAACTTGTGTCGGCGTGGGGAAAATGTCGGTAGGCGTGGCTTCCGGCGTAGCGATGGATGTGGGCGAAACAGTGGGCGCTGCCGTCTGGGACTGCGCGGCAACGTCACCCGCCGCCAAACGCACGTCGTTGGCCTGCCGCAATTCGAGGATAAAGGCTTCCGGCGTGATGCCGCGCGCTTCGGTCTGCGCCGCGCTGAAGTCGCGCGCGGCGATCAAATTGGCGAGATACGCATCGAACGCCGCCAGCGGAAATCCCTCCGCTTGCAGCGCCGTTTCCAACTCCGCCGTAGATTTGCCGTAAGCCGCCAGCAGCGCCGCGCGCTCCGCCGTCACCGTCTCTGGTGCGACGCTGAATCCGGCGGACTCGGCGGCGCTCAAGAGCAAGACTTCGTTCACCAGCCGATCAACCGCCGTCCCCGCATCCGCCGCCGGGACGTTGAACAGCGCGCTGAGCGCCCGATCCATAGCCTGGCGTTGCGCCAGCGCCTCAGCGGGCACCGGATTGCCGTTAATCCAGGCGACGGCAGCTTGGGAAGCGGTCGGCGTTGCGGGGGGCGACAGTGTTCGCGGAACAGGCGTAGCGGCGGCCTGCGCCGCGCCGGACGGCAGCGGGCGCGCCGGCCGGTTGAGCAGCCACAAGCCCAGACCGCCCATCAACGCGGCGGTGATGAGAGTGAACAGCGCTGCCAGCCAACGTCCGCTTTTATTTCGCATGGCGTTTCTCGCGCGGTTTAGCCGCTCACGTCCGCCGGCCGGCCAGCATCAATCCACCGCAAGCGAGGCACAACAGTCCGCCCAATCCCCACACCCAAAACGAGGCGGAGTGCATAACGCCGGATTCCGGCAGCAGTGGAACAGGGGTCGGCGTAGCGAGAGGCGTCTCAGGTGTGGGTGAAGGCTGCGGGCCGGGTTCCTGGGTCGCGGGGATCGGCGTCTCGGTAGGTCTTACTGTGGGGGTATCAAAAGGTGTCGGCGTAACGGTGGGGGTAGGTGTCGCTGTAGATGTAGCGGTGGGCGTGGGCGTCGGCGTAATCCCGGCAGTCACCGGGGCAACGCGCGTCAATCCCCACAGGCTCAACGCCAACAGCAAAACCACAATCATCGGTAAATATCTTCTCGAATCATGCATTGAAATGATACCCTCCTTCTTTGGATAACGCGACCCTCACAATCCCCAAAAATCGGATGCTTGTGCCTTACGTTGATAGTCGCTGCACCGATGGTTAATCGGTCGTGTAGCCGAAGTGAATTGCCGAACGCCGACGCTAACAACGAGAGTATACCATCCAAACATAAATTTGCCAAAAGTTAGAGCGCGCCGCTGCGCGCGCTCCTCAGTATCCCCGCGCCACCAACGGCAAATAAAGCTGCGCCGCCCACGGGATCACCGCCCAACGCAGCGGCAGCGCCGGATCGCCGAAGAAGTGGAAGCTATCCACCAGATGGCGGCCCATCCCACCGGCGACGGCAACCTTGGCAACGTTCGCCGCGACGCCGGGCGGCGTGGGGTTCGCCCCCAGCGCGCTCACGTAAAACGCCTGGTGCAGCGGCGTCTGCGAACTGCCAAGACCAAGCCCGGCATTGCCGAATGTGGCGATTGCGCCGGCCTGAGGCAAGCGCAACAACGCCTCGTCCAGCCCCGTCATATTGGGGGCGGGATGGGTGAAGTGTCCGGTGAAGCAGCTCAACGCAAGCACCAATGGATACCGCCCCGCGCGCGCCAGTCCAGGCAAATCGTCGGTGTGGAAGAGCCGCCCGTGTTCCCACTGTTGGAAGGCGCTGTGCCCCACCCAGTTGACGACCAGCGCGCCCTGATTCCAGCCTTGCAGCAACGCCGCGCGCACGTCCGGCAGATTGGCGCAAGCGGTGGCCTTGGCGGGATCGTCGGCGCAGTAGAGGCGCGCGACGGTGTGCGTGAGGGGAACGGATGCCGTCACCTGCTCAGCCTCGGCGGGGAAATTGCCGGCGGGATCGGCGTCATCGGCGACGATGAGGTGGCGCGTGTTCCAGTCGCCGGGCAGAGGCGCGACGGTGTAGGCGATGAGCTTGTCAATGACGGCGCTCAACTCGGCGGGCGAGTTGACGGGCAGCCGCCCCACCGCCAGATCAGGCAGCAGATCGTCGCCATCCACGGCGACGTAGCGGTTGTCGGCGGGAATCTCGCCGAGCCACGGGTCGGCGTAGACCAGATAGGGCGGCAACAGCGTAGGCGAGCCGGTTTCCAGGTGGTCGAGCGGATCCCACGTCCCATCGCCCACCAGCAGCAGGTAGCGCGGGCGCGGCGTCCACGCGGCGTAGGCGTGGGCGACGAACGCCCGCAGCGCCGCCGGGTTCATACGCCCGTCGCCGTAGCGGTCGTAGAGCGCCTCCGTGGAGACGGCGAACGTGGTCAGGCCGCGCGCCTCGTGGAACGCCAGCAGCGGCGCGAGCGCCGGGAGCAGCGACGCGGGGGCCAGCGCCACATAGTCCGCGCCGGCCGGTTCCACCAGCGACGTCAGCGGCGTCCAGGCCGTGAGCGGTTGCACCGCGTCAGGCCGCGCGGCGAAGTACGCGCGCGGGCCGGGGCGGTCGTCCACCAGCGGGAATCCGGCCGGAAGGCGGATGGGCGCGTCGGGCGCGGTCACGTCGAGGATGAGCGCGCCGGACGGCAAGCCGCCGACGGTGTACTGCCGGGGTGCAGCCTCGCCGGTAAAGGCAACGCCGGCCGCAGCGGTCGCCGCCAGGGAATAGCGCAGCGCCAGCGCATCCACCCACGCGCCTTCGATGGCGACGCCATCCATGCCGGGGAGCGTGAGCCGGACGGTGTTGTTTCCGGCGAGCAGGTGAGCCGCCGGGACGGTGAACTGCGCCACCTGCGCCGTGCGTCCGGTCCACGTCACCTCGCCCACACTCGCGCCGTTGACGCTGACGGCGACGCGATGGTTGGGGTCGCCGGGCGGGTTGGTGTAGCCGTGCAGCCAGAGGGTCAGCGTGGCGGGCAAACTCGCGTTCAGCGGTGTGGCGAGGGACAGCGTGAAGTCGGCAGCCGTCGCGCAGGCCGCCGAGGCGGGGCGCTCCAGACAACGCCAGTACCAGTGGTCGCCGTTGCGCGGCGAGGGGTAGAGTGAATCGTAGGAACGCTGCTCCTCGGCGACAACCTCAGCCCACGGCGTACCGGCAGGTTGCGACGTGACAGCAGCAGCGTAACTCACCATCCGCAAGCCGGGCGCGTCGCCGTAGCTGGCGCGGTAGACTTCGTCCACAGCCCAGCGGGTGGGCTGTGGATCGGCGTAGAAGAGGAAGCGCTGCGCGGCGGCGTCCCAGCGCAGGGCCACCTCCGCGCCGGTTGCCGGGCGGACGAGATGCACGCGAGCCGGATCCGCCGTCGCGGTGACGACGCCGGCGGCCTGCAACGTGCTCCACGCCAGGGCATACACGCCGCGCGTCGTCACGTGGAACTGCGCCGTGGGGACGGCGGCAACCGTGGCAGCGGCAGTTGGCGCGACGGACTGGGGATAGCCTTCAAGCAAACGCGGGTTGACGACGAGCGAACGCAGCGCAGCGTGCAGCGGCGCGACCGGCCCGGCGGCGCGCAGCGGTGCGGCAAAGCGCAGCGTCGCCTCAACGGCGCGATGTTGGGACAGGCGCAGCGTGACAGAGTCATAGTCGAAGGGGACGAACGTGAGTTGCGCCAGCCGCACGCCGGCCAGCCGCCCGATCTCGGTCAGCGTGATGCCGGCGGGGGGCAAGGCGGGCAGTTCCCATAGCGGGTCTGGCAGGGCAGCGTCCGACGACGTTGCCAGCGCCAACGGGGCACGGAGCGTGCGCGTGGTCACGTCGAGCGTGCGGACGGTCAACGTCACCGCGCCGGTGGGCGGCAGGACGACCAGCGCCGTCGCGTAGGGCAACCCTGACGCTTCGTCAATCTGCCAGCCAGACGAGAGCCATGCATCCGCGCGCACGGCATCCAGACCAGGTGAAGTCCAACGCAAAACAAGGGCTTCGGGCGTCTCCGCGAGCATCTGCGGCGTGGGTGTAGGGTCAACCGCCGCCGCAGGAACAGCACGGATCATGGAAAAGACAAGCAGCAGTGCGAGGAAGGCGCCACAACGACGCGACGACGTCATACCCATCATAGGCTTTCTCCACAGGATCATTTTCGCCAAAAATGTACCCGCATTATACCGGAAAAATGGCGCGGCAGATTGCCGCATCCCAGTTTTGCAGTATAACTAAGACGCCGCGTCAATCAGCCGCTCAAGAGGCACAGGATGCACAATCTGATACCACATTTCATTCACGAGCACTTCAGCCGGGGAGAACGCGCCGGAGGCTTTGCCGCGGCGACGCTCTTTGTTGACGTCACCGGCTTTACGCGGCTGACCGAGACGTTGATGCAGCACGGCAAAGAGGGCGCGGAAACACTCACCGACGCGCTCAATCACGTTTTCAATCCGCTGGTCGGCGAAGTCTACGCGCGCGGCGGCTGGATCGTCGCTTTCGTGGGCGACGCTTTTCTGGCGGTTTTCCCGCACGGGGATGACGCCGCTCAAGCGCGCCACGCAGCGTTGGAAACTGCCGCGCAAATCCTGGCGTTCCTCAAGGAGCAAGGCGCAATCTCCACCCGCTACGGCGACTTCACATTCAGCGCGCGGATTGGACTTTCGGACGGGCCGGTGCGCTGGAACATCCTGGGCGCAGATAAGCGCCGCACCTACTACTTCAGCGGAGCGGCCATCGCAGGGTGTACTTATATGGAAAGCCGGGCCGGTGTGGGTGAAATCGCAGCCGACGAGCTGATATGGCCTACAATTGCCGCCGAGGTTACAGGTGAGCCACGCGGCGAGTTTTTCGTCCTGTCCACCTTGCCTGCCCCACCCCGCCCGACGCCGACAGCCGCTCCCGCTGCATTGCCGCGCGAGGCGCTTCGACCCTTCGTGCTCGACGCGGCGATTGATCTTGTCGCCGGAAGCGGGAACGCGGCGGCGCAGCGCGCCGAGTTCCGCCAGGTGGTCAATATCTTCATCTCCTTCGACCACGCTCCGGCGATTGAGCCGCTCATTGACCCCTTCTTGACGGCGATCCTCAACGCGGCGACCGATCACGGCGGCTACTTCAACAAGCTCGATGCCAGCGACAAAGGGCCGATGGCCCTGGTGCTCTTCGGCGCGCCCATCGCGCACGAGAACGATCTGGAGCGCGCCGCCGACTTTCTGGCGACGCTGCGCGAACAGACCGCCGCCTCTGACTTGACCGCGATCCGCTGGCGCGCCGGCGTCAGCTACGGCACGGTCTACGCGGGGATTATCGGCAGCGCCGAGCGGTGCGAATACACGGCGATTGGCAGCGTGGTCAATTTTGCCTCACGGCTTACTACGGCGGCGGCGTGGGGCGAGATCTATCTTGCGGAGCAAGCGGCAGTTTGCAAAGCGATCAAGACCGCCTATCTGGGCGCGCGTCTCTACAAGGGATTTGCACAGCCGCAACCGACCTACCAATTCCTGGGCCGTCAAACCGAAGAGCCGACCTTCTTTGAACAACCGTTGGTCGGACGGCAGACCGAACTGGCACAAGTGCTCGCGGCAGCGCAGCCCCTGTTCACGGGGCGCTTTGGCGGCGTGGTTTGCATCACCGGAGAAGCCGGACTGGGCAAATCGCACCTGGCCTACGAGGTGGAGCAGACGCTCCGCCAGCGCGATGCGGTGACGTGGTTCACCGCGCAGACCGATCAAATCCTCCACCAGGCGTTTAACCCGTTCACGTACTTTCTCAAGCGATACTACCACCAGGCGCCAGATGCTTCGAGCGACCAGAATAAAGAACGTTTCGCGGTGCGCCATCGGGCGCTGCTCGCGGCTCTCGAAGCCTACGGCGCGGCTACACCTCCAAAAGCGCAAGCCGTGCAGGCGCACATCGCCGAGCTGCGCCGCGTGGAGTCGGTGTTGGGGGCGTTGGTGGGCCTGCACTGGCCCGGCTCGCTCTACGAAGCGTTGGAAGGGGAACTGCGCTATCAGAACAGCCTGTTGGCGATCAAGGCGCTGGTGCTGGCCGAGACTTTTTTCAAACCGGTTGTGCTGCTGCTGGAAGATTTGCAATGGCTCGATTCGGCCTCGTATGATGTGTTGACGACGCTGTGCCGCAACGTCAGCGCGTACCCGTTCCTCATCCTCATCACATCGCGCTATCTCGACGACGGCAGCCCGCCGGTCCTGCCGCTGCCCGCCGACACTCCCACCTTGACGCTTGACCTGAAAACACTATCACCGCCGGAATTGCGGCAATTGACCGAAACAATTCTGGACGGCGCAAGCGACGAGAGCCTGCTCGCGCTGCTGCAAGAACGCACGCAGGCCAATCCCTTCTACATCCAGCAGTTCCTCTATTATTTCAGAGAAAACGCGCTACTTGAGCGCACGCCGCGCGGCGTCTGGCAGCTCAAAAGCGGCTTGCCCGTGGAAATGCCCACGACGATCAATGCGCTGCTGGTCGCGCGCGTTGACCGGCTGGCGCAAAATGTGAAGGATGTGGTCAAAGCTGCCGCCGTGCTGGGCCGCGAGTTCGACGATCACGTGCTGGCGTATATGCTCGCCGCCGACATCACCGCGGAAATACACGCCGCCGAACAGGAACAGATCTGGTCGCGGGTATAGGCCAGCGGAGTTTTGCGATGACGACCTACCTGTTCAAGCACATTCTGATCCGCGACACCGTCTACACGATGCAGTTGCGCACCCGGTTGCGGGAGCTGCACGCGCGGGCAGGCGCGGCCATCGAGTCGCTGCACGCCGATAACCTGGCGCCGTTCTACGCCGACCTGGCCTATCACTACGGACAGGCCGACATCCCGGAAAAAGAACGCTTCTACGCGCTCCTGGCCGGGCGGCGCGCGGCGGACGAATACGCCAACGATGAGGCGCTGCGCTTTTTGACGCGCGCGATGGAGTTGACGCCCTCCCGCGACAAAGCCACCCAATACGAGATCCTCAGCAGCCGCGAGATGGTCTACGATTTGCAGGGCAACCGCGAGGCCCAACGCCACGACCTGCAATTGCTCTTTTTTGTGGCGCAGGGCGAGCAAAAAGTAGACGTAGTGTTGCGCCAGGCCAGATATGAGGAGCAGGTCGGCAACTATACCGGCGCGGTGGATACGGTGCAGCGCTGCGTCGAACTCGCGCAGCGCTATCACAAGCCGGCCACAGAAGCGCGGGCTTACCTGTATTGGGCGCGCGC
Organism: Anaerolineae bacterium; assembly: GCA_034433375.1. Taxonomy (GTDB): domain Bacteria; phylum Chloroflexota; class Anaerolineae; order B4-G1; family SLSP01; genus DSWT01. The sequence continues at coordinate 3,808 of DAOUAQ010000069.1, read as the reverse complement.
GGAATGGCGGCAGGGGCACTATCACGAGGCCATGCCGCTGTTCGAAAAGGCGTTGTCCCTCGCACGCCAGTCTAGCCTCCCAGACACCGAGGCCGACGGCCTGCGCAATCTGGGCAACGTGCATTGGTCATTGGGCCAATATCCTGAAGCGATGGCCTACTACGAGCAAGCCTTGTCCCAATATCAATCGCTCAACTACAAACGCGGCGAAAGCGCCACGCTGAACAACATCAGCATCGTGCTCGTGGATCAAGGGGATTACGCCCAGGCGCGCGCCTACAGTGAAGCCGCTCTGAACCTGAAGACGATGATCGGCGACCGCATCGGCGCGCGCATCGCGCACAGCACCCTCGGCGACATCGCCTGGCACTTTGGGCAGTTGGCCGAAGCGCGCCAGCACTACGAAGCCGCGCGCCGTCTCAGCGAAGAGGTGGATGATCCGCCCGGACGCTGTGAAGATCAGGTCAATCTGGCGCGGCTGGCTTACCGCGAGGGTAATTACGTCATCGCCCGCGAGCACAGCGAGCAGGCGCTCGCGCTGGCGCGAGGCCTCAACGATGCCAACATCCAGGCATTCGCGCTGCTCTTTTTGGGGCACGCGGCCCTGGAAATGGGCGACTGCGCCGAGGCGACTACAGCCTACGCCGATGCTCTCACGCTGCGCCGCGCGCTCCACCAGGAGCACCTGAGCGCAGAGCCGCTCGCCGGTCTGGCACAAAGCCTGTTTTGTCAAGGAGAATTGGTGCAGGCGCGCGTTCGCATTGAGGAATTGTTACCCTATCTTTCCGAAGATGCGGTCCAATCAAGCTCCATCTTGCAAGGCGCGCGCGATCCCACGCAGATTTATCTGACTGCGTATCGCGTGCTACAAGCGTTGGATGATCCGCGCGCGGATTCTCTGTTAAGGCAAGGCTACGCGCATCTGCAAGCGTGCGCCGCGCGCATCAGTGACGCCGCGCTGCGCCGCCAATTTTTGGACGATGTAACGCCACATCGCCTCCTCGCAGAAGAGGCACGGTTGCACTTCTCTGACAATATCCGCTAATCCCGCAAATTATGTAGTGGTCAGGAAGTATTGAACACATGGGGCGCGCCCATTTCTACCGCCAAGACACCAAGTGCGCCAAGTTTTAAGATTTCTTGGGCCCGTGAAGCAGCAGCTTTATTGTGAATCTCAGACTTTGGGAAGTAGCGTATAATAAGGACAGAGAAAGGATCTAAGCCAGCGTTCAGAAATGCCCGGATGGCCATCCTGGACGACGTTGGAAGCGGGTATGTGTTAAGAGGGTTATGACGTGCGATTACAAGATTACTGGGCGATAGTGAGACGTTGGTCGTGGCCGGTGGTCGCCTGCGCCGTGGGGGTTGCCGGACCGGCCTACGGAGGAACCAATTCCATCTCCAGCATTGAACCGGCGACTCTACTCAACCGGCCTGTCAGTTCTGGCGAAGCCTCGACGTTACTGCTTGTCGCGGTGATCGGACTGGGACTGTTGGTCGGTGGCTTTGTGTTTATCAGGCTCCTCAATACTGCAATCAAGTCGTCGGATAGGATTGCCCGGATCACCCAACTGCCCGTGCTAGGCGACATCACCCACAGCGAAAGCGAAAACTATGCGGAGAGGCTCATTGTCCACCAGCGCCCGCGCTCCGCCATGGCTGAAGCCTATCGTACACTATGCACCAAAGTTCGTTTCTACTTCATCCACCAACCGATGCGCACGCTGATGGTTACCAGTCCCACGCCCACAGAGGGAAAAAGTGCGACGCTTGCCAATTTGGCCGTCGCCATGGCCCAGGCGAAACTGCGCGTCATCCTGGTGGATACGGATCTCCGGTATCCTGTACTCTACAAGTTCTTCAATGTATCCAATACAGAGGGATTGAGCCATCTCCTCCTGACCCCAGAGCTTGAGGTAAAATCTCATCTCCAGGAAACAGGAGTGGATAACCTGCGACTACTGCCTGGCGGTGATCTGCTGCCCAACCCCACCGAGGTCCTCGGCTCGGAACGGATGGGGCAGGTGATTGAGGCGCTTTTGGGTGAAGCCGATTTGCTGCTCTTCAATAGCCCGCCGGTTTTGACGGCGACCGACGCTGTGGTGCTCGCCGCGCGGATGAAGGAGGGCGGTGTGCTGTTGGTAGCCAGCGCGGGCAACATTCGCCGGGGGATGGTCCAGCGCGCTGTTCAAGAACTCCAACGGGTCAAAGCCCGTCTTCTCGGCGTGATCGTCAACCGGCAGCCACCACAAAATGGCGCGGCATGGCAACGATTACTGCCCGCGCCTTTGAGAGGCTACCTTGGGCCAGCTTCGGCAGCGGCGAACGGAATACCGGACACATCCGGCGCGCGCCGCCAGCGCATGACGGTGCTGACCGGCGCGATGATGCTTGTGCTGCTCTTTGTGGGCGGGCTGATCTTGCTGAACTATGCCGACCTGCAATCGCAGGCGACGCTGTCCGCCGCGACGCGCACCACCTTGCCGCCGAGCGCTACCGCGACGGCCACGTCCACACTGACACCGCAATCCAGTCCAACTTTGCTGCCGGGCGGAGCCTATTACACCGCTAAAGAAGGTGATACACTGGCGGGCATCGCGTCCCTGTACAACGTCGCGATGGATACTTTGCGCGAAGTCAACACGTTGACATCGGACACCATCACTGCGGGACAACGGCTGGTTATTCCACCTACGCCAACAGCGACTTCTACGTACGCACCAGCGGCTACGCCAACACACACCTCACCGCCTCCCCACACGCCCACAGCGACGGCCACGCCTTCGCCCACGCCCACCCAGACCCCCACCATCACCCCCACCCCTACTCCAACGCCCCCCGCGCCCCGTACCCGCACGCCAACGGCTACTGCCACTGTCACCCCCACATTACTCCCCACGCCCACGGAGACTGCGACGCCTTTACCGCCTATCAACCCCTCACCGATCCCCACCAACCCACCCCCGCCCGCGCAACCCACGAACCCGCCGCCACCCCCGTAATCGCGCGGAGAGTCAATCTTTTCTTTGCGCCTTTGCCCTTTTGCATACGCCAGACTTTCAACGATATTGTGGAGGTACTTATGCTGCGAAACTATCGTTTACGATTTGTCTTGTTGATTATTCTGTTGGCATCTGTGCTGACCAGGCCAGTGTTGAGCGCCCCAGGACCATTTGGCAAGATAACCCCGGAAAATGGCGCGACAGCTCAACCCTTGTTTCCTACCTTTTTGTGGGAAGACAGCGCCGGCGCAGTCAGCTACGAGTTCTGCAGCGATACGACTGACAACGATGAATGTAACGGGGAGTGGATTCCCGCTGGGACAGCGTTCTTGCCTCCGAGCCGTCTGGCATACAATACCACCTACTACTGGCAGGTGCGGGCGATTGATGCTGAGAACGTGAGAACCGACGCCGATGGCGGCGACTGGTGGTCGTTCACAACCCAGAATCCGGCGCTGGCGGTGGACAAGGCGCTGACCGGCCAGAGCGCGACGCCGCTTGCGCCGGGCGTCGTGCTGACGTACACCGTCACGGCGACCAATACCGGCAATGTGACCTTGCGCGCCGTCACCGTGAGCGACCCGCTGCTCACGCCGAACACGAGAACCTGCGCGACCGTGGGGCCGGGCGGCGTCTGCGCCCTGGCGGGCACGCACACCGTCACCCAGGCGGACGTGGATGCCGGGCAGATCGTCAACACCGGCAGCGCGGTGAGTGACGAAGTGACCGTCGCGGTGACCGACACCGTCACCACGCCGCTCCCGCAGCACCCGGCGCTGGCGGTGGACAAGGCGCTGACCGGCCAG
>DAOUAQ010000068.1:0-10849 GCA_034433375.1 Anaerolineae bacterium | reverse complement strand
TGCCGCCTTACATCCACGAACCGCTGCGCGATCCCGAACGCTACCAGACCGTCTACTCGCACACGTTGGGCAGTGCGGCGGCCCCGACTGCCGGGCTGCATTTCACGTCGGAGTTGTTGCTCGCGCTGCGCGACCGGGGTGTGGGATTCGCTTTCGTCACGCTACACGTCGGGCTGGATACCTTCCGCCCCATTACCGAAGACGCTATCGAAGAACACCGCATCCACACCGAATGGGGCAGCCTCGGCCTGTCTGTTGCCGAGCAGATCAACCGCGCGAAGGTGATGGGCGGGCGCGTCATCGCCGTGGGGACGACGAGCGTGCGCGTGCTGGAGACGGCGGCCCGGCGCGGCCTATTGCAAACAGCGGATGATGCTCCCGGCGGCGCGTGTCCCTGGCGTCCACTCGCGCCGTTCGAGGGCTTCACCGACCTCTACATCACACCCGGTTTTCGCTTTCGCGTCGTGGATGCGATGATCACCAATTTCCACCTGCCCAAGAGCACGCTCCTGGCGCTGGTGATGGCCTTCGCGGGCGAAGAGAACATCCGCCGCGCCTACGCCGAGGCCATTGCGCAGCGTTATCGCTTTTTTTCGTTTGGGGACGCGACGTTGATGTTGTGAGGTTAATTCGGGTTCTGCTGTGCCAGGTACGTCTGATACGCTTTCCAGCCGGGGCACCATGTGGTGTGCCAGCGCCATAGTTTGGCGAAGAAGGTTTGCGGTTTGGCTTCGGCCCGCTTTCTGATTGGGCAATCGGCACAACGGGGTACATTCACTACGTTTTGATCCATTGCATTTTCTCCTTTGAGCACTCGATATGTCTATTTTCAGCGTGTCTCCTCGCGCCGCCACGCCTCGATGAGTAATAGCCCAATGCCGGCCATGATGGCGACGTCCGCCATATTGAAGATGCCCGTGCGCACGTTGCCGATCCCGATGTTGAGAAAATCCACGACTGCGCCGTTGTGGGTGATGCGGTCAATGAGATTGCCGGCCCCGCCGCCAATGATCAACGCCGAGCCGGCGATACCTGCGCTGTTCAGCTCGCGCGAGATGAGCACGAAGCTGAGCATCCCCACAACCAGCAGTCCCGCGAGCACGACGAACACCCAGAAGCGTACCGACTCCGGCAACCTCGCGCCCAGCCCCAGAAATGAGCCTTGATTTTCCGTGTAGTGAAGCACCACTGTACCACTCAGCGCGTAGATGGGCGCTATGGCGCTCAGATGTTGCTTGGCGATAGCCTTTGTCGCCTGGTCGCATCCCACGCACGCGCAGACGATGACGAGAATGAACAAGATTTTTCGATTGGTTTTCATTGTTTTGTCGTTTGTGCGTTTTCGGTGCGGTGAAAAATACCACAGTCCTAAAATTCCCCACGCGAGCCGCGCTTTTGCCTTATCCCCAACTTGAGGAGTGATTATAGGGTATCTTTTGTTCTTGACAAGATAGAATTTATATATTAAAATGATATTTATAATATAAATGTTATAAATTAAAAAATACTATGGAGGACAAAATGAAGGCAGTTTATAAAAAGCTCTGGCGGTTCCTGGCTATCCTTCTCTTAATATCATCAACCTCTCAGTTATTTCTAACCGGGCCATCTGTACTGGCAGCCTCACCTACTGTAATGCCCCAATCATCACCAATAGCACCATCTGGGGACGCGGTTTTAGCACCGACACAGCTCGAAGCAGCGCGCGCAACAATCGAACCATGCCTTCCTATCACCAACTTCGTGTATTTGCCTCTGGTGAGTGCTGCAATGGAAGGCGCTGTTGTTCCCCCATCGCCAATGTTGCGCGAACTTCAGTACGTTGTGGGGAAGGCGTATGTGTACCAGTACCAGATGACGACGGATGTCGTCGCCGGTAAACTCGACAGTGAGGGGTATCGTGAAGAGTCGCCAAACACCTCGGTGGTGCGGGGAACGGTACGGGTCAGCATCGCCGGCAAGGAAGGGGACGACGTTTTTGTTGGAAATATCAGCTTTGTTGATCCGGTGCTGTGCGTTGTCAACGGTGACGAACCCGATGCGTTCGTGGATGACGCCGACCTTTTGGGCGATTTGCAAACGCCGGTCGTATTCAAGCAGCGCGCGGATGGGGTCATTCTGGAAGTGTCGAACGCTCCGACGGCGCAACTGGTGGCCGTGAACTTGCTCAAGGGTATCTTGAATTCGCTCCAGGCCACGCTCCAGGCTGATGACGCCTATACTGCGCCCGAAATCTCCGCGCAAGGAACCTATACCGCTGAGTATGCAGCGCAATTGACCCATGCCGGCTTGCAGCTCACTAAGACGATTGACCAAGACGTCTTTCAGAATTTTATCACGCAAGGCGATATTCCCAGTTATATGCTGAACAACACGATTCACATGACGCTGGATCGCGCCACGGGCGTTTTCAGCCACGTCAGATTCCACGAGGTGATTCGCTCCGAAGATGTGCAGGCGCTCGATCCAGAGACGATAGAAGGTGTGGCCGTCTGGAACACGTCCAGCACGAGCGGTTCGCTCAGACTGTTGCAGATCGAAGATCTGCCAGCACAGGCCTTGAGCGGGCTGGATTTTTCCGCGTATCAAAGCGGCGGTCTGGGCATCGAATTCGATGCGCCTGTGGAACCATCGCTGGGCATTGATCTGGCAACGCTCGACCTGGCCGCGGAATTCGATGCTTTGGAGGCCGATCCCACCAATCTCGATCTGTTTTATCGTATGACGCTGATCTTGAGCGCCGATGACACCGGCGTTGCGCCAGGCGAACTCCACATGCGCTTACTGCACACCCTGGATCAGGAAGAAGTGGCGCGCATCTACATCGATCTACTCGGCTATGAAGGCTCGCCCGGCTCGCAAGCCGTTCTGGCCGGTCTGCTCGACCCCGCCGATCCACAAACCGCGGTGATTTCTACCACGCTACAGGAACAGGCAATCATCAACCTGGCGCTGGTCAAGGAACCGGCGCCTGTAGTCCTGGACATGATGCACACGCTTATGAACAGCTCGGTGGTGACCACCCACGCCAGGATGGCAACGCTGGCCTGGGGGGCGATAGCCAGCACGCTGTCCAACACTCAGCCACTCAGCGCCACGGAGATTTACGTTGATTTGCGCACGCGGCTGAATAGCGCCGGCACAGATGAGGAGGTCGAGTTGCTGTTGACCGCTCTGGGCAATACGGCCAACAGCGGCTTGCCCGGCATTGTGAGCGCCTATTTCGATCACCCGTCTCCGCGTGTGCAGTGGACGGCTTACCAGGCATTGCAGGAAGTGCCCGGTCAAGAAGTGGAAAGCATCTTGATTGCTGCACTAGAGGACGAAAGTATCAGTCCGTTTGTCAAACAAGGCGCGGCGCTGGCGCTCAAAAATCACAAGGGCGGCGTCAGTCCGGTAGGCGCCCAGGCTGTCAAGGATTTTCTCAACAGCTACCCCACACCCCAGGGAGGAATTTTCCAGAAAACCTGGACGAAGGAATTCGGCGGTCAGCGCGTTGGCGGCAGCGCCCCCGGTCATGTCCTGATGGCCAGCCCGCCTTTCGCCTCGCGCCTGGAATTGCAAGCGATGCAGGAAGTCAATTTCTATCTGAGGGCTGTGCACTTCAACTTCGAGATTGAAAAGAAGCTGCTCACCGCCCAGGCGTGGAGCAAGCCCAAAGACACTAATTTCCAACAGTTTGGCGTCCGGTTGATTATCTTTGGCAAGACCCTCAAGGATGAAGTGCAAGACTTGAGTTGTGCGGCGAGTAAAACCGAGAACATCTACAATTCCACCCGCGACATCTACAACGCGAATTTCCAGTATCCGGTTTGGGGCGCGCTGGTGGTTGGCGTGGGATTGAAGATAGACGGCAATTTCAAGATGGACTATCACTACAATTGGAGTATGTGTAATCCATTGAATATGACCGGCGAGTTGAACATCACGCCGCAAGCTTCGCTGCGCGGCACAGCTTCCGGCTATGCCCAGCTTTTGCGATTGCGCGGCGGCGTGGCGATGGAAACCGATATCATCGCGGTCAAGATACCACCCACGGTCACCGCTGCCTATAACCTGATGGATAATTTCAAGGCTTGCGCGCTGGTGCCCTTGCAGATCTCCGCTTTGAACGGCTCGCTGGTAGCGTTTGCCGAACTCAAGGCTTTTGGCAAGTGGAATCGTTTCCTCGAGAAAACACTGTGGAGCTTTGCCTTGCCCTCGGGGAATTACAAGCTGGTTGAACAGTGCTGGACGCCATAAGGACGGTGTCTCTGACAAAGCCTGAGTTGTGAAGATGCGGATCAGGTAAACGCACACCAGGTTTGGCAACAGCGGCGGGAGAAGACCTCTCCCGCCGCTCGTTATATGTTACCGGGCGGGTTGTGTCTCTCCCGCTTGGGAGTATGATAAGGCCGCGATGACAAGCCTGAGACGCACAGTGCGACGATTCTAACCCGGAGGTTAATCATGACCCAATCTTCAATCCTGACCACACTTGAAGTGACCGGGCGCTCGACCCCGCCGGATTGGGCGGTGAAACAGCGCTATCTGATTGACCTGATGAACCGCGCCGCCGTGGATTTCGTGGATCGCTACACGCGGCCCGACGGCACGCTGATCTGGCGCGACGCCTGGCCCGGTATGGACGGCTCCGACGACGGCTACGAGAGCTTCGTCAGCTTCCCGCTCTTCTACATCCTCGGCGGCGGCGAGCACGTCCACGCGCTGGCGCGCAGCGAGTGGAACGCCGTGACGTGGCAGTTCACCGGCTACGGGCAAGTCCACCGTGAGTACGACGCCTACTACGACTGGATGCACCACGGCGAAAGCTCTACCTACATTTACTACCTCGGCCTGGCGAATCCATACCATCACATGGATTGCACCCGCGCCCTGCGCTTCGCCGCGATGTACACCGGCGAAGACCCCGCTGCGCCCAACTGGGACCCGGCGCTCAAGATGATCCGCTCGCCGATTAACGGCAGCCGGGGGCCGCGTTTTGAGATGTCGGCGGAGGATTGGGTGACGCATCGCCCGGTGCTGGCGGATTACCTTTCGCCTTATGAGGACGTGCCGGGCTTCGACTTCACCGGCGATCCGCTCAAAAAGCTGGACTGGAACGACGATGCGACCTTTGCCGCCATCCTCAAACTGCTGAACGAGCGGATGGTCCCCGGCGACGTGCCGCTCAACCTCAACGCCACCAGTCTGGTCACCAGCGCATATATGTACACGGGCGAGGTCAAATACAAAAACTGGGTGCTCGATTACCTCGGCGCATGGCGCGAGCGGACGGAGCGCAACGGCGGCATCATGCCGGACAATATCGGCCCCAACGGCGTCATCGGTGAGCGGATGGGCGGCAAGTGGTGGGGCGGCTATTACGGTTGGCGCTGGCCGCACGGCGCGTGGATCATCCTGGAATCCACGCTCATCGCCGGGTGCAACGCCATGCTGCTCACTGGCGACGATTCGTGGCTTGACCTGCATCGCTCCCAGGCCGACCTGCTGTGGTCAATGCGCAAGGAAGACGGCGGCGTGCTGAAAGTTCCCTTCCGCCACAGCGACAGCGGTTGGCTCGATTACCGCCCGATGCAGTCACAGCACTTCCTGTATGCCTACTTTATGAGTCGCAGCGCGGCGGATTGGGCGCGCATCGAAGCGCACTTCCCCGACCGCGCCGGCTGGTACAGCGCGCCGCCGAGTTTCGGCAAAGCGGGGCACTTTGGGCCGGAGAAGTGGTTCGGTTACGTGATGGGCGAGAATCCCGACTTCCCCGACCAGGTGTTGGGAGACACCTATACGTGTATGCAGCGGCGGCTGGATAAAATTGACGCCGACGATTGGGCGGCGTTGGACACCTGGGACGTGCATCACTGGCAAGACCTCAACCCGGTCGTACCGGAGGGCCTCATCCAGATGGCGATGGGGACGCCGGCGGCGGTCTATCACGGCGGCCTGCTGCACGCCAGCGTGCGCTACTTCGACGGCGCGTGCGCGCGGACTGGCCTGCCGGAGGACGTCGCCGCGCTCGTGGAGCGGATCACGCCGGAGGGCATCGTGCTCACCCTGGTCAACACCAACCCGCTGGAAAGCCGCGCCGTGACGGTGCAGGCCGGCGCGTTCGGCGAACATCAATTCACCACGGCCACCTTCGACGGCGCGCCGGACAAACCGATCGTGATAGAGGACAATGTCTTCCAGGTTAGCCTTGGCCCGTGGGCGCAGGTGCGCTTGCACCTGGAGATGACCCGGTTCGCTAATCCGCCGACGTATGATTTTCCGTGCGTTTGAGAGATTTTGCGATGGGCTGATCGGCAGATTTCCCATTTTTGAGGAGACGCGACAATGATGGATGAGGTGATGCGCTTGATTAAAAAGCGCCGTAAAATCGAGGCAATCAAGGTGTACCGTGAGCATACGGGTTGTGGTTTGAAAGAAGCGAAAGACGCCATTGATGCGTTGGAACGAGGGCAACCTGCTCCTTCCGTGCAACAACAATCTGCACGTCTTGCGCCGCCGGATGCCGGACAACTTGAGAGGCTTGTGCAAAGCGGGAACAAAATCGAGGCAACTAAACTTTACCGTGAACAAACGGGAGTGAGCCTGCGCGAAGCCAAAGATGCTGTAGATGCCTTTGAACGCGGCGAATCTGCCTCGTTAGCTTTCGTCCCGCCCCAGGCTCCCGACGCGCAGGCTATGATCGCGCAAATCGAAACATGGATACAGTGTAAGAATAAAATCAACGCCATTAAAATATACCGGGAATACACCGGCGTGGGACTCAAAGTTGCGAAAGATGCCGTAGAGGCTATTGAACGGGGCGATACTATCGGCTGGCAAGCGCAACTGGTCGCTTTCGACCTCGAACACGTCCGCCAACTGATCCGTGCAGGCCGCAAACCTGACGCTGTCTCTTACTATCAGCAACAACTGAATCTTGCGCTGGACGACGCGCGGGCGATTGTAAACGCGCTGGAAGCCGCTATGATCGGCGATGGCGATTTGTGAGCCATGACGAGACAATGCTGGAGGGAAGACGAATGAAGCCTGAACTCTACGCCAGCGTTGATTTGGGCGGCACGAAGATAGCCTGTGCGTTTGGAACATCTACCGGCGACATCATCGCCGAACGGACGACGCCGACGCACTCCCACGCGGGGCCGGACGCGGTGCTGGCGCGCATCGCCGATTGGGTGGACGCGCTCGCTGCCGAGGTGGGGCAGCGCCCGGCGGCGGTGGGGATGGGCGTGCCGGGGCTGGCGGACGTGCAGCGCGGCGTCGTCAAATTCCTGCCCAACCTGCCGACGAACTGGCGCGACGTCCCGGTGCGCGAGGCTCTCGCGCCGCGCCTCGGCTGTCCCGTCTACGTGCTCAACGACGTGCGCATGGCGACGTTGGGCGAACTGACGTTCGGCTTGGGGCGCGACTTGCCCGGCGTGACGATGGCCTTTTTCGCGCTCGGCACGGGTATCGGCGGCGGGGTGGTGGTGGAGGGCAAGCTGCGCCTCGGCCCTTTGGGCGCAGCCGGCGAACTAGGCCACCAGACGATTCTGCCTGACGGCCCGCTGTGCGGCTGCGGCAATCGCGGCTGCCTGGAGACGCTTGCCAGCGGCCCGGCGATTGTCGCGCAGGGCGCGTGGCTGCTGCAATCGGGCCGCGCGCCGCGCCTCTACGACCTCGTGGCCGGCGATGTGTCGCGCATCACGCCCCGCGAGATGGCGCAGGCGGCAGACGCGGGTGATGCCGCCGTGCGTGATGCGCTCGTGCGTGCGGCGGAGTACCTGGGGATCGGTGTGGCGAACGTCGTCGTAACGCTGCATCCTGACCTCGTCGTGCTCGGCGGCAGCGTCGCGCAGATCGGGCCGCTGCTCTTCGACACAGTGCGCGCCGTCGTCAAGCGCCGCGTGGGGATGTTCCCGCCGGATAACGTGCGCATTGAGCCGTCACAATTGGGCAATCAGGCTGGTGTGCTCGGCGGGATCGCGCTGGCGCACAAGGGATCTTAAGATAAACCAAATTGCTACCTGCTCTGGTTTCAGGATATAGGACTCGGATTTTTCTGCTGTTTTTATCCCAACAATCCGTGTCATCCGTGTACCATTACGGCTTGAATGCGCAAGTGGCAACTTGGGTTATACTAACAAATGTGATACATCTTTCTGATAAACATACTTAAGGAGGACAAAATGGATTACACATATCTGGACATCGCTAAAATGATTGACCATTCTTTGTTGAATCCGACGATGAGTGTGGCAACGCTGGAACAGGGTATCCTGGTGGGGCTGGCCTACGATGTGGCGAGCATCTGCATCATGCCCTACTATCTCAAACGTTGCGCGCAGCTACTCCACGGTTCCACGGTCAAAGCCAGCGCGACCATCGGCTTTCCGCACGGCGGGCACACCACGGCGATCAAAGTCGCCGAGGCGAAGCAGGCATTGGCGGACGGCGGGGAAGAGCTGGATATGGTCGTCAACATCAGCAAGGTGCTCAGCGGCGATTGGGATTACGTGCGCGCCGAAATCAAAGCGGTGGTGGACGTGACCCACGCGGCCGGCCAGAAAGTCAAAGTCATCTTCGAAAACTGCTACCTTACCGATGAGCACAAAATCAGACTGTGCGAAATCTGCGGCGAAGTGGGCGCGGACTGGGTGAAGACTTCCACCGGCTACGGCACTGGCGGCGCGACGCACGACGATCTCAAGCTGATGCGCGCCCATTCCCCGGCGCACGTGCAGGTGAAGGCGGCCGGCGGCGTGCGCACCTTCGATCAACTGCTCGAAGTGCGCGCCCTCGGCGTCTCCCGCGTCGGCGCGTCGGCGACGGCGAAAATCCTCGACGAGTGCCGCGCGCGGTTGGGGCTGGAGCCGGTAGTGTTGGCCGAAAAAGCGCCGGAGATCAAAGGCTATTAACCAGACGAAGACGATCCGACTAAAGACTATTTGACTAAAGACTATTCGATAAGGAAACTAACCAATGAACCCCTCAAATCGTTTCGACATTGCTGAATTAACGCCTAAGTTTTTGGATCAGCCAGAACATTTCAATGACTGGTACTTTACCGTGCACTTCGAGCACGAAGGCCGCCCCATACTGGCGAAATTTTCCATCACCGAAGGCAATTTGCTTGGCCAGTTTGCCCATTTCACATTCTCGCAGGCCCCGCTGCGGCTTGAAGAGGAGCCGGATGCGCTCATTTTGCACACTTCCGTCAACGACATCATTCTGGCGGAAGAGAATCTCCCGCTGGAGTATACCAGCGAAGGCGACACCGTCCAGGTGACGATGGGCAGCCTGACCGCGATGTGCCGCCCGGAGCAACAGCGCATCGTTTACGCCAAAGATGGCGTCCATGCCGATCTGACCTTCACCCCGCGTGGCCCGATTCTCCATTGGGAACATAAAGCCGGCGCGGTGTGCCAGGTGACGGACGTGACCCGCGTTTCCGGGTCGGAGTCGCTCTCGGATGTGCGTGGCGAACTCACGATCAACGGGCAGACGATGCCGGTCGTCGGGCGGGGGCTGTTCGAACACGTGTGGTTCAGCGCCCTCAATTTCTTCGAGATTCGCCACATGAACTGGATTTACGCGCACTTTGATGAATTCTATATGTACATCTGCCACTGCGAGTCGGTGACGAGTGAAAGCCGGCCCTTCCACTTTGAGACGGGCGAGATGGTCATGGTCATCAACGGCGAGTTTATGCCGGCGCAAAGTCTCGAAGTCATACCGGAGCAGTGGGTATTCCTGCAGGAAGTGCGGCGCTTTATCCCGCTGGAGAACGCGGTCGTGGTGCGCGCGGCGCAAGGCACGCTTAAGCTGAAGGTGCGTCTGGCGCACTACCCGTTGATTCTGCGTTCGCCGGCGCGCCTGGAAGGATTGACGGTGGATAACGTTCCCGGTTGGCAGTCGCTTTTCTTCGATGGCCCGGTGACGCTTGAAGGTAAGTTCACCTACAAAGATGGCCGAGTTGTGCCTCTCAAAGGCGGCGTGGGCATCAACGAAGTCATTCGGATGGGCGCGCTGTAGCGCGGGAGGCGAAGATGGTGACGCAAGACGTTCTGCTGGAGGCGTTGGAGAAAGCGCGCGCGCGGATGATTGACGCGCATGGCGCGCCGGTGTTACCCGGCTGGGATCGCACCATTCAGTATTACTTCCCCGATATGGAGGAGTACTGGGCGATGGTGATTGAAGATGGTCATCCCTTGCCGGTAATGCGCGAAGAACTGGATGATCCCGATATTCGTTTGACCATGTCGGCGGAGACGTTCATCGGGCTGATGAACAAAACGCTCAGTGGGTTGGTGGCGATGACGACCGGCAAGGTTAAAGTCAAGGCCTCGATGGCGGACATGCGTAAGATGCAGGTTTTTATGTAAAGCCATACGAGTACCGAAAACCGGCGAGGTCATCATACCTCGCCGGTTTCTTTGGTCACAACTGCAATCTAGCTGCTTTTGGAAGAGGCTACTTGCGCTTGCAGCGCATTCATTTGATTGGCGAAGAAAGCATCGCGGCGGGCGGCCGGCGCGATTAACACCTTGCCGGTCCCGGTGAACGTGTTGACCAGACCTTCGCCGGAAATCGCTGTGCCGAACAGCCCCTTGGTGGCCTTTTCGACTTTGAACTCGATGTTGCCGGTTCTGGCGACGGCAAACGTCCCATCCACCACCAGCTTCGAGTTGTTCAGCTCGACGGTCTCCAGCGGGCCCTGCGACGTGATGACGACCTTCCCCCTGCCGGACACTTTGGTCTGGAAGAAGCCTTCGCCCGAGAGCATCCCGGACCACGCCTTGTTGGTGACCACACCCACGTCGACGCTCATTTCAGAAGCGTAATACGCGCCTCGGTCGAGCATCCA
>DAOUAQ010000067.1:0-10394 GCA_034433375.1 Anaerolineae bacterium | reverse complement strand
ATGGGATGGCCTGTGGTGGGCTTGACTTCCGCTGTGGGGAAGCCCACGTCCAGCAGCGCATCACGCAGCCACGTCGCCGCACGCTCGATGTCGGCCTTGTGCTCGGCCTGCGTGCTGACGCTTGGGATGCGCAAAAAAGCCTTGAGTTCGTCCAGAAATTTGTCGTGATGGGTTTGAGCATACGTTAAAGGTTGCATTTGATCTCGCCAGAAATCAGGAATTAGAACACGGGTTAGTATAGGAAGTTTGAAAGATAAGTCAACGTCACTCTTGATAGGGTCTCACGCTTTCCGTTTCACGTTTTACGCAAACAGAATCGGGGCGACCTTTCACGGTCGCCCCGATGATTTGCGCTGAACCTCAGAAGTTACGCAGAACAACCGGCAGGAAAACGGCGTTGAGCACACTGCCGACGGTGAACTCGCCGGCCAGTGGGCCATACTGCGTCTCGTCCTCGCGCACGATGCGCGCCTGCGCTTCGTAGACGTCGCCCGCGCTTGGTCCTACCTCCCAGGTGAACGTGAAGACGTGCTCCCCGTTCGCCGCCACATCAAGCTGCGGCGACAGAAGCGCGACCAGGCCGCCGTCGCCATCGTAGATCGCCAAGTGCGCGGTGACTGTGACCGGCTCGGCGCGGTAATTGGTGAAGGTCACGCGGAAGGTCGCCGTGTCGCTCATCGCCAGCGTAACCGTTGGGACTTCCAGCGCGGTGAGTGCGCCGCCCACAATGTCAACGCGCGTTGTCGCCAGCCCCATAACCACGCCATCCTTCCAGAACGCCAACAGCAGGCCATAAGCGCCTTCCGGCAACGTCCCATCCCATCCCACCTCGATGCTCTGCTGACCGTCCGACGGCACGGAGAACGGGCCGTCGTCCTGCCAGCCCATCTCGTGGCCTTCGGCATCCAGCAAAGTCAGCGTGGATGTCACCGTCAGCAGTTCGTCCGTGACGTTCTCCAACCGCGCCGTGACGCTGATGGGCGCGCCGGGCGTCAGCGTCTCAGCCAGCGGGGCCACGTTCGAGACGGCCAGGGCGACCGGCGCATCGTAGACAACTTCGATCACCATCTGCGAGCAGAAGCGCGTCTGGTTGTTCGTGGGGTTGTGTTGGATGGGGAAGAGGGTGAACAGCATCCGGCCGTCCTGCATTTGCCCCACAACGAGATTGTCGGGCGCAGGATAGAGCGTATTGATGTCGGTCGTCGTTGTAAAGGTTGTGCCCCCCTCTGACCACGGCTGCGCGACGATGATGGGGACTTCGCGCGGGGCCTCATCGCCGCAGGTGGAACCCGCCAACGTGATGCTTTGCACGGTGGCGCTGATGGGCAGCGTCAGCGTATAGCCCTTGACGTAAGGTAGCAGCGGCAAATTCGGCGCGACGGCCATATCGCCGCCGGGAATCGAAAGCACGTCATAGGTTACGCCGCCGGTCAGCACTTGCGTCACGTCGTACCCGGCGATGTCCACCGTGATCGTGCGTGTGTAGCGGTACGTGTCCGCCTGGACAATACTCCCGGCATCCACCCGCACCGCCGATGGCTGACCGCTGATGGCTGATGGCTGACCGCCGACCGCCGACATCCCGCCCGGATAATCCAACCGTTGCCAGGGCACACCATAGAGGTTGAACTCGGTGACGGTCTTGCGATCCAGCGCGTCGCCGTTGGTCGCGCTCGTGCCGGGATTGTATTGGCCGAAGGGGTAGACGTCCTTTGCCCGCCGCAGCGCATCGCCGATGGTGCGGCTTTCCGTCCCGCTCTTGAGGAACTCGTCGAAGAAGTGCTGGAGCAGCTTTTCACCCCAGGTGGCATGACACAGGCTGCCCGGCGAGCCGTAACTGTAGCCGGTCGCGCCGACGTAGGCGCGACCGCCCTCGTGGACAACGTCGTACACCATATTGTCATCAATGCCGCCGCGCCCGCCGACGGCAGGCACGGGTAAACCGCCGTGACAACCAACGATAAAGGTCAGCGGATGATCGTTGTCGAAGCGATTGTAACCGCAGGTCCCGCCGGAACACGTGTCATCGGGGGTGAAATCATTCTCTGGAATTCCGGCAGAATTGTAGCTGTTGTGTCCGCCAATGAAGAAGATGTCCATTCCGGCGTTCGCCGCGTTGCGGAAGCCGGTGATCCAGTTCGCGTCGAATGGCGACATCACGTCCACGGTACGCGGCGTTTCGGAATCGTTGCGCACATCGAATCCCCGCGCCACCAGCCGCGCCGGCACGTTCAACACGTCGGCGACCTTGTTGCTACCGCAACTCGGATTGTTATATCCCAATTCCCACCCATCCACACTCGCCATCACCGCGCGCCACGTGCCGCCATCGGTTGCCAGGCTGTTGTTGAGCAAATAGCGCATATCATCCGCCGTTGCGCCCAACAAGCGCCCGACCGCCAGTTCCAAATCGCCGACCTGCCAATCGGCGCCGCCCCACAGATCAGCGTAGGGCGCATCCGAGAGGATATAATCGTTGTCCGTCGCGCGAATTTGGGGGTTGGTCGCCGATGTCACCGTCCAACCGGCCTCGTCGTTGAAGGGATCGTTGTAGCGGTAGAATGGCAGCACATCGTCGTCGCCGACAAGGAGCAAGTAGTACGGATAGATGTCGGCGCTGACGGTAGTCGAGAAGAAGAAATGGTACGACCACGTCCACGTGCCGTCCTCGACCCAGTCGTTGATCAGATCATCCAGCTCGGTCGCCACGGCGTTGGCGGTGGTTTCATTGGTGTAGTTGACCGTGGTATTGTTCCAGTCGCGCACGTCGGTATCGTAGAGATCGGCGTTGTAGACGACACCGAGCGGTTGATCGTTATAGGGCGCGCCCTGCGCCACGTTGTAAAGCCGCGCCAACAGGCTGGTGACTTCGTAGCTGGTGTAATTGTCGTACAGTTGCGCGCGGTTGGCGACAATGAGCGCCCCGGCAGTGCTGACCAGGCGCAGCCTGGCGGAGGAGAAGCTATTGAAGACCCAGTACTCCGTCCGCTGTACGCGGCTCTGTAAGTTGAGCGTCTGCGGCGCGATGGTGTTGGGAATACGGAAGCGCCACACCACCTGCTTGCGGTAAGGGCAGAACCACCAGAAACAGCCTTTGGTCAGGTTCGTCGTCACTTTGTACTGTCCGCCGCCCAGGGCTGTCGAAGTCGTCGCCGTCTGCGCCGCGCCGTAGGTATCGCGCACCCATGTGTGGACCGGCGCGCCGAGCGCGTTACCGGGTACAGTGAGGATAACGTCAACATTCGAGGCCGCAGCTCCTACCTGGGTGGAAACATAAGCCACCACATCTACATAGTTGTAGGCTGTCTTCCCGGTGCCATCACCGATGAGCTTATTGACCGTTACGCCCTCAGCAGCTTCCTCAAGGCGCAGCGACGAGTTGATTTCCACGAGAGGCGGGATGACGATAATGATCGGCGACGAGGTGGTGAAGGTAAATGCGGTTGAGGTCGAGCCAACCCAATGCGTCCCGGTGTAGGCGTCAATCTGCCAGGTATAGCCCGTGTTCCAGTTCAACGGCGCGAGAACCTGATGGGCCGTACCCACAATGTTGTTGGTGTGCTCCACGAGCGTCCAATCCGCCGTTTTGTTCAGTTGGAAGGTGTAGCGCCCGGCCTCCGGCAACGCCTGCCAGGTCATCGTGGGGATGGTCGTGTTAATGAGCGCGCCCTGAGCGGGCGTGAGAAGCGTCATCTTCTTGGGCAAGTCCAGGTGCTTGATCACATTGCTGGCGCCCATGATGAGGCTGTCCGCCACCCAATTGATGTAGTCTGGCGTGGGGCCGTAGCGTTTGAGCTGATACGTGCCCGGCTCCACATTGCAGAAGCGATAGCGTCCACCAGGATCGGTCGTCGTGGTCTGCAGCACCGTCCCGCTCGCGCTCGAACCGGCGATCAACTGCACTTGCACCCCTGGGAGCGCCGTCGTCGCGTAGTAGACGCGCCCTTCCACGCACGGCAGCAGGCGCACCGGCGCGGTAACGGAGACGCGATGCGCAGCCGTAGCGCTGCCGCCGCAGTTGCTCGCCTTCACCTCCACCGGATAGACGCCGGGCGTCTGCCAGTAGTAGGTGGCCGTCGCCGTTCCCTGCCCTGCCGCCGGACGCGGCGTCCACACGAAGGTCAGCGGCGGAGACGCTGTCGCGGGCGAGACGACAGCTTGAAGGCGCACCGGCACACCGGTCAGCGTTGTGGATGGCCCGGTGATGGATACGCCCTCCAACGGCGCCGGGCAAGCCAGCACCAGGCCGGCAGATTCGATGTCCCAGTTGACGCGGCGGAAGTCGTTCCACACGGCGTAGGCGCTGTTCCCGGCAACGACGGCCGGCTGGCGCTGCGGGAAAGCAGTGGCGTCGTCGTTGACACGCCCCGGCGCGCTCCAGGACGCGCCGTCGTTCACGGAGGTGCTGTAGGCGATGTTGGTGTCGCCCTCAAGGCCGTCCTGCCAGAGGACGAAGATAACGGCAGCGCCGTCCACGGCAATCGCCGGTTGGACAGCCGGGCCTTTCAAGATAGCGGCGGGCGTCCCCCACGTCACGCCGCCGTTCGCAGAAGCGTTGTGAAAGATGGTTTTCGCGCCGTTGCGGTCGTCGTCCCAGACAAGATGAACGTAGCCGTTGACCGGATTCACGGCGATGTCGGGGCTGCTGCGCATCGTGCCGGGCGCGCCGCCATCCACGAACTGCCGGTTGAGCCACGTCACGCCGCTGTCAAGTGAGCGCGCGTAGCCAATGTGATACTGGTTAGGCTGCGTCCAGAGCGTCTCCAGCCACGCCAGATGCAGTGTCCCGGCGGCATCTTTGGTGATGGTGGGAGTGGCGATGTTGCCATCGCTGGTGATGATCTGCGTGGGCGAAATCCAGGTCGTTCCGCCGTCCGCCGAATAGGTCAGGTACAGGCTGCTATACTGCGCCCAGACGACAAACACTTCCTGCGTCCCGCGCGTCACCAGGTCCGGCGACGCAGCGCCACTGCCATAGATTCCCTCATTCAAGGGCTGATCCACACCCCAGGTCAGTCCCCCGTTGCCGGAACGGTCGTAATAAATAACGCCGCCAGACTCATACTGCGTGTCTGCCCACGCGACGTGAACTGTCAGCGCGCCCGTCGCGCCGATGGCCGGGGACTCATTTGGTGGATGGCTGTCGTCCACGCGCACGTCAGTGTGCCAGGTTGCGCCGCCATCAAGTGAGTAGTCGGCATACAGAGCAAACTGGTATAGATCGGTACGATGGTCCGCCCAGGCCGCATACAGCCGCCCCGTATTGCCGATGGCGATGGCCGGGTATGCCTGAAGCGCGTCGCCCTCGTCGTTGATTTGGATCGCATCACTCCAGGCTACGCCATCCCATAGCGAAAGGAGCACGTCCTCATCCGTCTCGGAATAGTGATCCCATGCCACGTAGACCCGCGTTGCGCCGGCGCCCATAGCCGGGACCTGCAGATAACCTGTGGTTTCGGTGATCACCCCATCCACAGGAGACCAGCCGTTCGGACCATAAGTGTCGGCGTACAGGCGATAGGTGCTGCTGATGACGCGCCACGTCGCCCAGGCAGCCCCCTGCCCATTGATGGTCACGTCCGGGCTGTCGGCGTGGTCGGTGGCGCTGATCTGCCAATCCCGTCCCCAGGTGACGCCGCCATCCGTGGAAACGTCACCGAACACATAGCTCAAGCCGCCGCTGTAATCTGTCCACACGGCGTGGATGGTGTTCCCGGCCGCCGCGATGGACGGGTTGAACTGCGAACCAGTGGTCGTACCATTCAACCGGACATTAGCACTCCAGCCACCGGTCGGCGCAAGATGGGTGTAGTAAACGTCGGCGGTTCCGCCGCGGTTGTCGTCCCAGATGACGTGTGGAAGTCCAGCCGTGCCAAGCGCAATATCGGGGTTGTAATGGTAAACAGCGCCGGTATCGTCGTTGACGCGAGTATCGGTTCCCCAGGTCACGCCGCCATCGGCAGAGCAACTCACATAAACGTCCCGGCCATCCGCGACCCGGCCATCCACCCAGGCGATGCAGACAGCATTGCCAAGCGCGGCAATCGCAGGGTCGTACTGCGAACCGGCCAGAACGTCATTGACGCGCACCTCGACGCTCCACGTCTGGCCACCGTTCGTAGAGCGGCTATAGTAGATGTCCGAAGTTTCCGCGCGGCTGTCAGACCAGACAGCGTGCAACACTCCCGTCGCATTGACGGCGATATCGGGGGAAGATTGCCCGTAGCCGGCGTCGTGATTGACGCGAACGCTTGCGCCCCAGGTCTTCCCACCGTCGAGGGAACGCGCGAAATAGACGTCGGCGTCATCGTTGCGCCAGTCCAGCCAGATGGCAAACACATCACTGGTGATTTTAGAAGCCGCCAGAGCCGGAGACCCTTGATTGGCGACACCAACAGCATCATCGTTGACCTTGACATTGGGGTTCCATGGGGCATCCGGCAAGGGCGCAGCCTGCGCTGCTGTCACGGCGAGGAACAAAGCCAGTAGTGAGCCAAGAACCACAGCCAGTGACAAACTGAGATAACATATCGTTTTCCGCTTATGTAACATAGTATATACCTCCATGTTTAATAAAGGGTAACGCCGTAATGAAAGCCAGTTAATCCCCAACAAAAATTTCGACATCATCAACTAACACATAAGTGTTATAAAATGTGTCGAAACGGTTATGTGCTTGGAAGGCCAATTCGACCAACATACCATTCGCACCTAAGTTAATGTCAGCAAGTTTCCAACCCAAATCATAAGGTGGAACACTGCAATAATTAAAAGCCCCACGATTGGCATCACGCCACCGAAGTTCACCATTGACCAAAACATCAAAAGTATCTTTATCACTACTCAAGCTCACATTTTGATCATTAGAGTAAATGCGATAACGGAATTGAAGATGCATAGACTTTCCCGGCGGGGCCTGCGGCACAGAAAAAGTCTGACTCAGGCTGCCATAGCCTCTCGGAACTCCCAAACAGGAAAAACCAGGATTGCCAACACGCCCAACTGGATTGGCAGGCTGGTCGGGATCCACATCCAGCGCTGCCCCCAACACACCATTCACCGTCCACCCTAGCAATCCATTGGAAAAATCACCATTGAGGAAGGGGGCGTAATTCCGCATTACGAGCGGCGTATACCACCGCCTCAGGACAATTGCCGTATTCTGAGCAGCCGCATACGCATAAGGAAAAGTAGAGGTAAACGTTGCCGTAGCAGTAACCCACGTAGTATTCACCGTGCCAGGACGGACGAGTTTAGGTACAGTCAACTGTACAGCTATCGTCGCTGTCTCGTCAGCCAGCAACATGAAGGGCAAAACAAACACGGTGCCAGTGGGGAATTGGGTATTGTAGAAGTAAAGCGGCCATTCCTCCGAAGCGCGGGCAGAGATACTAAATAATCCTGGAGCGCCGCCGGTGTTCGTAATCGTGTGATAGTAAGTCACCACGTCGCCTCCGTTCACTCGACCGGTCACACCAGGCGAAATCGCTACACCGGGCTGCGCAGGTGATTGCCCCGCATGTGCAAATACATCACGAGATGCAGCTAAAAACAAAAACCCCAACAACACAACGGCGCTCAGAGTAACACCTAACACAATCCACAGCCATTTATTCGCCTTCATTGCTTCACCTCCATAAATTTAAAACTTCTTTCCTGCGCATTTGTATAGCAAGGACAAAGACAGATTCCAGGGAGGAGAAGAACGTAAAAGACAAGTAGCACAAAGCGAAGATATAGTTATTGTACAGCTTTTTTTCACAATCGTCAATAGCCTGTTTGTTTTGGTTGAATTCAAGTTTGAATCATACCTTCAGGCAACAAAAAACCGGGGCAATGTACACCCCGGTTATCGAAATCACGCAACACATCAGCAACTAGGCGGCAAAGAGCAGATGGTTGTCTTGCGCATCCACATGAATCGTCTGCCCCTCGGCGAAGCGTCCTTCCAGCACCGCCAGCGCGAGCGGATCTTGCAGGTGGCGTTGGATCGCGCGCTTGAGCGGGCGCGCGCCGTAGACGGGATCGTAGCCCTCGTCCGCCAGATACGTCTGCGCCGCGTCGCTCACGGTGATGTCCAGACCACGTTCGCGCAGCAACTTTTGCAGCCCGCGCACCTGGATGCCGACGATGGCCTTCAAGTCCTCGCGCGTCAGGCCGCCGAAGAGGATCGTGTCATCAATGCGGTTCAGGAATTCCGGGCGGAACGTGCGATCCAGCTCCGCCATCACCTGCGCCCGCGCCGCCTCTGGGCCTAGCTCCTTGATCCACCGGCTGCCGGTGTTGCTCGTCATGATGACGATGGTGTTAGTGAAATTGACGGTCCGCCCGTGCCCGTCGGTCAAACGGCCTTCGTCGAGCAGTTGCAGCAACACGTTGAAGACCTCTGCGTGCGCCTTCTCGATTTCGTCGAGCAGCAGGACGCTGTAGGGCCGCCGCCGCACCGCTTCGGTGAGTTGCCCGCCTTCGTCGTAGCCGACGTAGCCGGGCGGCGCGCCGATGAGCCGCGAGACGGTGTGCTTCTCCTGGTACTCGCTCATATCAATGCGCACCATCGCCTCTTCAGTGTCGAAGAGGAATTCGGCCAGGGCGCGCGCCAGTTCCGTCTTGCCGACGCCCGTCGGCCCCAGGAAGAGGAAGGTGCCGATGGGCCGGTTCGGCGGTTGCAGGCCCGCGCGGGCACGGCGGACGGCATTGGAGACAGCGCGCACGGCCTCGTCTTGCCCGACGACGCGCTTGTGCAGTTCGTCTTCCATGCGCATCAGTTTCTCGCGCTCGCCTTCCATCAACCGCGAGACGGGGATGCCCGTCCAGTTGGAGACGACGCGCGCGATTTCCTCCGGGCCGACTTCCTGCCGCAGCAATGGCATGTCGCCTTGTACCTGCGCCAGACGGGCTTCGGCGGCCTCCGCTTCGCGTTCGAACTCTTGCGCCTTGCCATAGCGCAGGCGCGCCGCCCCCGCGTAGTCGTTGTTGCGCTCGGCCTGCTCGATTTCCACCTTGAGCGCCTCTGTCCGCTTCTGGATGTCCTGAAGTTCCTGGATGATGGCCTTCTCTTGCTCCCACCGGGCGCGGAGGGCGTTGCTTGTCTCTTTCTGATTCGCTAATTCCTGCTCCAATTTGCCCAGGCGTTCTTTGCTGGCCTTGTCTTTCTCCTGCTGAAGGGCCACACGCTCGATTTCCAACTGCATCACCCGGCGGTCAATCTCATCGAGATCGGCCGGCTTGGAGTCAATCTCCAACCGCAAACGCGCCGCCGCCTCGTCCACCAGATCAATCGCTTTGTCGGGCAACTGGCGGTCGGCGATGTAGCGGTCGCTCAAGGTCGCCGCTGCGATCAACGCCGCGTCCTGGATGCGGACGCCGTGATGGGTGTCGTAGCGCTCCTTGAGACCGCGCAGGATGCTGATGGTGTCCGCTACGTCTGGCTCGTCCACGTAGACCGGCTGGAAGCGCCGTTCCAATGCCGCATCTTTCTCGATGTACTTGCGGTATTCGTCCAAAGTCGTCGCGCCGATAGTGTGCAGTTCGCCGCGCGCGAGCATGGGCTTGAGCAGGTTGCCGGCGTCCATCGCGCCCTCGGCCTTGCCCGCGCCGACGACGGTGTGAATTTCGTCAATGAACATGATGATTTTGCCGTCGGAACGCGCGATTTCGTCGAGAACGGCCTTCAGCCGCTCCTCAAATTCGCCGCGATATTTGGCGCCGGCGATCAACGCGCCCATATCCAGTTGGAAAATGTCCTTCTCCTTCAAGCCTTCGGGCACATCGCCACGCACGATGCGCTGCGCCAGCCCCTCAACGATGGCGGTCTTCCCTACCCCGGCGTCGCCGACGAGGACGGGGTTGTTCTTGGTGCGCCGCGAGAGGATTTGCATCACGCGGCGGATTTCTTCGTCGCGCCCGATCACCGGGTCGAGTTTGCCCTGATGCGCGAGCTGCGTGAGATTGCGCCCGTACTTTTCCAGCACGTTGTACGTCCCCTCTGGATTCTGCGAGGTGACGCGCTGCCCGCCACGGATCGAGGTGAGCGCGCGCAGCACGGACTCGCGGTTGACGCCCTGCGCCGCGAGAAAGCGCGCGATATCGCCGGCGCTGGAATCGGCCATCGCCAGCAGGATGTGCTCCACGCTGACGTAGTCGTCGCGCAGACCGGCGGCTTCGCGTTCCGCCGCCTGCAAGATACGCGACAAGGCCGGAGACAGACCCACTTGCGCCGCCGCTCCGCGCGCTTGCGGTTTCCGCTGGATGGCCTGCTCCAGGTCTACGCGCAGCCGTTGCGGATCGGCGCCCAGGCGCAGCATCACCTGCGGCACAATCCCGTCGTGTTGTTCCAGCAGCGCCAGCAGCAGATGCTCAGGCTCGATCTGCGGATTCCCGCGCTCGGTTGCCAG
>DAOUAQ010000066.1:0-2932 GCA_034433375.1 Anaerolineae bacterium | reverse complement strand
TGCAACGCAGTGAGATTACCGATTCCCGGTGGGATGTCACCGGTCAGTTGGTTCACGGCCAGGTGAAGCTCCGTCAACTTGGTGAGATTGCCGATCTCCGACGGGATGGCATCAATCAGTCCGTTGTGGTACAAGTAGAGCGTCGTCAGCGTTGTGAGGTTGCCGATCTCGGGCGGGATAGGTCCGTTCAGTTGATTTTGGTTTAGGCGAAGTTGCTGCAACGCAGTGAGGTTGCCGATCTCAGGCGGGATAGTTCCACTCAGCCGGTTGCTGCTAAGGGAGAGTTGCGTTACATTGCCAGATGCACATGTGACCCCAAACCAACTGCAAGGCGTATTCGTCGCCAGCCAGCCGGTTTTGTTGGTCCAGTTATCCCCGCCGGTGGCATTGTAGAGGGCTACCAGCGCCTCGCACTGTGTTTGAGGGATTTCGGTGACGGTTGAACAATCGAGCTGCGCGCTGCGCGTCTCTGGTTCGACGCGCCAGGGGGTAAACGGGGAAAGCGTTGTGTTTCGAAAGAGATTTTGTGTCTCAACGAGGTCGAGCAATCTCAAATGTGCGGGGGGGGTAAAATGTTATCGTTCTTTGCGACTGCGGGCTGCGCGGCCCGCGCTGCGCCCCAACTCGACGCCAACAGGCTGATCAAAACGATGGCCGCCAGGGCTGCGCGGCGCGCGAACGGTTGTGGTGTGTGCATGGGAAATCTCCTTTTTTGAATGGGTGAATAGTGAATTACGAATTGCGAATGGCGAATGGCGAATGGCGAGTGGGAGATGGTGGGGTAGTATGAAATTTGTGGTTATGTTGTGTTGGCGGGTGTTATGTCATTGGCATAGGCAGTACCTCCTTGTATAGAGCAGTTAACGCCAGTTATCTAGCTGCAAGGCATAGCCGAGGCTTTGGATACGATTGGTGCCCTTGAGGATTTCGGAGAAAATGTCGGTGTCCAGCAGCGCCTTATCCATTGAGCGCTCTCATCGGCGTCGTTTCGCGGGATTGCATCGCGGCGACTACAATGTTGTAATTATATGATACTCATTTGTTTCCTCCGTGCATAAATAGCTTCAGACGGCCTTGCTATACAAATACTTATCGTGTTTGGCGGCTGCATCGGGCAATACACCCGGTTGCGCATCGCGTTTACAATACTCTCTCCACTCGTCATAAATAGCATCGTCGGCATTGTCCCAGTCTTGTTGGAAGGTCTCTAAACCCAATGCCATCCAGTCAGCTTCTTCGCGGTGCGTATCGCTCAGCACGCTTTCCAGGAGAAGTTTTGCTAGTGTTAGGCGCTCACGAGGAAGCAATTTCATATCACTGTGAAAGGCTTGCTGCACGCGAGGCGACATCGTCTGAGTCGGTGATACAAATTCACTCATCATTGTTTATCCTCCATTCTGGATTGAGAATGTAAGTGTTGCCTTCTTGCTGGAAGATGCCGCAAGCCACTCCAACGCTGCCTCGATGTTACCGGTCTCTGCTTCCATATAGCGCCCAGCAGCTATATCCTTGTTGGCGCGTTGCAGGCGTTCTTGGACCGCCTGGCTGTAACTCCTTTGTTGCCTGGATTGCTTTTAAGATAGCATACCGGCATGAAAAAGCAAACTCGCTCTGAAACTGTCAACAGATGAAACTGATTGAAAAGACACAAATCCGTTAAAATCCGCTCAGTCCGTTGACAAATTTCTATCAAGGGATTGTTTCTATACATCCCGGTTTTTCTCTTGTTCGGCGAGCAAGCGCGCGAGTAATTGCGCCTGGGCATCTGGCGCGGGTATGGCATCGGGTGGGCTTTCCGGCGGCGTTTCTTCGCGTAGCCATTCCTGGAGAGTGCGTTCAGCCTCGTCATCAGGAAGATGGAGCGCCGGAAGCGTGTCGGGTTCGAGCGGGCCGGCGGTCACCGGCTCTGGCGCTGGAGTTTCCGGCATGGGCGGCGCTTCGATGCCGAGCCATTCGAGGGTGTCCATACCGGCAAAGGGATTGTCGCCAAGCGCGCGCGGTGGGTGGCGTTTTTCTTCGTCAGACATCGGCCATCACCCTTTCGACCAGATGGGCGTAATCTAGCGCGCCGGGACTGTGCGGCGCGTACTCGAAGATGCTCTGTTGATGGCTGGATGCCTCAGCGAGCTTCACGTTGGCGCGGATGGGATCGGCGACTTTTCCGCGGAAGTACTGTTCCAGCAGTTGCAGCACGTCGCGGTCTTTACGCAATCGCCCGTAGTACATCGTTGGCACCACCAACGTCAGCCGTAGCTGGTGATCGGGGATGCGCCCGATGGTCTTGAGCGTGTCAATGACCTGCCGGATGCCCACCATAGCCAGGTAGTCGGTTGAAACCGGGACGATGAGTTCGGTGGCGTAGAGCAGCGCGTTGTGCGTGAGCATACTGATGCTGTGCGAGCAGTCGAGCAGGATGTAGTCGTAGCCGTTGACCGGCTTCATCGTGTGGTAGAGGACGCGCCGGGCGATGCGCTCGTCGTTGATCTTCCACAGTTGTCCTTCGACGCGCACCAGGGCTTGACTGCCCAGGATGAGATCGAGGTTCTCCCGCGCCGGAACGATGCACTCTTCCGGGGTGGCGTACCCGAGCATCACGTCGGCGCTGCCGCGCGGATGCCGGACGCCCAGCCACGTCCCCAGGCTGCCTTGCGGATCCATATCCATGCACAGGACGCGCGCCCCGCGCAACGCCAGTCCTGCGCCCAGGTTGACGGTCGTGGTTGTCTTTCCTGTGCCGCCTTTGTAATTGAGGATGCTGATGATGCGTGTCATTCTTACCTCATTGCGCATAGTATACCCCGAAAATGCCGATCCCGGTAGGGCGTGATGCTGCGAAACTCCCGGTCGTATTTCCCGAAACCCGACAGGTCTGCTATAATGGATGTTTGGCGCAGTGAGGCAATTGTATGCTCAAGTATCTAATCTGGGACGC
>DAOUAQ010000065.1:0-6603 GCA_034433375.1 Anaerolineae bacterium | reverse complement strand
CACCAGGGGATGTAATTCCCAGCCGGTGGTTTCATATTGAGGGATCGCGCCGACCCAACCCAGGACCTCTCCCTGTTCGTTGAGTGCCACCCGGCAAACCTTTTCGGGTTCCAGCGCTTCATGCACTTCTTCCAACGCGGCGTCCATATCCGGCCAGGCGTTGGGCGCGTGGACTTCGAAGGCTTCGACGAGTAAAGTCGCGGCCTGTCGGACTATATCTACATCATCAGCGGGGAAATTCACAATACGCATTCACATTATCCATAATGGGCGCTGATTTTCGTCGCCTCGCGCATCCGGGCAAGCCACGACGAGGCCGACTCGGTTATCCTGCTGATAGGCTATCGCGATAGCATCGTAAGGGATGTGGTCATCACCGATGATGAGTTCATTTTGCGTTGCCCTGGCTTTGTAGCCGGTCACACCCATTGGCCTATTGTCTTTTACAAGTTGGCATGTGAAAGGAAATTCAGGCAGCATCTCCATAGGTAATCCCTCCTCAAATAAGAGCAAAAACCGTTTTTGTAAGGTAATCCCAATCATCTTTTTACTATATTCTGTGAAAATGTCCATTTTCAGGGCTGATGTAACCAAATTCGCGTTTTTGCCTCTTGACAAAGGCCACAAAATCCCATACACTAAATCTAGTAAACCTATATGATTTATATGTTTTTACCTTACGAGCGAGCTATGAAACTATCAAAACGTGGAGAATACGGTTTGCGCGCTCTACAAGATTTGGCCGCGCGCTACGACGATGGTTCTGTGCCCAACAAAGAATTGGCCGAACGGAACAACATCCCCACCAAATTCCTAGAACAGATTATGGTTGCCCTAAAACGCGGGCGGATCGTGAACAGTCAAAAAGGGCCGCAAGGCGGCTATGCCCTGGCCCGCCCGCCGGAGCAGATCACGCTGGCCGAAGTCATCCGCCTGCTGGACGGTCCGTTGGCCCCTGTCCCCTGCGTCAGCGAGACCGCCTTCGAGCCTTGCGGCTGCCCGGATATGGAGTCGTGCGGCCTGCGCAAAGTGATGAAGCAAGTCCGTGATGTCGTCGCCGAGATGATGGAAAACACAACGTTGGCGGATCTGGTAAGCCGTAGGGAGTAGAGAGTAAGAAGAAATGAGTGAGGAGGTGAATATGTGGCATAAATCCTGTTTCAGGGTGTTCGCGGTAGTGATCCTCTTGAGTCTGCTCTTCGGCGGATGCAGCAAAACAGGGGAGTCAGGCGACGGCGAGAAATTAAGCGGGACACTCACCATTTCCGGCGCTTGGGCTTTATACCCGATGGTTGTACAATGGGGTGAAGAATTCCAGAAGGTATATCCCGATGTCCAGTTCGACATCTCGGCCGGCGGGGCCGGGAAGGGAATGACCGATGCGCTGTCCGGGGCCGCCGATATCGGGATGGTCTCCCGTGAGGTCAAGCAAGAGGAGATTGACCAGGGCGCGTTCTGGGTCACGGTGGTCGCCGATGCTGTGCTGCCGACCATCAACGCCCGCAATCCGCAGCTTGCCAGGATTCAGGCGCAGGGTCTCACCCGCGCCGACTTCGAGGCCATCTGGATAGGCAAGGCCAAGACCTGGGGTGATGTGCTCGGCGACGCCAGCATCACCGACGAAATCCACATCTACACCCGCTCCGATGCCTGCGGCGCTGCCGAAACCTGGGCGCTCTACCTCGGCAAGTACAAACAGGAGGATTTGCAGGGCGTGGCCGTCTACGGCGACCCGGGTCTGGCGGAAGCCGTCGCCAAAGACCCGCTAGGGATTGGCTTCAACAACCTCAACTTTGCCTACGATATGAACACTGCCAGGCCCATCGAGAACATTCAAATCGCGCCCATAGATGTGAATGAGAACAATACCCTAGACGATGCCGAGAACTATTACGCCGACAAGCAAGGCGTGATGCTCGCCATCGCCGAAGGTCGCTATCCGTCGCCGCCTGCGCGGGGTCTCAACCTCGTCACCAAAGGCAAGCCGACTGGATTGGCGCTGGCCTTCATCCGCTGGACGCTGACCGAGGGGCAGAGCTTCGCCGAACCGACCGGCTACATTCCACTCACTGAGGCGCAGGTAAAGACGGAATTGGAGAAAATGGAGTAAGGAGTAGGGAGTAGGGAGTAAGGAGTAGGAAGGTTTATAGCGTGAAGAATTTGTCTGGGCGTCAGCAAAAGGAGCGGGTTGCTGGATGGGGGATGGGAACGCTCACGGCATTAGCCGCCGTTTTGGCGCCAGTCATCGCGGCGGCGCTGCTACTGCGCGCTCGTCCCTTACTGGACATTGTCCCGCTGGGCAAACTTTTAACCGCGTCGGCGTGGCGCCCGCTACAGAAAGAATTTGGATTTCTCCCATTCATCGCCGGGTCACTGTCGGTCACGCTGCTGGCGATGCTGCTGGCCGTCCCGCCGTGTCTGCTGTGCGCCATCTACCTCGCCGAATACGCGCCGCGCCGCCTGCGCGACATCGTCAAACCGCTGATTGACCTGCTGGCCGGCATCCCCTCGGTGGTCTACGGATTGTGGGGCACACTGATGATTGTCCCGGTCATCCGCGACGCCCTTATCCCGTGGAGCCAGCAGTACTTTGCGAATGTGCCGTGGTTACAGACACAGAATCCCACCGGCTACAGCATCCTGGCCGGTGGGATCGTGCTGGCGGCGATGGTCTTCCCGGTCATCATCTCGACGGCGGAGGAGGTGATCTTCGCCGTGCCGGGCGGCCTGCGCGAAGCGGCGCTCTCGCTCGGTGCGACGCGCTGGCAAGCCGTCAAGGGCGTCGTGCTGCGCCGCGCGCTGCCGGGCATCTTCGCCTCCATCATCCTCGGCTTCTCGCGCGCCTTCGGCGAGACGATGGCGGTGATGATGGTGGTGGGCAATGTGCCGCAGCTCCCCCGCTCCATCTTCGACGCGGGCTATCCCCTCTCGGCGCTTATCGCCAACAACTACGGCGAGATGATGTCCATCCCCCTGTACGATGCCGCGCTGCTGGCGGCGGCGTTCATCCTGTTGCTGATTGTGTTAATTTTCACCATCATCGCGCGCCTGTTCCTGCTGCGAGCTATCAAACGGGCAATATAAGGAAGCAAGAAGCAGGAGGCAAGAGGCGAGAATGACGGACTTCGGACTATGGACTAAGGACTACAAAGGATGAGACGACTCAAACGCAAACACGTTGAGGAGCGCGTCTTCATTGGGCTGATGATCGCCTCGATGGTCGTCGTCCTCGGCAGTCTGGCGCTCATTCTGGCGACCGTTCTGGCGAAGGGGCTGCCCGCGCTCAATTGGGCAATGGTGACGCAAGTCCCTAAAGGCGGCTATTACCTGGGCAAGGAAGGCGGCATCCTCAACGCGATCACCGGCTCGTTGGCGCTGGCCGGCGGCGCGACGGCGCTGAGTTTCGTCGTCAGCCTGGGCGTGGTGTTTTATCTGCAACTGTTCACCAAAAACGCGCGGGTCATTGAAGTGGTGCGCCTGGCCCTGGACGTACTGTGGGGCGTGCCCTCCATCGTCTTCGGGGCGTTCGGCTTCACATTGATGTTGTGGATGGGGATGCGCGCTTCGCTGCTCGGCGGGATCATCGCGCTGGCGCTGTTGGAGCTGCCGGTGATGGTGCGCACGATGGATGAAGTGATGCAGATGGCCCCCTTCGAGCTAAAAGAAGCCGCCTACGCGCTGGGTTCGACCAGGGTGGAGACGGCGCTGCGTGTGCTGCTCCGCCAAACGCTGCCGGGACTGTTGACGGCGGTGCTACTCGCGTTCGGGCGCGGCATCGGCGACGCGGCCTCGGTGCTGTTCACCGCCGGTTACACCGACCGCCTGCCCACCTCGCTGCTGCGGCCGGTTGCATCGCTGCCGTTGGCCGTCTTCTTCCAACTGGGCACGCCCGTCCCCGAAGTGCGCCAACGCGCTTACGCCGCCGCGCTCGTGTTGACCGTCATCATCCTGCTCATCAGCATCGGCTCGCGGCTGCTCACCCGGCGTTTCACCCGCCATGTCGTGCGATAAAGTAAAGAGTGAAGAGTGAAGAGTGACGAATCATGAGCGATTCCATTATTCAGGTTCAAGGCCTGAACGTCGCCTATAGCGACCATCGGGTCATCAGAGATGTGAGCGTTGCCATCCCGGCGCGGCAAATCACGGCCATCATCGGGCCGTCGGGCTGCGGCAAGACGACGCTGCTGCGCTCACTGTGCCGCCTGGTCGAGTTGACGGTCGGCGTGCGGGTGTGGGGGCAGATTTTCTTCGATGGGCAGGACATCTACGCGCCAGACGTGGATGTGACCGACGTGCGCAAGCGCATCGGCCTGCTGGCGCAGCGCCCGTTCCCGCTGCCGATGTCCATCTACGACAATGTGGCCTACGGTCCCCGGCTGTACGGGACGCGCAAGCGCGAGGCGCTGGACGCCATCGTGCAAAAGCAGCTTCAGGCCGCCGGGATTTGGGAAGAAGTCAAGGATCGCCTGAGCGCGCCGGCCTCCGCGCTCTCCATCGGCCAGCAGCAGCGGCTTTGTCTGGCGCGCGGGCTGGCCGTCGAGCCGGAAGTGCTGCTCTGTGATGAAATCACGTCGGCGCTGGACCCGCTCTCGTCGCAACGCATCGAAAGCCGGCTGCTAGAACTCAAGGCGGACTACAGTATCGTGATGGTGACGCACGTGCTGCGCCAGGCGCGTCGTCTGGCCGATTACGTGATTTTTATGTACATGGGGGAATTGATCGAACACGGCCCGGCGGAACAAGTGCTGCACAATCCGCAGGAAGCGAAGACAAAGGCATATCTTGCGGGTGAATTTTATTAATCGAAAATTGGGGGATTGGAGATTGATTGGTTGGAAATTTGGTGATTGAAGATTGCGGGGTTGGGGATTAGGGGGCAGAATGGACAATAAATGGTGGAACTTATTTTTGACGTTTTTGAAGGTGAACTTGCTGACCTCGTCCGGGCCAGCCTCGGCGGGGCTGCTCTATACCGAGGTGGTGGACAAGCTACTCACGCGCGAAGAATTCATCGAAGCCGTGGGCTATTCCAGCGTGCTGCCGGGATCGGATGCGCTGCAACTGGCGATGTTCGTCGGCTACCGCGTGGGCGGCGTGCCCGGCGCGTTGATCGCCTGCCTGGGCGCAGTGCTGCCGCCGACGGTCATCATGCTGGTCGTCGCCGCCGTCCTGACCCGGTTGCGCGGCGAGGCGTGGATCAGCAGCTTCGTCAAGGGCCTGGCGCCGGCGTTGGCGGCGCTGCTGCTCATCACCGTTTTTCAATTGCTCAGTGAGAGCCACGCGCAATTCTGGCCGCCGGTGGCCCTGGGCGTCGTCAGCTTGCTGGCGTTGACCGTTTTCAAAGTTCCACCAACGCTCGTCCTATTGGCCGCGGGGGTTGTGGGAATTTTGTGGTTTCGGTGAGGGATAAGTTATGCGCATATTGCTCTGTCTCGATGATACACCGCTCAGCCAACCGGCGCTGGCGATGGGAGAACGGCTCGCGCAATCCTTACACGCAGGGGTGACGCTGCTGGTGGTAGCGCCCCAATTCAGCCCGTCGCCGGCGCTTATCGCCACCGCAACAGACGTGTGCGCGCGCCTGGGAGCGGCCAAGCTGCCCTGCACGATGCTCACCCGGCGCGAAATTCCACGCCGCGCCATCATTGAACAAACCGAAACGTCGCCCTACGATCTGGTGGTCGTGGGCTTGTTGGAACGGGGGCGTGTGCGCCGCTGGCTGCGCGGCTCGTCCATCCGCCGTGTGCTACAAACCGTGAGCGCGCCGGTCCTCGTCGCGCCCTCTGACCGCCCCACCCTCAAACGCATCCTGTTGTGCAGCAGCGATTTGTGGTATCCCGTCGAAATGATCCAACTGGTGGGACAAATCGCCCAGGCCGCCAACGCCGAAGTCACCATTCTTTACGTCATCCCGCAGCCAACGCTCCACTACCCCATCCTGCGCGAAATCGAGGATGCGTGGGGCGCGCTGCTGCAAACCGACACGCCACAGGGACGCAACCTGAAAGCCGGGCGCGATGCGCTGCGCGCGCTTGGCATTGATACGAGCATCAGCCTCCGCCATGGCGCTGTGGGGGAACAAATCATGACGGAAATCCGCGAGGGCGAATACGATTTGGTCACGCTCGGCTCCACTTACGCCGCCCAGAGTATGCGGCGTTTTTACGTGCCGAGTATCACCGAGTTAGTCGTCGAAGAAGCGCACCGTCCTGTGCTGGTGGTGCGGCATCGAGAGGATCATCATTGAAACGGGTTGACAATCACCAATTGATCTTCAATGCGCTGTCCGTTCTGCAAATCCTCAGAATAGACAAGCGCACAATGACTCTCCAACGCTGCAGCCAGGATAAGACTATCCCAATAAGCGAAATGATACTTTGTCATCACGTCTAGCGCCAAGGAAACTGTTAGTCCAGTTACCCCAACGATAGGCAGGGCGCGGAGAAAATTTCTGGAGACCAACAGTATTTCCTCAGGCTTCAAAATCCGTTTGCGCGATGTCACCGCGATAAATTCACCCACAACTTGGGAACTCATCACAATATCCTCACGCAATAGCAAATTCTCGGCAATCGTCCGTTTGGATGAATCGGAGCCAAAAGC
>DAOUAQ010000064.1:0-46620 GCA_034433375.1 Anaerolineae bacterium | reverse complement strand
GAGCGGTACATCACGCCGGAGCGGGTGAATCTGGAGCTAGAGCGCGCTGTGGGGCGGGTGGTGCGGGCGTTCGATCCGTGTATCGCCTGCGCGACACAGCATTGATACAAACGTTTTCACTCGGGCCTTTGGTATTTTCCGTTTCTTCCTCGCATAGGTTAATGAAGGCGCTATCAATAGCGCAGTCAATTCTTGCCCTGCGCCGGTCGTGTGATACGGTTATGTATAGTTCCAGGGTGTTGATTACCTTTCGGCGGAAGCTCGGGTTATTGTTATTCGTGTCGATACCGTCTCGAAAGGCGGCAAGATGCTGTATCATGTCATAGGCTTCTTGTTGACTTACCTCGTAGTCGTGCAGGCGTTTTTCGCCTTCGTTCACCAAGTCGGTTAAGTGGTCAACTGAGTTTCGCAGTTTGTCCACTTCCGGTTTGTAGACAGCAAGCTCAACATCTGAAGCATTCAGCATTAGCTGCGCCAAACGTCGTAAGCGTTTTTCTGCTTCTATCTTTTCAATGCGGATGGCTTCCAGGCGCTCTCTTTCCGGTTGCGCTTCTGCTTTGAATTTTTCGACGCTGCATTCGTACAAATCTTGAAGGAATTGGCTATCAGTTATCGCGCGCATCACCCAATTCCATACTGCCGTTTCTAGTCTTTCGGCGTTTATCATTTTGGTGTCACAGGGTTTCAGCGCATAACGATTGTTGGTTGCTTTGCAGTGGTAGTAGCGTGTGTAACGTTTCTCGCCATTTTTGGTTTGTCGCATCGCGCTATACCCCACCATTGCGTAACCACACTCGCATTTGACTCTCCCCGTGAGTGGATAGTCACACACCTTACGGCTGATTTTGCCTCGACGATTGCGCAGTTTCTCTTGCGCCCTCTCCCAAATGTCTCGTTCGATGATCGGAGGAACACTCACATAAATCCATTCGCTTTTGGGAAGTCTGACACGCCGATGTCCGTTCGCCAGAGAGCTATCAGGCACAGTGGTATGGCGAACTTGCGCGTAACGCCCGATGTAGATTTCGCGCTGCAAAATGTCATCTACAATCCAGTCACCCCAACGTGTAGAGCCCCTGTAGCCGGGTATGTTATTCTCTCTCAGATGATCTGTAATGGAAGGCGTATTGATATCGTCTACCGCAAACATTTTGAAAATCAGTCTGACGGCCTCAGCTTCGCTTTCGACAATCTCAAAATACCCCGCCTCGTTGCGTTTGTACCCTAGTGGGCAACGTCCACCGTGGGCCGGTTTGCCTTGCTCCAAGACAATCCGCTTTCCGGTTTCCATGCGTTCTTGAATGGTTGCTCTTTCCACGCTGGCAACAATACGTTTGATCGCCTTCACCCAAGCGTAGCTTTCGGAGTCCTTGTTCGGTAAGTCGAGGTATATCACCTCCAAACCACAGCGGTTTAACTCGCGTTCGGTTATCGCTGCATCAATGCCCGGATCACTTTCGGCGTCATCGCCACGCATAAACCTGTCCATCTTGTAGACGATGATACAGTCTGCTAACCCCTCTTTGCCCAGACGCTTGGCCGTTTCCAGCCCCGCCCGTGCGGAATATGCTCCACTGCCTTGTTCGCTGATTTCTTGCACAATCTCGTAGCCGTTCTGCATGGCATAATTTCGGCATTGGTCAAGTTGATTGTCAATGCTTGTGTTATCTCTTTGATTGTGTGTTGAAATTCTGGCATACAAGATCGCTTTTTTTGTCATCGTTGTAGCTCCTTACTGGATTGTATTTATGTCCTTCCACTTGTTTGTCATTGGCAAAGGCGATGGGCCAACCGGAAAATCATAGAGTCAAAGGCTCGATTCATCGTTCGCTCCCGTTGTCCCCAATGACCTCCCACTGCCGTCCCCCTGTCCGCTGCATCGTCCCCTCCCACGGCAAGCCATAGTCTGGCAACGCCGGTTGCTGTGGCTGCTGCGGAATCTGCATAATGATCGGCGGAATCGTCATCTGCTGAGGCGGTTGGCGCTGCCCACGCCGGGCCAACACAAAGATCAGCAGCCCGATAATCGCCAACAAGGGTACGCCCGCCAGCAGTAACCCAATGATCAGCGCCAGCGTGTCGTCGCTGAGCCGCTGCACGATGACTACCGCTGCGACCACCGCAAACACCACGCCGATCAGGGCCAGAAATCGCCCCAAGCGTTGGCCCAAGCGGGGCCGTTCCTCGTAATAGACATAGCCGTTGTCGCGTATACGCATTGTTTTCTCCTGTGCGAAAATCTTCTTCTTCCCCGATTTCTACGCCCCATACCCTTGTTTCTGGCGGTGATAGGGCGTAGAAGTTCACGAAGAAGAAGTATCCAGGCGGTCAATCGCCGCCTGTGTCATCTGCCAGTGCCAGCCCCCGGCTGACACGTCTTCGCCAAAGAGATAGTGCAAAGCTTTGCTCTTGCTGCCCCATTCGCCGCCGTGCTGCGCCCACCAAGGCGCGAGCCGCGCTGCCAACTGTGCTACATCGTCCTCACTGGCTGCCGGCACTTCTTCCTCGGCCATTTCAGGCTCAGGCAAGGCTAACAGCGGGGCCTGGGGGATGTGCCCATTGCCCGGCAGGTCTTGCGCCGTGCTGTACGCGGCCTGGAAGCGGGTGACCTGCTCGCCGCACACGGCCAGGAAGTCGCCGCGCCCCTGCAAGCGTTCCGCACCGGTGCCACCGCGCCCCGCCGCAATGCGGGCATCGTCGGCGCTGACGACCTTGCCCACGACTCGCAGCGGAAAGTTGGCGCGCACGATGCCGGACAAGATCGCTGCCGAGGGACGTTGCGTCGCCGCGATCAGATGCACTCCGGCTTCGCGTCCACGCTGTACCAGGCGTTCCAGCGGGGCGCTCACCCCGTCGCCGCTCATAATCAAGTCGGTCAGTTCGTCGATGCAGACGACAATGTGCGGCAAGGTCTCGCCCCGCTGGTCGCGGACCGCCAGCAAGCGCACCAGAGAGTGCAAGGCTTCCACGGCTGCGGCAGGCGCGGTAATCACCGGACGCACCAGGTGGGCAGCGTTGAAAGACGGTGGGAAGGTGCGACCTTTCGGATCAATGAGCAACA
Organism: Anaerolineae bacterium; assembly: GCA_034433375.1. Classification (GTDB taxonomy): domain Bacteria; phylum Chloroflexota; class Anaerolineae; order B4-G1; family SLSP01; genus DSWT01. The sequence goes on along the minus strand of DAOUAQ010000064.1, from coordinate 43,559 downwards.
AACGCACAACTTCCGGGGTGTTGCCGATGAGCAGGCTGGCCGCAATGGTACGCAACAGCACCGACTTGCCGCAACCGGTAGTTCCAGAGATGAGGATGTGCGCCACGTCAGGGGACGGCAACCGTGCCAGTAAAGGAGTGCTGTGTTCATTGAGGCCCAGCAAAGCTGTAGCGACGGGCAATGGCAGCACTTCCTGCAAGACACCAGCCAGCGTCACCGGGCGAGGATCGGGGTGGTCGAATTCCAGGATCACGCCTTCGATCCCGCGACTGAGACGCACCTGCGGGACGCGCAGGCCCAGCGCCAAATCCTCGCTCAAGCGTTGGATGCTGGCAAAGCGCACGTGCGGCGCAGGCTGGATGTAGAAACGGATCAGGCGCGGACCCACCGTGCCGCCGGTCACCCGGCCTGGTGCATGGTGCGCGCCCAGGATGCCTTCCACCAGATTGGCGTGCGATTCAAGATACGGGCGTAGACTACGCATTGGCAAACCTCCTTGTTCACAGTCCTAAACGATCCAGCGCATCGGCCAGGTCAGGGTCTTCGACTGGTGCGGTGGCCAGCGCAGCAACAGCTACCCCGTCCGCCAACCGCTGTTCCATTGCCTGCACCGCGCGGTACACATCGGCCAATGTGACCTGGGCGGCATCATAGTAAGTCCGCAACGCGGCACGCACGGTCTCGCTGGAATTCGGCTGTGCATCCAGCCAGGCCAGCAAAGCCGCGTCGCGTTGGCTATCCAGAGTAAAAGAGCGTCGTATCATCATCGAAATCTCCTCAATCTGTACATACTTTTACATACTGCGCGTCGCTGGCAGTATGTAAAAGTATTACTTGCCCCACAAACGGCGCGCCAGCTTCCAGTAACCCAGTGCATTGCCATAGACCGGCTCGGCGACGACCTGCGCGTGCGGCCAATGGCGTTGGACGTGCGTGCCCAAGAGCAGCGCCCCGCCGCCGGTGAGGCGAATGGCGTCCAGGGTGGCCCCGCCGTTCCACAGGTGCGAGGCTTCACCGAGAATCTGTCCGGCTAGGTCAGAGGCCAGGTCATCGACGACAGTGGCAAAGTCGGCCACAGGCTCACCGTAGTAACGGATGCCGCGTGCCTGAATCGCGGCGGCCAGTTGGTGATCGCGCAGGTCGTCCAAGCCCGGATAGGCTTGGGCCAGCCATTGGCGTACGGCGCGTACCAACGTCCAGCCGCCAACGTTCACGCTGGCGGTCTCACGCCCAATCTCGGAAAGGCGGCTGACGCTCAAGAGGTTGCAAGTCTTGCCGCCGATGTCGATGAGGCCCACGGAAGCGTGCGCCAGGTCAGGACGCTGAATCTGCCCGTGTTCGTCAAGGACTTCGGCCAAGAGCGAACCAAAGGGTTGCGGGATGACGCGCGCGTTGGCGACGCGCAGAAGTTGCCCACGGCGACCTTCACGCTGAACGCGGTGCTCGCCTAAAAGGCGTTCCTGCGCTCGCGCTTTGTCGCTGTAGAAAGCGACGGGCAGACCGGTCACCAGGTCAATGTCTACCGCAGTCGCCGTGGTCAGTTCGGTGAGGGCCGCGTGGAACAGGGTCAGCCATTCCTCGCTCTCGATCCAGCGGCGATCCTCGCGCCGGTTGAGAAAGCGCGACTGGTTCACCGCTTCCTCGCCGATGAGGGCGTGCGTTGGAGCAACGAGGACGAGGGCGGTTTCGTTGTTGCCACTGAGGGCAAAGCTGGCGCGGTCGGGGGTGCCGACCACTGAGGGAAACGTAGTGCGGCGACGTTCAGTCACCGCTTTGGTGGCATTGTAGCCAATGTCGATTCCAGTGTACATTTGAGAACCTCCTTGAGTTGGTTTAGGATTAGCTTCGGGTTACAGGCAAACAAAAACGGCCTACCGTGCCGTTGTCTGGCATAGGTAGGCCGTCATATCCCCTGTAACGCTAAGTCCTAGAGTTGCATTGCCTCAAGGAGGTGCTGTGCGCCGACAAAATGGCGCGACACACCGTGGCGTTCATGGTATAATCAGGGTAGCCCACCGTTGGACCATTCAACGGTCGGGTTAGCGTCTGGTGGGTGTTGGTAGCACCCACCAGGCGTGCCCTTAAGTTATGTTTCAGTTGTTAAAGCTGCGTCCTGAGACTTGGACTCCGCGGCGTGTTCAGCTAACCAGCGTCGCCCTTCTTCGTATGGGATTAACCAAGCCCAGGCAAACTTTCGACACTTAAGAATCCCTTTACGGCACAAACGGCGTACATACGTACTGCTTACTTTGGCAGCTTGTGCCAACGTTTCTGCTGACCAGTCTTCTTGCGTATCGGATGGAACTATATTCAACCCCATAGCTTTATTATAGTTCCATATATGGAACTGTCAAGCCCCAATTTCTGCCAAACCGGCATTTCATCGCCTACCTACACTATTCACCTGTTAACGTACCCTTGCTCTGTGTCACTGCGCCATCAACATCCGTTTGACATTTCCACCAAATCCTCTACAACTAATGGCAGTAGTAGCACAACACTCCTTATCCTACTCGCAAACGCTTCCGATGATGCCTCGGGATGTTACGAATTTTTCATCACTCGTTGACGGAAAATTCGTCGCTCAATGACGGATTTTCCACACAGAAATGGGGTAACAAAATGTCAGAACAGACCGGAAAAAACAGTGAGTTTGCGGCTCTGGTCGAGCAGGGCATCCGCGCCTACCAACATGCTGAGGGCTTGAGGCTGATCGGGATGGCAGACCAATACATCGCTGATGCCATCGGCGTTGGGGCGAGTACCGTGAACGGCTGGCGGCGTGGTCGTACGACTCGGCGCTATGATGACCTGATGCACTTCGCCGCCGTTTGCCTCACAGCCGCTCCCGAATTGGGGGAGCAGTGGGTCACCGACTTATTCCGCGCCGGAAAAATGGCTGGCTACCGTGATCAAGCCCTGGCTGAGATTTTCGAGTCGCAGCGCACCTTGACGCAACTTACCACCAGTACCAGCATCCCTGCGGTTGATGGTCGGTTCAACACCGTAGCTGCCATTCCCCCACTACCCGACTACTACATTCTGCGCCAGGCCAAGCTGGCCACCTTGAAAGATCTGACTTTGGCCCGGCGCGATAGTGGGGGCTGGCTAGCGCTGCTAGGAATGACCGGGGTAGGGAAAAGTACGCTGTTAGCCGCGCTCGGACACGATGCCACTATTCAAGCCGCCTTTGCCGGGAATGTGCGCTGGATCGAATTGCGACAATCGACGAGTACACACCGGCTGGCGCAGCGCATCGCTCAGGCATTTGGGCAAGAACTCCCCAATGACAATAAGGACAATGCCGAACTCACCGCCGCATTGCGTGACATTCTCCCCGCCCAACCCATCTTGCTGTTACTGGATAACGTCGTCAACCCCACCGTCGTCGCGCCCCTGTACGCGCTTGGCCCGCACGTCGTCATCGTCGTGACGGCGCGCGCGGTCCGCGATATGGCCGTGTTGCGTATTCCGGAGAAAGCCTGGGTGACTATCGGGGAACTGGAACCGGATGAGGCCTGGGCGCTCGTTGAACAGATTGTGGCGGTCCCAGAGGCCCAGCGTCCGATAGCGCAAGCGATCCTGGCCGTGCTGGAGTACCACCCTTACATCACCGTCATCGCCGCTTCCGCTGCCTTAACCCTCGACTTTGAGTGGAGCAAAATCCACGGCATCATTACCGACCTGGCGCTACGCTCGCAAGCGCAGCGTTTCCTCGCTGCCGAAAACAGCAATGTATGGGCCACCCTGGAAATGGATTGGGAACGCCTGAACGAACGCCATCAATACGCCCTGGCCACGTTGGGGTGCCTGCCATACTTTCTGCACTATGACCTACCCTTGGCGCAAGCTGCATGGGGACTATCTGCCAATGAAGCTGCGCTGGTATGGAAAATCCTGACGGCGATGCAATTGGCGCGGCCTGCCCCGGATTTTCCCGGCGAATACACAGTGCATTGGCTGATCCGGGATTTCGCCGCAGACAAAGCGCAGCAGTGGTCGTTGGGACAACGGCTACGTTTCCTGGGCTGGCTCTGGCGCTACCGGTTGCCCTTCCGCCTGCGTTGGTGGTGGCCCGTCTTGCGCCAGTCCAAGTCAAATGTGGACTGGCCATGGTATTCCTTTACGTTGCCAGGTACGGAAGAGCGACGGGGAATGCGCTTTATATGGTCGTGGATGACTGACACGTTGTGGCATCAGACCGGACAGCAGCTCAACCTGCGCGTTGGGCCGGTAGAATGGGTGACCGTCAAACGCCTGGCCGCGCGTTTCTTGGCAGCGTGTCTGGTTAGCCTTGGTCTGGCGGTGGCCGCGATGTTCACACTGTTCCAGGGGATCAGGCCCTTCGCCACGCTGTTGGCGATGGTCGTCGCGGTGTGGATTGTGGTGGTCACCCACATTGACCTGCGCCGGGCGGCGATGTGGTGGGGCCTGGAAACGTCATTGCCGTATACCGCCGCCTTCACAGATACGGCCCAAGAAAAAGACCCCGTGTCGTGACACAGGGTCTTTGTCGTAAAGGGCAACCGGTGGTCGCCAGGGTGGGCAGTACCTCAATCCTCATCGGGCAACATAATCGTCACCACCGGCTCGCCGTGGTCGCCAGGGCCGGTAACCAGTTTGAGCGTCAGGTAACGGCGTCGCCCGTGATCCAGCAACAACGTGTAGCGCAATTCTGTGCTACTGTGCTCGGCGCTGCGAATGGCACAGTAGGCCATCCACAGGACGTCGTATGTGCGCCCCTCGACGGTCTGCCAGGCGCAGTAGCGGCGTGGAATGTCTTCCACGATACTCCATACCGCAGCAGTGAGGGCCACCGGCCAGACAAAGCCAGCCTCGCGCGCCAGGTCTGACACATCGACGAGCACGCCATCTTCCAGGGCTTGGGCACGGGTATACGCGTAGATCAGCGGCATTTCCAATTCTTCGACTGCCGGAGCAGCCGTATCGAACAACGGAAACTGATTCGAGGTAGACATCATCGTACTCCTTAGATGAGCTATTAGTTTTCAGCGTTCAGCCATCAGCCAGACGCCAGCGATCAGTCAGAAGCTGACCGCTGACGGCTGATTGCTGATGGCTATCTAGAACATTCCCAACTGTTGCACACTGAGACCAGCCTGGTGCAACTGCTGCCCGACACGCTGCAGCCGCCGTTCCTGGCGCTGTTGCGCCTTTGCGACTTCGCGCGCGCGTTGCGCTTCCCACAGGTGGCGCACCTGGTCAACATCGATGACCGGCAAGCGCGGGCTGATCGCCGTGGGACTACCCAGGGGACTGCCCGTTTCGGGCCGCGCCTCGGCAAAGAGCGCCTTCAGGTCGGGCAAGGCTTGATCAGCGAGCACCGCGCGAGCCAACTCGGTGAGGAAGTTCTCCCCATCGTCGGGCACGATTGCGCCGCCGACCTCGTCGCCGTACATTAGTTGCGCGGCTTTCATCTTGCGACCGATCAACCGGAGCGCCTGTTCTTCCAGTGTGCCGGTATACGAGGTGAAGATGATCTTCACGGGCTGCGTCTGTCCCAAGCGCCACACGCGGCGCATCGCCTGCCACAAGCCGAAGAGGTCGTAATCCATTTCAAAAAACACGATGGTCGCAAATTGCACCAGATCCAGGCCGGTTTGCACCAGAATGGGATTGCAGATCAAGGCATCCAACCCAGGCGCGTGACGGTTGACCCAGGCTTCGCGCTTGCGGGTGTCCACGTTGGCGTAGAGCACCTGCGCGCGCAACTGCCCGCGGCGTAACACCGCCTGGAGACGCGGCTGGATGTCACGGGTGGCCGTCTGGCGCACGAAGACCAGCACCTTGCGCCCTACGGCTTTCTCGGCCTTGACGAAGTCCACCAACCAGGCTTCTTTGGGCAAGCCGTCGTTGCCGTTGGGCACATAGACGACTTCCCCAGTCGGACTCGTGGTCGCATCCACGCCGGCAACGATCTCCGGCAATTCCATAAACGTAGTCACGTCGATGACGTTGCCGTCGTCGTCACGGCGCTGCTTCTCTACGATTTCCGGGCGGAAAGCGGAGTTGGGCCGTGAGAGCGACCATTGCAGCCAGGTTGACAGCCAACTGGGGTACTGCCGCGCTTGCACGCGCAGCGCCCCTTCCATTCGGTGGTACTGCCCGGCCTGCTGCGGCGTCATCGCCAGGGGCAAGGCTTCCTCGCGGTAGGCCGGGAGACCCACACCGAGGTCTTTCAAGGACAGGAAAATCGCGTGATCGACAATTTGGGACAGGATCGCCGGCGAGACACCAGGCTTCTCAGTGACGGTGACGTGGCCGCGCCGGGTGGCATTGAAGCTCCCGAACTCGGCACTGTCGTCGTCCGTGCTACCCTTCGTCCCGTACTGGCGCGTTTCCAGCACTCCATACTTGGCCGCCCACTGCTTTTCTCCGTTGAAGGGGAACTCCGCGCGCACCTGGGGAAAGAGGCGGTAGAAGAGGTAGAAGACCGAGGTGGACTTCCCCCCGTAGACGGTGCCGGTCATCCCCAAGTGATACTGCGTTGCAGTGATCAGGTGATGAAACGCGCGTCCACGGTCACTGTCCTTGCTGCGGAACTGATGCACCTCGTCGGCGATCAGCAGCTTGAAGACGTGGCGGGCCTTGCGGCGGATGTAGTCGGCGATGGGCCAGCGGCGGAACTGATCCCCGAACTCGAACAGCGCGCAGGTACAACGCGGCGCGTGTTCGTGTTCGACGTCCCAGACCCACGTCGGTTGGCCGTCGTCGTCGCGTAGCTTACAGCCTTGCGCATCCCGCGCCCAGCCGAGGCCGGGGCGATCACAGTGGCGCGGCTGCTGGTCGAACGGCTTCGCCGACAAGAGCAAGCCATTGCGCTCCTGCTGCACTTGCCCGCAGTCGGGGCACACCGGGATGGGCGTGGCGACTTGCAACGCCGCTTTCCGTAATCGTTCCACCGTGGCGCGTTGTTGCGCCAGGGCGGTGGCATCGTCACCGTCACGGAGTTCCAGGAGCACCTTGCGGGCTTCCTTGTACACCTGCACCGCTTTGCGGAAGCGTTCCCGTTGCACGAGCGCCGGGTCTGACTCCTGCTCATCGCGGTGCAGCTTGGGACGCAGTAGCCGGTAGCGTGTCGCCGTGGCCCCGCGCCACCCCGAACCCAGCTTGGCGCTGGTCTCGGAGATGACGGCGATGGCCTTGTCGCCCAAGCGCCCGGCCTGCCAGTCTTCGACAAAGTCACGTGCGTCGTTGATGTCGTGGGGGTCGCCGTTGCGGCCCACCTTGCGCAGCTCACGCACCTGCACGCCGGGGATGACCTCGGCGGCCTCGCGCAGCCACTTCTCCACCAGGTGCGGCGGGCCGACGACCAGCGCGGGGTAGGCATCGAGCGCGTCGATGGTCGCCAAGCCAACTGTAGTTTTCCCGACGCCCATTTCTCCTTGCAGAAGCGCGTGTTTTTGCACTTTTAATGTGCGTGTCAGGGCGACAGTCACGTGCTTCTGCACCGGCAACAGCCCGGCTTCCGCCTGGCCTGGCAACGCCGCGCGGTTCTTGCCCAGCGTGCTCAAGTGCTGCCACTCTGCCGCTGTCGGCTTCAGATCGTAGCGCGGGGGATGCTTCAGGATTTCGGCGGCGATTTCCTCACCGTAGTCTTCCATAAAGGCAGTCAACCCGGCCACGTCGTCGAGTACTTGCACGCCAGCGTCAGACACCACACCCACCGTGGTGGTGAAGCGGTCGCGGCGGATGGTGATCACGTCGCCCTTCTCCGTCTCCTCGGTGGACACGTCCTGCACCTTGCGCACGCGGCCTTTGACCAAGAGCCGCTGCCCGTCCTTGCGGATGAGCAAGGTGCCCATTAGCCCGGAAGCCATTAGCATCGCTACGTGCCCTTTCTTGAGCGGGATCGGCGGACAGAACGGCATCTGCCCTTGCGGTTGCAGGGCTTGCCGTAGTGCCTCCGGCCAGTCCAGGGCATAGGCCAGGGCCACCTGCTCGCGATCGCTGAGATCCACGCGCACACACTTGGCTTTCAGCGGTGCGGGTGGCAGTTCGCGCTGCCAGCGTTCGGGCGGTGCGCCCAACGGCGGCAGATCGGCGTCGCGCAAGGCGCGCAGGACGGCGATGTTCTCGTCGGTCGGAGTACTGTAGGGCTTGCGCCGCGCCAGCACCACGACTTGCTTGAAGCGTTCGTACTCGCCGTCAGGGAAACGCCGTACACTGATGTTCTCAAAGTGGCCGGACAACAGTCGGGCCACGTCACGGTAGCCCAACAGGTGTTGGGGCACGATATAGACCAGGACCCCGCCGTGGACCAACGTGGGCAGCGCCGTGCGCAGGAATTCGATTTCCAGGCGCTTGCTGTCGCCGTCCAGATCGGTGTCATACGGGGGGTTCAAAAATAGCAATGACACGGACTCCTTGCTCACTCGTGTGGCTTGCCAGGCGGTGTTGAGCACCTTGTCCAGCACCGTCGCGGCGCGTTCCGCGCGTTTGGGACTCAGTTCGACACCCCAGGTATGAACCGGGCCGCCGAGGGTGGTCGCCAGTTGCGTAGCCGCCACGCCTTCGCCACAGCAAGGATCGAGGAGTCGCCATAGGCGTTCCCCCGAAGGGGCCTGTAGCCATTCCGCGATGAGCGCGGTGACACTCGGTGGGGTTGCGAAGAACCCCAACACTTCTGCATTGATCAAACGAGCCATTTCGTGTACCTCCATTGGTTTCGATTTGATGATTGGGTGATTTACAGATTTGCTGATTTGATGACCAACGGAGGACGCACTGCACATTCCCACCGGGGGAATGCACGGTGCATCCCCCGGCGCGTAAAGCGCGAGTTACAGCTTACAACGTCTCAGGAATCACGAAGGCCGGATCGTCGCGCAACAAGCCCGCGACCAAGTCCAGCCATTGTTCATCGGCGGTGAGCGCGTAGGCTGTCCCCACGTCGCCACCGCACAAACACGGGCGCACCAGGCCCAAGTCATCGCCGACCTCGCGGAGCTTAGCGCCCCACTGCGCCGGAACGCCGATGGGCAATACTGCACCCAGGCGCACCGCGAAAGCTGAATCGGCAGCTGCCGCATCCAAGCCGCGTGGGACGACCAGGTAGGCTCGGTCTTCCACGTCGGCGGCCAGCGCGCGGCGATCCACGATCTGCATCCGCAGCAGGCCGGTGTCAGCGTCCACGGAGGCTGTGTAGGTGGCGTAGTTGTGCGAAGACACCACCGTGGTATGCAACCCCGGTGCGTCCAACGTCAACTTGCGCTGATGCATCGTGTTCAGCGATCCCCAGATGCTCCGCGCGGCGGTCTTGTGCCCCACCAGGCTCAGGTACACCACCTCCTTGCTGTCCGGCTCGATGACGTAGCCACTCACGGGCAAACGCACTTCACCGTTGGCAATGTAGGCCGTCTGCGCGGGCAAACCCTCCGGCGTCAGCCAGGGGTAGGTCACACGCTCGGCGTACAGCGCCCCTGGATACCAGGGCGCGCCCGCCTGGGCCAGTTCACGGCGCACCATTGCCAGGACATCGAGTTCGTGCCAGTGGTCGGACAGCGTGAGCTTGCCTTCCCACACCGGCGGCGTCGCCAGCACTTCCGCTGTCAAGCCGTCGCCAGCGTAGACCGCCGTTAGGCCGTTCAACGGTTGGACGACGGCCAGCGCCGGTTCCGGCACGGTAGGCCGGGGACACACGACGTCTGGCTTTGGTTCGACCAGGGTGTAGAGACCGGCGTAGGAGAGCTGTGGATACTGGTGGTAGCGGATGTCGGTGTACGTCGCCAGGCCCCACGGGGTTTGGAGATAGTGCCGGTAGTTGCGGTAGAGAGATTCGGCATTCTCCGGGATCAGTGGCAAGCCAGGCATCGGACGCGCGACAGGACACAACAGTGTCACATCCGGGTGTTGAGCGATGTAGCTGCCCAACTCGGTCAACAACGGGTTTACATCTTCTTGAAAGGTCAGGATTGGGTTCATTGGAATAGCTCCTTGTTGTTGGGGTAGACGGTAGACAGTAGACGGTAGACGGGGGATTTCTCCCGTTGGTGTCTGCTGTCTTCCGTCTCCAAATGACTGATAAACACACAAGATCACAATCTGACTTCTTAATCGCTCAGGTAAACAGATCGCCGCTCAACGCTAGACGGGGAAAAGTCCTCTCCCCCCTGTCTACCGTCTACCGACGCGCGAATCCTTCGCGCACTGTCTACCTACCTGCCTCCATCGGCATCACGGCGTGGACGAAGGTGTCGGCATTGGTCAAGCCAATGACGCCCGGTTGGCGCGCGCTGTTGAAGCGCAGGCCGACCAGCGAGGTGTCCAACGCCGCCAACGCCTGGATCAGGAAGTCCACCTGGAAAGCGATGTCCAGCGCCGGCCCCTGCTGGCTCACCAGCGGGACGACCGTGCTGCCCTCGCCGCCAGTGGCGGACTCTGCCGTCACCGCCAGGCCGGCGTCATCGAGGTGCAGGCGCACCATACCGCCCACGTCGCGGGCAAAGATGCGCGCCCGCTGGCAGGCGTGGAGCACCGCTGCGCGTTCCAGTGTCGCCTCCGTCGCCGTGCTGGTCGGGATCACCGCCTTGTAGTTGGGGTAGGTCCCGGCCACGACTTGGGAGACCACGGTGGTCGCGTCGAAGTGCAGGGCGATGCGGTCGCGCAGGTCGGTGACAGTGAGCGTCACCGTTCCTTCGCGGCCCAGCAGCCGTTGCACCTCGGCCAAGACCGGCGCGGGGATCAGCACATCGAAGGGCGCGGCAACCGGCGCAGCCAGTGGGACGTGCGCCTCGGACAGCCGGTAGCCATCGGCGGCGGCCAGCGTGAGCGTCTGCCCCGCGAAGTGCGCCAGCACGGCCATCAACACCGGACGTGCGGCGTCCTCCGAGGCGGCGAACGCCACGCGCGTCAGGGCGGCGCGCAAGGCCGTAGCCTCGACTTCCACACTGTCGGCGTCGGGTTCCGGTAACAGCGGGAACTCCGTCGCGTCCAGGCCGCGGAAGCTGGCCTTGACCGGCGCACAGGCTACGGACAACGTGAGGGACGTGGCATCCAGCGACAGTTCCGAGGTCAGACCGGCGGGCAGCATCTTGATCCACTCGGCGAAGGTCGCCGCGGGAACGGTGACGCGCCCAGGGTCCGTGACCTCGGCGGGAATCCGCTGGACGATGTGCCATTCCAGGTTGCTGGCCGCGAGGGTCAGCGCGCCGGGCGTGGCATCCAACAAGACGTGGCCCAGAATGGGCAATGCGCTGGCACGAGGGAACGTTGCGCGTCCCACCCGGCTCAGGCCGTAACTCAAGGTTTCGTTCAAACAGGTCAGTTGCATTTTCGAGCCTCCTTTGCTCAAGATAGATTTGGTGGCAAGGCGGCACACAGTTCCCCAGGCGGGGAAACGATGCGCCTCCCTGCCGGGGAAAAACGTATTCTGCGAAAAGCAGAGCCGCACGCAGCGCGGTTCCACAGGATGCAAGAAGCAAGATGCAAGGGAAAAGGCCGGGGAAGTGGAGGGTGGATGCACAGCATCTTCCTCCACTTCCCTTGCGGATGCGCGACATAGAGTCGCAGAGTGCTGGAATCGTCAGATGACGTCAGCACTTACGGAGTAGGCCAATACGCGGTAGAAAGCTATGACAACAGCGACAACAACACGATCAATGCTACGTGACTCAGTTGATCGAGGATAGGGCCGCGCCAATCATCGAAGCCGAACTTGTTGGCGGCATCGATGAGACTGTGCGTCATTGCCCCGGCTAACAGACCGGGCAGACCAGCCACGAGCAACCCCGGCCAACCTCCGGCGATCAAGCCGTGGTAGACCAGGATGCGCCATTCACGGTGGGCTTTGCCCTGCACGGTCGTACCGCTCTGCGCCGTGAAGTCGCAGAACAGATGCAGCGCCACAGCCCAGGCGAGCGGGTGATGCACACCGGTCAACAGCCACAAGAGTGGCAACGACGCGCCAACGAGTTTGCCCCACTGCCACCAGGCCAGGGACGGCCAGCGCCAGACACGGGGACGGACAGCGGATAACTTGGGGAAACGGGTGATGACAGACATTTTCTCTCCTTGCGGGTCTTGGGGTTGCCGCAAGGGAGACGTAGCGCCGGAACTTCCCCTGAGATGCAGGGAGGGCTACGTCTCCCTGCGGGGAAAACACAATGCGAATCAGGTATTACTCAGTAATCGTCACAGGTCTGCAATTGCGCCCGTTGCTCACGGTGGATGCGGAAGCGCAACTGGCGTTCCAACGTCGCGGCCATTGTTGACATCGTGTCGGCCACGGCCTCGGCAATGAGGCGTTCCAGGACGCCAGCCGGCAAGTGGCACTGCCGTAACCGGCCAGCCAACAGGTCTTCCCATTGGGCAGGCACAGTGGTCGGCGGGGTCGGCGTCTCGGTAACAGCGAAGCCATCCAGACAGGCTTCCACGGCGGTCAGCGCCTCATCAGACTCAACAACGGCAGGCTGCCGTGTGCGCCAAGCGCCAGGTAAGGTCACGTCGGCGCTCATTTCAGCAACTCCAACGGCGCTTCCCAGAGTTCGCCACCGGTCTGGCGCAGGCTTACCCAGCGGTTACGCCCGATGATCACGTGATCCACCACGTCCACTTCCACCAGTTTCCCGCTCCGGATCAGGGTACGGGTGATATCGCGGTCTTCCGGTGAAGGTCGTGGGTCGTTGCTGGGGTGGTTGTGCCCTACCAACACCGCGCCGGCATTGCGCCGTACCGCGCCACGGAAGATTTCGGCGGGACGGATGTGCGTGGTGTTGAGCGTGCCGCGATACAGAATCTCTTGATCCTGCACACGGTTGCGGATGTCCAGATACAGCACGGCGAAGCACTCTTGTTCAGCGTGGCCGATGAGGGCCATCAAGATGTCGGCAGCGTCGCTCGGGCTGCTGATCTGTCGCCGGTCGTTGTCTTGCCCGTGGGCAAAACGTCGTCCTAGCTCCAGGGCCGCCCGAATCCGGGCTGCCGTCGCCGCCCCGATGCCGGGGATGCTGAGCAGTTCTTCGGTCAAAGCCTGGGGCAGCGTGTCCCCAAAGCGTTGCACCACGGCCTGCGCGATGTCGAGTTGGTCGGGGCCGCCGATGAGCAGCGCCAGGAGTTCGACCTGGCTGACCCCACCGGAACCGACGTAGCTCAGACGCGCCGCCGGGCGTTCGTGTAACGGCAAAGTGTGCAAAGTTCCCATTTCAGTTCCTCCTGCATAGATTTGGTTTTAAGATGTCGCAGGAGTTTCTGCCCACGTGCTCCCGTTGCAGGAGCGGCAGAAACTCCTGCAAGGGTGATGCTTAGTTTTCAGTTCAAGGGCGTGTGTCTGTGGCGATCTCGGCCAACAAAGCGTCAAACTCCGCTCGCCAGCAGGCGATGCGATGTTCTTGCGCGGGACGGTCGAGGCGGCTCAAGGTTGACAACACCCGTTCGGCGCTGGTGATCCAGTGGCCCAACAGGTGCGCCTTCGCCTTGCGTGAGAAGTACGACACTTGGGCTGCGCCGAAGCTACGGAAGTAGCCCAACGGGTAGTGCTCCGGCGGTTCACCGGGGAATACCGGTCCCAACCGTGCGCCGGTCCAATGATCGATGACCGGCACGGGCGTACCAGACTTCCAGCCGTAACCGTAGGCGTCCACCTGCGGCCACGTGGCTTCACAGCGCTGACAACGGACGTGCGACGGCCCGCCGCCCCAGCCGGGTGGCAAGGGTGTGGCGAAGTCGTCGGCAAAGAGCTGCGGATACACTCTTCCGCAGACGTCACATTGGATGTACAGGCGGTCATTGTAGGTCAAGCGGTAGGGCATATCGCTGCCTCCGCTTCCGGCGTGGCCGCTTCGACCGACCAGGTGTCCCCGGTCTTGCGCCAGCGCGTACACTCGAACGTCCCCCGCAAGACGGTGTAGTCCTTGGGGAGCGCGTACATCGCCGGCCACACGGTATACCCGCACGCTTCCAGGTGTTCGCGCACCAGGGCGCGCCAGGTCGCCACCTGCTCGGCAATGGACTCCCCCGCTGCCGTCCAGGGCTGCTGCCCCTGCGGGTCAAGGTCGATCCGCACCGTGTCGGCCAGGATGACCAGTTCGCGGTAGGCATTGAACCCGGCCAGCGTCAACGTATAGACGCGGACGAGTAGTGGACTCTGCCCTTGCGCCTGGTGCGACAACAGCAGCCGCACCGGTCGATCCGGCGACACTTCGCGGGCAAAGTCGTGCAAGGTTTCGACATAGACAAGACTGACATAGGGTTTCAGGTTCATTGTGGTTCTCCTTGTGGGTGCTTGATTGACAACGGTGTTACTTCGTAAACACTTCCCCGTTGTGGACGATGGCCAGCAGTTCGCTACCATCATCCGGGGTCGCCCACATGCCATATGGCATGTCTGCGTGGAGTGCATTCCAGACGCCATAAGGCGTGTCTGCGTGAGTTACACTCCAGGCGAACGCCTGCGCGAGCGCCTGGGCATACGCCTGCGCGCCTGTGAAGACCGGATCATTGGCCTGGTAAGCGAGCAGATCGCCGACTCGATAAGCTTCTTGGTGAGACATTGGGATATCCTTTCAGTGCAGTGCACTCAAGGGGATCAAGCGCGCGGGCTGTGCTTTATCAGCCAGCCGTTGCCGCGCGCGGGGGCGGTAGTACCACCCACAATGCAGACAACGCACACCCATCGTGTCGAATCCGGGTTTCGCCGGATCGGACAGGGTGATGATGCTGCGCCCGTTGACGTAATGGGTGACGAGTAATACAGGTTGTTGACATTTCCGGCACGCGAGCGTGCCCATTTGTACGTTCATCGAATCCTCCTGGTTTTCGTAAGCCGTCAGCCTTCAGCTTTCAGCGATCAGCCCAGAGGCGCACAGCGCCAGTGAAGCTGACCGCTGACGGCTGAGAGCTATGAGCTGCGTCCGTAGCCCAACTGTCGCAGCGCACTAGCCGCCGCGTGGTAGTCTCCCCCGTGTTCCAGCAACGCAAACACGGCGAAGGGACTGTAGGCCCGCGCGGGATCGAACGGCGGGGCGTTACTGGTGAAGACGTAGAAGCAGCGCGAGTCGTGGTAGTTGTAGGTCGCGGAGTGCCCTAGCCGCTTCCCCGGTCGTCGCCAGTACGATGCCTCGTGGACGTGGCGCACACAGCGCCAGCCGTGGCGTTCCAGCACGCCTACCACGTCCCCGCGCCGGTTGTAGTCGTCGCCGGGCCGGTGGGTCTGCGTGGAATAGCGCCAGGGCGTCATCGCCGTGCGCGGGGCGCAGGTCAATGGCACGCGAGAAAACTGCCGTGCGGTATCGAGCAACGCGGCGCGTTCTTCGCAGCTCAGAAACGGGATTGCCGTCAGATCGCCTTGCAGCACAGTGTAGCCCGCGCTCGGCGGAGCCAGCACGTAGCCGCCCGCGCCGCGCGTTTCGATGAGCGTGAACTTGCCGCCCGGTTTGGCCGGATCGACCGCCAGCTTCTGGTTGCCGCTGATCGCTGCGTCACAGCGGTAGTACACATGGTAGCCGCCGCTCTGCGTCTGTACCACGGGCAGCCGCGCGAGCAACGCCGCATCGTACTGCGTCAGCGCCGTCGCCCATTGCGCGAACAATACCGGCGCGTCGAAGTCGATCACTTCCAGATCACCGCTGACCCCGCCGGTGACTACAGCGAGGGCGTCAGCCTGCGTCCAGGGACCGAACCAGCGCCACACCTCGAAGGGCGTGGGCGGGCGATCCTGGTACGGCTTCCACCGGCGCAGACGCGGTTGTTTGCGCCGCCGGTCACAGGGAATCACAGAAAGGCCCGCGCGGGTGTAAGCCAACGCGGATGACAACAATGGGTTCATACGAGTTACCTCCTTGGGGATAGTTTCAGGTTGAAAGTTACAAGTTTCCTGTTCCTCGCGGAATGCGGGGTCAGGGCAGGCTAGGGTGCAGCGTGAGTCCTGTCGTTGGGATGCGGTAGAAGCTGGGGTTACGGTGGATCACCGTGTCGACCAGCGGTGTCACCAACGGACGCAGCACGGTCTGCACCGTCGTCAGATCGGCGTGGCCGTTGTCCAACGCCGTGTCCACGAACACTGCGCCCAGCACCGCCTCGAAAACGTCGCTGAGCACCGAAGTGCGTTGGCGCAGGCCACGAATGTCGGCGCGTTGACTCAGGCGCACGGCCCAGGGTAGTTCCAGTTGCCGGGCGAAGCGCGCCAAGGTCTCGGCGCGCACCAACTCGGCGCGCAAGATGCTCATCTGCCCCGGCCCGAAGTGCGGGAAATCGCGGTACAGCCAGTCGGTCACCGCCAGTTCCAGTACCGCGTCGCCCAGGTGTTCCAGGCGCTCGTAGTTCGGCGCGCCGGTGGAACTGTGGGTCAAGGCCAGGCGCAGCAGGTCAGGGTTGGCGAAATGATAGCCCAACCGTTGTTGGAGTTCGCGAGCCAGTGTGACGTTCACGACACACCTCCGGCGTCGAACCAGGGTTCTTCCTCCAGCCAACGGTGGAGCACATCTAATTCCGGCGCATCCAGGGTGGCTTTCACGGCCTGCCACAGGTCTGCGCCGTTCGCAAACTCGGCCAGCACCCAACTTGCCAGCGTCTCCCACGCGGCGAAGCGCCCCGGCATCCACAGGGTTACGGTGGGCGCGGCATTGGGAAACGTCAGGCAATAGGGCGTGGCGTCATACGCCAAGGTGAAGTCCAGCCACACCGCGCGGGGCGGCGTGGGGGTCATTGCGCCCCGCAGATGCGTCACCGTGGGATCAGCGCGCAACACGGTACAGGTCTCTTGGATCAGCCGGGAGCGGCGCTGCTGTTGGGCCGCGGTGAATACGACGGGGGAGATAGGCGCTGCCATTGCGGGCAGCGTCGGTACAGCGGTAAGGTTCATACGAAGCCTCCTCGTGGGTGACGAGGAGACCGGCGTCTCCTGTCAGGGAGGCGCAACGGCCTCCTCGACAGGAATGGAGAAAAGCGCCTGGGAACGAGTCCACAGGCGCTTTCACGGATATGGGGCAGAAATCTACTCCTCAGACAACTCGGATAACGTGGGTGCGATGCGTTGCATAGTCTTGAAGCTGATCACTTGTTTCAGTCCACCGACTACCACCAGGGCGACCACGACCAGCAAGAGCAGGCCGGGGTGCGCGCTGTGACGGGCAGCGAAGGGAAACAGGCGTGGCGCTTGGGCATACAACCAGAGTAGTCCAGGCATGATCAAGGCCAACAGAAGCAACCACCGCCACCGGCCTTGTCGTCCGCGTGGCTTGCGCCGGGGTGCGGACTGCGCTCGGCGCGGCGTTGGCTGCTGTTGGGAACGCCAGGGGCGGTTCTCCGCTTGACGCAGTGCGGGATTGGCTTGCGTGGCCTGCCGTTGCGGTCGCCAATGCAGGTTCTCCGTCTGACGGGGTTCCTGCGATGGACGTACTTGGGCCTGCCGCGCTGCGTCGTGCTGCGCTGGATGACGACGATAGACGCGGTGTATCTGCGTTTCCATCGCTTACCCCTGGCGCTTCAGTTCGGCCAGCAAGTCCTGTGCAGCGTCGGCAGTGATCCCGTCCAGCGCAGCGGTGATGTCCGCTTGGGCGAAGCCCTTGCCGCGCATCAACGCCGAGAGTACCCGCTTGGTGCTCTCCGTGGCCGGAACTGCGTCCACTTTGACAGCCGGTGCAGGCGCAGTAGGCGCGTTGCCTTCTTCCTCGACCGGTGCGTCGCCGTCAGCCAGTTCGCCGTCGCCGTTGGGCCCGGGGTTGTGTTCCCAGGCCGCCGCCCACTGCTTGTACGTCTCCCACTCGGCCTCGATGAGGTCGGCCAGTTCGTCCCCGACATAGTCCACGTCAGGGTTGAACTCGTTGGAGCGTACAATGGGGGTGGCGCGGCTTTTCTGCTTGGTCCCACGCATTGCCGGTTCCCCGGCGTGCAGCAGCACGGCGAAGAACACACTCGGCGCTTTGCCCTGCGTCGCCTTGCGCACTGCCTGCCGGTGTTCGCGCAATGCCTGCGCCAGGTCTTTCGATGCCATCCCTTTGACGGTCAGCATCACTGGCCCGGTGTATCCATCGGCGGTTTCCACGAAGCCCAGGGCTTGCAGTTTCCCGCGCGCCCCGTCCACGAAGCCGCCGAGTCGGTTGCCGTCCTTGACCCAGGCAAAGCGGGTCGCCAGCGGCACAAAGCGTAGCCAGTCGGTGAAGAACACACTTTCGCGCTCGCCGGTACTGAAGATGAGCGTGTGTTCGACCCCGCCATTGGGCGTGGCCTTGAGCAGTTCCGCCTGCTCCGCGCTCATTGCAAAGCCCCCGGTGGCTTCACGGGGTTCCAACGTGCTCCCGTCATTCACGTACTGGATGAACGGGTATTCGCACACCATTTCCTCTTGCAGAATCTGCGAGTCGTTACGATCTTGCCAAGCCATTGCATACCTCCCATTTGGATTTGATGATTTTGGATTGCAGATTGGATCACAATTGAGAGGACACGGTTCTCCACGACGGGAGAACGATGCGCCTCCCGTGTGAAAGACAACGACGAAACATTGGTCAGCCGGATGCCCCATCGCCCGGCTGCACCGTGTTGGCGGAGCTGGCGTTGGGGTGGTGCGGCGTAGAACAAGGGTATCAATCAGTGCGTCTCCCGCGCACCGACTGTTGATGGGCCGGGGCACAGGAGAGGCTAAAACAAAGATGGGCAGAGAAATCACGTTTGTACGTGGCAACGTTGATCCGTTGTCACAGTTCAGGATTACGTATTGGCAGCCGCAGGAAACGCACCGGGTTTGTCTTCCGGGCGCTGCCCGCGGCTCTGCCTTTCGCATTCAGAATAAGGTATTGAGGTTGTTAAGGTTCTGCCCATTGTGCCCCAACCTGTACAGATCAGGGCCGGATGTGAGGCCGGAGCCTCGGAATCGCCATTGGGTTCAGGCAATGACGATGCCGCGACCACGGACTCAGGGTGGTATTGGAACGCAAAAAGCCCCTCGTGGGGTGGCATCTAGCGTGGACAGAGCCGTTCGACGAACGAACGGGAGTCTGTCAGGCGTGAAAAACGTCAGATGCCCCGGTGGGGCTTTCAAGGGTATGTCAGGGTCCGGCGCGAGGGCCGGTAGTGTACAGCAAGGACAGCGTACCCGCGACAGGCGCGGGCAGGTCAAGGTGGGCAGTTATGGAACTGGTAAGGAACGATTCTTACTATTATTATACCATACCAGAGGGGGTGAAATCAAGGGGGGATCCGGTGTCCGGTGTTGTTGTACACCACAGTCAATGAGCCATCATCTCTCTACGGCAGCAGCGCCAAAGCGCAGACGATCTGTAGTTTTGTGGCATCGAGTCCGTGCTGGGTCGCCCATTCATTGCGCGTGACTTCAATCCAGGTGTCAAAATCATCAGGTGTGGGATAGGTGTCGGCGGGCGCTTTGGGCGTCTCGGGTAGACACCGAATGGCTCGCATCACGTCATCGCGCCGCCAGCTTTCATCCAGTGGATGCCCTCTGCTGTCCGCTAGGACTGTATCCAAACGTGAACGCCCACTACGCAGTAACAGAAACAGACGCTTGCGACCGGGTTTGACCATGGCGCTCCGGATCCCAGCCGGTAAGTTGAGAATTTCATCACGATTGGCAATGGTTGCCAGATCATTGTAGAAGGTGCTGGTCGTGAGATCATCCACCGATTGGATGAATTCCATCACCTGGTGCAAATCCAGATCGGCATAGGTCTCTCCAGATAGGTACATCTCGCGCCCCAGGCGTTCCATCTCCAGCTCTTGCGCCAAATTGCTCTGGCGACTTTCCTTATAAACCATCACGGGGATCTGGGCCAGCGAGCGATGTTGGCGATTGCGTTCTCGCAAGCGGCGTTCCCAATTACGGGCATGTGCAATGCGTGCGTGATCCATTGTGGAAGGTACAAAGTTATAGATGGTCACGTCGCGGGGAACATTCCAGGGACGTAGAATGCGCCCCATACGTTGTGCCAGTTGCAAGACTGTCCAAGACAGATCGTAATTGACCAGTATCGCCGCATCCTGCAGGTTAAAGCCCTCAGCCATAGAGCGCGTGGCGATCAATACCTGGATTTCTTGTTCTGGTTGGCGCTCTTCCGGCAGCACTTCATTTGCCAGCGGGGCAAAACGACGCAGGAGGCCATCCAGATCGGATACATCCAGTGTCGTTTCGACTTTCAAACACGGCATAAGCTTCAGTAATCCTTCCCGTAGATAACGCGCCGTGGCATGATACTCGCAAAAGATGACCAATTTGCTGTCTTTGGCCGTCTTGATAATGTCGAATAAGGCCCGTAGCTTTGGGTCTTTACGAGGGTTCACAGATTGTCGGATGAGTCTGCGTCGTTCCCGAATGAAATCGCTCAGTTCCTTTTGGCGGGCAAAGGTGTAGTTGTAGCCGCCGAACTCAAGTTTATCACACACCTCTCTGACTTCTGCTGGCGAAGAACAGAACTGATGTAAGAACAACGCTTCTTGTAGGGGTAGCCTTTCACCATGTCCATTGGGTAGGTCGAGTGGTAAAGCAGCCTGTGGAGACGGTTTGCCGGATGCCAATTCTTTATACAGCAATTTACTTTCGAGAAGCTCGGCTAGGAACTCATCGAAGGGGTTGTCGTAACGTACGGTCTGCAGGCGGATACGGCGTGGGAAATAGCGCCGATCGGTTTCAGAGAATACAACATAGCGTTCCCCTTGTTCGTCTTGATGCCCAAAGTGCCGCACGACATCTGGTGTGGTTAGCACCGTGCATGGTGGTAGCTCTGGCAAATCGGCCAACTTTTGCGCTTGCCATATCGCGACGCTAGTGGTGAACCCTAACGCAGTGTATACAGCGTGTCTCGGAGCAGGTAGGAGCTTCAATTGACTTTCGACTTCCGAAAAATCCTTGCCGTAGGGAGTGGCGGTTAGTAGCAGCACTTTGGCTCCTTTTTCCCGCACAGATTCCTGAATCCGCGCATTACTCAACCGCAGGTCACCACCATTGCTGCTTTCATTGCGTAGGCGATGGGATTCGTCGAGGATGATAAGCGTCTGCTCATTGACCTGGCGCAGTTCATGTTCCAGTATGGGCAGGTTTGAGTCGCCGTCAGTGCGGGTGAGGGTGTGATAGGAGAATTCCACGCTGGGTACCCGCGCTGCCCGCATAGAGCGCCGCCAGACCTCACGGAGTCCTGCTGGTCCGATCACCACTACGCTATCGATTTCACCTTGCATTCGCAAGTAGGCGGCGACGTGTGCGGCGATGATCGTCTTGCCCAAGCCGGTCGAAGCAATAAGGAACGCACCATGGTGTTCCAGGAGCGAACGCAAAACGCTGGATACTACACCTTCCTGGTACTTTGCCAGAGGGGGTAACTGTGGCGGCGCTTCATCTTGTGGTAACCCGTATAGTTCCAGCAAAGCGCGAGCATAGACCACATAGGGATCATACGCGCGCAGATAGGCCCGCAGCGCTTCGATTAGCTCTGCAGTAATGGAACGCGCCTGGGCAAAATACTTATCGAAGCAATGGACAAAGTAGCGCACATCGTCGGAATCAGTGATCGTGATCCCAGCTTCACGGCTAATACACAAGCCATGGTATGAGAAATTGGCCGACGTCACTACAGCAGATCGTTCATCAGCGATGTAGAGTTTGGCATGGTGGTAGAGATAGCGCGCCTCTAACCAGGGCATGTCTTCGGATAGCGCCGCTCCCACCACCACGGTCATCCATCCTTGTTCCAGCGCCTCCAACATTTGCTGCATAGCGCGGCTGCGGTGCTCTTGTGGACCATACGAAAGCTCTCGGACAAATTCCTTTAATACTTCACGAAAGCTATCTTCTCCGCCTTCCTGCCGTCCCACAAGCAGACGAATCTTTTTTCCTTTGAGTGTCTCTTGGAGCGCCTGAAATCCTGAGCCTTCAAAGTACGCGGTGGCAATCCGTATGTGTTCGGCAGATTCCAACGCAGAGGCGATGCACCTCAGCGCTGCCTGGCGATCTGAGAAGAAGCGCCGGTGTGTGGTAAGTGTTGGGGATTGTACTGCTGGCATCATATGTAGCTGTAAATCATCTCAAGAACAGTGCTAGAATAGGTAATGTATGCCCCAACTATATCGTTGGGTTGAGAAAAAGGCAAGGAAGATTGGGCAATATAGCAAGTACATTTGCATCCTTCCCTAAAAGATGATAAACTGTAGAGGTATCACGGCCCATTTCCCGGCCACAGGAGGTGGTATGCAACTCGTTTTTGATACCTGTACGCCTCGGCCCGAAGTTTTGCAGGGGCAACTGACCGAAGATGTTTTCGCCGCCCGGCTCAAGGATGTGCTCGACGGCGCAGCCGCTCCGGTGTACCAAAACCCCACGACGTTCTTCGAGAACACGTATCCCACCGCCGGCCTACGCCTGTTGTTGACCGAGGCGCTCGGTCGCCTGACGGGTGCGCGCCCTGCCAGCAGCCCCATTCTGCGATTGGAAACGGCCTTCGGGGGCGGCAAGACGCACAATCTCATCGCGTTGTTTCACGCAGCGCGCGGCGAGGACCTGCCTGAGGCGCTGATGCCCCAGGTGGTCGAGCCGGCCCTGTTACCCGCGCCCGATCAGGTGCGCATCGCCGGTGTGGTGGGATCGGACCTGGACCCCGCGACCGGGCTGTATCACGCGGCGGAGAATCTGCGCACGTTCACGCTGTGGGGCGAACTGGCCTACCAACTTGGCGGCGCGGCCGGATACGCGCTGGCGCAGGAGAGCGATCACAACCGCTCCGCGCCGGGAACCGGCCTCTTTGCCGAACTGGTCGGCGACCGGCCCACGCTGATCATGTTGGACGAATTGGCGCGGCACATGCGCGCGGCGCAATCCGTGCCCACCGCTACCGGCAAATCCGATTTGGCCGAGCAGACGGTGGCCTTTTTGATGTCGCTTTTGGAGTTCGCCGCCAGCCGCGCCAACGTGGTCGTGGTGCTTACGCTGGCCGGGGCAGAAGATGCCTTTGCGAAGGAGACCGACCAATTGCGCGCGCACCTGGCCGAAGCCTACAAGGTTTCGGCGCGGCAAGAGCGGGTCATCACCCCCACCGGCGAGACGGAAATCGCCGCGATTGTACGCCACCGCTTGTTTGCGACGATCGACGCCCAGGCCGCTGCCGAGACGGCGCAGGCGTACACCGAGGCTTATCGCCGCTGGCACGAGCAGAACGTAGCTTTACCGACTCAAGCCCTGACGGCAGAATACGCGCAGGCGCTGGCGGCAGCTTATCCGTTTCACCCGGAATTGCTCAATGCGCTCACGCTGCGGGTGGCGACGATCCCCAATTTCCAGAAGACGCGCGGCGCGTTGCGCCTGCTTGCGCTGGTGGTGCGCCGTGTCTGGGAAGAACGCCCGGCAGATGCCTGGTTCCTCGCGCCGTACCACGTGGACTTGCGCAACACGGAGATCGCCGAAGACCTCACCAGCCGCCTCGAACGCCCGGCCTTCCGCCAGGTGATCGAAGCCGACATCGTCAGTCCCAAGGGCGCAGCGCCGGGCCACGCTTACCAGATCGATGGCCCCTGGGTGATGACGGGCAAACCGCGCTACGCCCGGCGTGTGGCGACCACGGTGTTCCTGCACAGTCTGGTGCAGGGCGCGATCTCCGGTATCGCGCCGCCCGAATTGCTGTTGGGTGCGCTGTCGCCGGGCGATGAGCCGGCGTTGGTCCATAAAGCGGCGGAGCGGCTCTACGATAAGGGCTGGTTCTTCGAGTGGGATGGGCTGCGCTATCGTTTCAAGCCGGAGCCTTCGATCAACAAAATCATCAACGATGAAATGCAACTGGTGGGTTTGACGACGGCCAAAGCGGAGTTGGATGCCCGCATCCGCAAGGTGTGGAAGAGCGGTGTGTTCAAGGTCGTTTACTTCCCGCAGGAAGCCGACGACGTGGATGATGACGCCGATGCGCCCAAGTTGGCGGTGCTCCATTACGATGCGGCTGCGGCGACGGCGACGGCGTCACAACCGCCAGAACTGGCGCGCAAGCTCGCGGCGCGCGCAGGGGCGCTTGAAGGATTTCGCCGCTTCCCCAACAACGTGCTGTTTTTGGCGGCGGATGCGGAGCGGGTTGACGAAGTGGTCGAGACGATGCGGCGCTACCTGGGCATCAGCCGGATCACGGGCGACGCACAGCGGATGCAGGAGTTCACCGAGGAACAGCGCAAAAAGATCAAGAAGCTCGGTGAAGGGGCGGAGTTGGACGTGCGGGTGGGCATTACCAAAGTCTACCGGCATCTCTACTTCCCCCAGGCCGAGGCGTTGCAGCGCGACGCGAATCTGGCGCACGAGATGCTGCCCGCGCAGGATCAGGGCGACGTGCAAAAGGATCAGTCCGACGTGGTGCTGCGGGTGCTGCGCCAGCAGCAGAAGGCGCTCACCGGCAACGAGCCGATGCTGTCCGCCGCTTACGTGAAATCGCGGGCCTGGGATGCCAATGTGGCGCAGATGACGACCGAGGAGCTGCGCAGGGCGTTTGCGCGCCGGTTGAGCCTCCCGCTGTTGTTCGATCTGAACCAATTGAAGAAAACGATCCTCAACGGGATCAAGATGCAGGTGTGGGTTTACTATGACCCGCGCGCCGAGATGGGCTACGATCACGACTCCCCGCCGCCCGCCGTCCAGATCGCCGATGAAGTCTATCTGTACCTGCCCGCCGAAGCCGCGCGACTGGGATTGCCGATCAAGGGTAAGGTGATCATCACGCCGCCGCCGGAGGAAACGTGCCCGGTGTGCGGAAAGCCACAATCGCAGTGCACGTGCGGGGAAGACATTACCCCTCCGCCGCCTCCAGAAAAACCGCTGCGTGGGGCGGGCGTGCCGCAGCAAGCGTTCCAGCAGTTGTCCGACATCTGCCACGACCGGCAGATCGCCCAGGTGCAGACGCTCCGCATCGCGCTGCAAGGGCAAGGACAGGCCGGCGCGCGGGCGCTGCGCACGGTGGGCGTCGTCATCCCGCAATTGAACGCGCCCGTGGCGCGGCTACAACTGCGCTCGGCGGCCGAATTTGGGGACGATGAGTCCGCCACCTTCACCGTGGACCTGGCCTGGGAGCGCTACCGGCAACTCAAGGCCGCGACCGACGATCTGGCGAAGCTTGCCGACAAGTTCACGATGACGGTGACGGCGATCCTGCACTTTCCCGACGGCTTACCTGTTGACAGCGACGCCTTCCGCAGCATCCACGAAGTGCTTACGACGGTGGGGCTGGATGTGATTCAACTGGACGCGGAGGCAATTTGAAAGCTCTGAGTTTTCACCAGCCGCGCGCGGAACAAGTCATCCGCGGTGAAAAGACGGTGGACATCCGCACCTGGCAAACCGCGCATCGCGGCCCGCTGGCGATTCACGCTGCCGCCACGCGGCGGGACGCGCGCTGTCGCGAACTAGGCTTCGATCCCGACGCGCTGACCTACGGCGCGCTCATCGGGACGGTGGAACTGGTCGAGATCCGTGCGTTGGACGCCGAAACTTACGCCGCCTTGCAAGCGCAACACCGCCTGGACCAACCCTTTTCTGACGCGCCCTGCTACGGTTGGTTCTTCGCCGCTCCGCAGCGCCTGCCCGCACCGCTGCACACCGCCGGTCGCCGCCGTCTCTTTGATGTGAGCGATCAGCTATCAGCCGTCAGCCGTCAGCCGTCAGCTATTAGCTGTCAGCCGTCAGCGGTCAGCGGTCAGCCGCCAGCATCCAGCATCGAGCAACCAGCAACGAGCAACCGGCTTCCAGCATCCAGCTTTCAGCCTGACCCTGCCCGGCCTTTTGCGCTTTACACGCTGCCTGATCCTGCCGGGGGGTACCGCGCGGCGCTTTACCAATGCGTCAATGGGCGGAAGACCACCCAATTTGCTTACGAAGAGGCCGCAAAACCGGCGCCACAGGCGTTGTGGAGCGTGGACGTGGACGCGCAGACGCTCCACGCGACGACCGAGCACCTGTTGGCGGCGCTGCGCGCCAATGGCTACAAGGCCACCGACCTGGCCCGCGCTGTGGGCAGCGACAAGCCGTTCTATCTCGACGAACCGACGGGGCTGCGCCTGGCGCTGATCCTGCTGGCGGTGAAGCCGCTGACGCGCCAGGATCGCATCGAGGCGATTGGGCAGGGCATCCAGGCGATGAGCGCCGAGGAAGCCTATTACTGGTTCAGCAAATGCACCGCCGGGCCGGATGCCGTTCGCGCGCAAAAGGCGTTAAGGGTGTTATTGGCAGAGGAATGAGTTCCAAAAGACGAGATTTGTTGAAATAGACTTCTCAAATTAAGTAAAAGAGAGTATACTTTTATCAAATCTTGGTGCATTGCTCACGGACGAGTGCTATTGGATAGGAAATAACCGGAGGTAAAAATGTCAGCGTTGGTAAAGAGTTTGGGTGACTTTGTTAAGGTGTTGATTGAAGCCTTTAACTTTTCATCCATTTTCCCAGCAACTGTCTTGGTTATTCTATTTCAACTTTACATTCTGCCGATGTTACCCAATGGCTCTTTAAAAACAATGATTGTATCGTGGGATGCACAAACTCAGACAGGCATGGGGATTCTAGCCGTAGCTTTAATCTCTTATCTCTTGGGTGCCGCAAATATCCAAATCATTCGCTGGTTAGAAGGTTATCCCTGGAGAAACTGGCCACTTTTGCGGCGACTAACGCAAGAAAAAGCAGAGTACGTGAGAGGCGCTGTGAATTTGGTTCAGAAATATGAACAAGCTCTTGTAGCTCTAAAACAAGAGCATGATGCGACTCAGGATTTAAAAATTAAGAAGCAACTGCGAAAACTGGCTGGGAAAGTGCGGCAAAACGAACGGATACTGATTCGCGGGATGTATGGCTATTTCCCCCAGAACCACGAACGAACTCTTCCTACCAGTTTGGGCAATGTCATTGCCGCGTCGGAAGAGTATCCCAATCGAATTCTGGGAATGGATTCTGTCGTTCTATGGCCTTTCCTGATTCCAACTCTAACCGAGAAAAACTATGCCCAACACCTTGCTCGGGAAAAAGCGGCAATGGATTTTCTAGCCAATTTAGTGGTTGTGATGGTAGTGTTTGGCGTTTTATTTTGCATTGTGATGATCCGCTATTATGAACCAACCTGGGAACTTGCTGCTCAACTTTGTTTGATTGCTCTGGTTTGCTGGTTTCTATATAGGCTTGCTGTTCAGGGAGCCGCTGGGTGGGGCAGTATGATACGAGCCGCTTTTGTACTGTTTCGGTCAGACCTACGTTCAGCTTTGGGCTTGCGATGTCCCGTTGATTATTTGGATGAGTTTAGGCTCTGGAGACAAACTTCAGATTTTTTGCGTGCTGATCCCGCCGACATGCAGCATATTGGGGACTTGGGTAAATCGATCTTCTAGTACTCTTAACTAAAAAAGTATGTTCGACAAAGGAGAGACAAAATGAGTCGAAACAAGAAAGCATCCAACAAGAAGCGCTCTCGGAGACAAACTACTCAGCAACTAGGCCCGATAGATATTGGTCCGATATTGCCTGGTGATCCAGCAGGTTCTGATCGTTACGATTGGATAATTGGTGATAATAGTTCAAAGCTGCCCATTACCCCCTCTATCATTAGTCCAGGTTCAACAATTGTTCCAGGTTCGACAATTGTTCCAGTTTCCACCCCTGATTCGCCAGGCACATCTCAAGTTATACTTCCTATTGTGCCGTCTGTGTCGATTCAGAAGAAACCGATAGAACTGATCGGGTAGGCACTTACCTGGTATGGCCAATCCCTCCAAAAATCCGGTAAAATATGCCAAAGGGCTATTGAAAAAACCGCTCCCTTCGATGCCTACAGCAAGCTGGGTCGCGCCATTGATCCTTGCGACTTTGGCTGTACTTTTCATATTGCTGGATCGGGGAGGGCTGCGTGTATCCGATACTAACATCATCTCCGAAAAAAACGCGCAAATCCAAATACCACGGTTATTGACGTTATCTTCAGCTTCACAGCCTTGGAAGCATCTTGAGATTAGGACCGGCGTGGGCGAGCGAAATGATCTGTTTTTGGTGACAATGGTCCCGACCATGACTTCGCACAACCTGACCCAAACCCCACTTGTGGATGAGTTTTGGCCTGTGTTGGATCCTTATGAGACAAAGGTTGCCTACTATGGGTTAACTGATAGCCGCACCGATTTGTTTGCCTTGACACTTCCCATTAGCTCGACTACAGCAGTACCTGTTACTTTTTTAACTCTTAGTGCCGGAAATAGTGGCCTCCATTTGGAGTACGAAATCACCCCAACGCTGGCGCCGGCTTTCTCCCCCGATGGTCTATGGATTGCATTTCCGGCCCAAACTGCAGATGGCAAAACCGTTGAACTTTTCGTTGCACGCACGGATGGACAGCAAGTTCTGCGTGTTACCCGCCTCGCTTATCGAGTTCTGGACTATACCTGGTCAAGCAATGACTCATTGTTGATCGTTGCTCGACTCTCAGATAGCAAGCTTGGATATTGGAAAGCTTATCTGCAGGGTGATGAATTCATTACCGTTGAAGTAAAGCAAGAAAACAAATAGGCGATTCTATCCTACTGCCGCCAATAGCGTTCGACATAGTCCTGCATTACATGGGCCATATGTCACCTTCCGGAGGTTTTCGTGATAACACCTAACACCCGCCCCCAATCCCTCATCGAATCCTGGCTCCCCTTCGACGCCATCGGCGCGGAGAGCCTGCGCGAGCGCGGCGCGAGCAGCGCCTTGCCCCCGCTCTACTTCCTCCACGTCTGGTGGGCGCGCCGCCCGCTGACGATCTCCCGCGCAGCGATTGTGGCTTCCTTGCTGCCCGCGTGGGACAGGCTGAAAGCATGTGCTACTAACCCTTTCGCCAACGAAGACGCCTACCGCGCCTGGTTCCTACGCTTCCTTGGCATCAAGGGCGATCCGGCGAGGATGCGCCAGGTGTTGCTCAAAGCGCGTGAAACCGGCGAAGACCTGGGCGCGAATCCCTATGGCTACGACCGTGCCTTCACCGTCAGCCCCTCCGCCGATGATCTGGCACTGTTCGAACGCCTGATCGCCCTACAGCGTACAGGCGCGACCGCCGGCGACACCCCGTCTACCGTCTACCGTCTGCCGTCTACCGTCCTCCTTGACCCTTTCTCCGGCGGCGGTTCGATTCCATTCGAGGGACGGCGCTACGGGTTGTCCGTTGTCGCCAACGAACTGAATCCTGTTGCGTGCGTGATCCTCAAGGCCACACTCGACTATCCCGCGACGTTTGGCCCGGAACTGGCGGCGGACATCAAGAAGTGGGGGAATGTATGGGCCAAACGGGTGCAGGAAAAGCTCGCGCCGTATTTCCCCAAGGGCAAAGGCGAGAACATCTTCGCCTACCTCTGGGCGCGAACCGTCGCCTGCCCGGTGACGGGGAAGCCCGTCCCGCTCAGCCCCAACTGGTGGCTCAGCAAATCCCCGCCCATTGCCGTCCGCCTGCTGACCGACCCCGCCTGGGATGCGCCGCGTTTCGAAATCTACACCCCGGGTCCGGACGATGACCCGGACGGCGGGACGGTCGCGCGCGGCGTGGGCCGTTCCCCGTGGACCGGCGACGCCATCGACGGCGACTACATCAAGGCCGAGGCGCAGGCCGGGCGCATGGGGCAGATGCTCTACGCGGTGGCGCTCAAACGGCGCGGCGGCTTCGACTTCCGCGCGCCCACCCAGGCCGACCTGGACGCCGTCGCCGCGGCGGAAGCGGAACTCGCCCGCAAGCGTCCCCTGTGGGAAGCGCGGGATGTGATTCCGACGGAGGCGTTCCCACAGGGAAACGATATGCGGCCTTTGATCTATGGAATGGCAACTTGGTCTGACATGTTTGCCCCGCGACAGCTATTGGCATTTGGTATTACGATAGAAACATTGCTTGACCTAGCCATTGAAATTCGCAGTAGTACAAATGAAGAACGTGCCAAAGCCATTGAAACTTATTTGGGCATGGTTATAAGCAAAAGCGTGAACTATAACTCTTATCTGGCTAGCTGGCATGCGCCACGCGGAGTTATGCGCAGTGTGTTCGATCGCCACGATTTCAGTTTCAAGTGGTCTTTTGGTGAATTTGATGCTGCCGGTAATCTATTGCCGTGGGGAATAGATCAGATTTATGATGCCTACAAAGGCGTCGCAGAATTACTCGAACGTCCCCAGGCGCAATTGGCTACACAAGCTGTTGATTTTGGGCCGCTAGACATACTTCAGGGCAACGCCGCCCGCCTCGCGGCCCTGCCTGACGCCTCGGTGAACGTCATCGTCACCGATCCGCCGTACTACGACAACGTGATGTACGCGGAGCTGGCGGACTTCTTCTACGTCTGGCTCAAGCGCACCGTGGGGCATCTCTACCCGGACTGGTTCGCCGCCCAACTCACCGACAAGGACGCCGAAGCTGTCGCCAATCCCGCGCGGTTCAAGGATATCGCCCTCACCCCCGGCCCCTCTCCCAGGGGGAGAGGGGTGAGAGAGATGGCGGCGCAGGATTACGAGCGCAAGATGGGCGCGTCCTTCCGCGAGATGGCGCGCGTCCTGCGCGACGATGGCGTGCTCACCGTGATGTTCACCCACAAGCAGGTGGAAGCGTGGGACACCCTGGCGATGGCGCTCATCAACGCCGGATTCCGCATCACCGCCTCGTGGCCCGTCCACACCGAAAGCGAGCACTCCCTCCACCAGGCCAAGAAAAACGCCGCGCAGAGCACGATTTTGCTGGTGTGTCGCAAGCGCAGCGAGCCGTCAGCCGTCAGCGATCAGTCGTCAGCCGTCAGAAACCAGCAACCAGCTTCCAGTTTCCAGCATCCAGTCTGGTGGGACGACCTGGCGCCGCGCGTGCGCGCTGTGGCCCGCGAGAAGGCGGCGGAGTTCAACGCGCAGGGCATCAGCGGCGTCGATCTCTACCTGAGCACCTTCGGCCCGGTGCTGGCGGTCATCTCCGAGCGCTGGCCCGTCCTCACCCGCGAGGTGGACGAGCGCACCGGGCAGCCCAAAGCCTTGCGTCCGGAGACCGCGCTCGACCTGGCCCGCGAAGAAGTCATCGCTCTGCGCAAGCGCGGCCTGCTCCTGGGGCGCGACGTGCAGTTCGACCCCGTCACCGATTGGGCGCTCATGGCGTGGGATGCGTTCCAGGCCGAGACCTTCCCGGCGGACGAAGCGCGCAAACTCGCCCTGGCGCTGGGGCTGGACGTCGAGCGCGACCTGGTGGCGCAGCGCGTCATCAGCAAGAGCGGCAGCGACGTCACCATGCTCCAACCCAAACAGCGGCGCGTGCGCGGCAAAGTGGACCCTGAGGCCAAACACTACGACACCTGGCTGGACGCCATCCACACTGTACTGCTCGTCTACGCGGAAGATGGCGCGGCGGCCTGCGAGGCGTTCCTCAAGAAGAGTGGGCTGCGGACGGATGGCGCGTTCAAGGCGGCGCTGCAAGCGTTCATCAATGCCGTGCCGAGGAACAAGATCAAGGGCAAGTTCGTCAGGCCGGAGGCGGCGGCGCTGGACGGCATCCGCGCGACATTCTTCGAGGAGCTGGAGGTCCCGGCGGAGGAAGAGGAGAAAGTGGAGATGGTGCAGGGAAAGTTGGGGCTGGGGGCTTGATGCTGAGGGCTGATAGCTGATCGCTGATTGCTGTTAGATGGGGTGTGGAATGTATACAGAAGACGTCAGACAAATTCTTGAGATGACGATTGCGGATTTAGAGAACCGGGTGGACTTTCCTGAATCCCTCGTGGCGATGTTGAAATCTGCCTATGAGCAGGACAAACTCAAAGATATGAAGACACTGCGCCAAATGTTAAGCGCTGCGATTGAGGAAAGTCGGTAAGAGGGAACAGGCCCATGAATCTCAAGGTCCTGCGACTCGAAGTAAAAAACCTGAGAGGGATACGGTACGCCGATCTCCCCCTGGACTCCACCAATCTGGTGCTGGTCGGGGAGAACGGGGCCGGCAAGAGTTCATTTATCGATGCGCTGGAATACTTGTTTACCGGCAGCATCGAACGTTTGTGCCGCCAGGATGTCAAAGAACGGCAGAGCCTGCCATTTCTGGGGTGTGACCACAAAGATGTTGGCGTTGCCCTGTCGTGTCAAATCGACGGGGTAGAGTGTGTTTTCAGAACCGGCTATCCCTACAGTGAACCGAAATTGACGAGGGCGGCTCAAGGCTGGTGGAAGCAAATCCAGGCTCGCCCGCCAATTTTGCGGCGCGCGCAGATTTTGAAGTTCATCGAGGACAAGGGGGCAGACCGTTACAAACAGATTTCCACGCTGATCGGGCTGGACGAAGTCAATGCGATACTCGACGCCTGGCGCAGCCTGAAAAACGAGTGGCAACGGAAGGCGCAAGAACATCGCCAGTCGCTGACGCGCAAAGAGCAGGAAGCCGCCGAACTGGGCATTCTCGATCGGCGCAGACAACTGACACTGGGGCCGGTCAACCAACGCCTGCAGGCGGTAGACCTTGCGCCGGTTACGGACATCGTCGAGATCAAAGATCGACTCACAGCATTGCAGGAGAAAAGTACCGAGGATGGTGTTGCGCGGAGGATTTCAGCTCTGGAACATGATCGTGCTCAGTTGCGGGACGTTTCAGAGAAATTCGCACGATTCGTCCGCGCCTATCAGGCTTTCTGTGAACTATGTCACGACTTCGTCAGCGCGCGCGAAGGTCTCAAAGAGGCACTGTTTCATGATCTGTTGGAGCAAAGCGCCCGGCTCCTGGAAACGCATGAGGAAATCGAGGTTTGTCCGGTATGCCAGCAACCCATCAATCGCGAACACCTTCTGCAGACACTGCGACATCGCCTGGAATCCCTTACCGACGT
This sequence comes from Anaerolineae bacterium, assembly GCA_034433375.1. Classification (GTDB taxonomy): domain Bacteria; phylum Chloroflexota; class Anaerolineae; order B4-G1; family SLSP01; genus DSWT01. The sequence continues at coordinate 10,802 of DAOUAQ010000064.1, read as the reverse complement.
GCAACAAAAGAGAACAGCGCTTCAGACCCGTCGCGACGCCGTGAGCGACGCTATCGGCGACGTGCTTATCAGTGCGGAACCTGTTGAATCTCTCGTTCCGGGATATCCAGATGGATTGCGCGAAACATTACTGGCCTTACGCGCTATGTTGCGCGATACCGCATTCTTCGATAATCCGCCCCTTGTCCCCGTAGCATTGGCCGACCCCGAGCCGAGTCTACAGACACAAATGCAACAGATCCATGCAGAGATAGCCCGGTTACAGCCCTCCGAATCACGGCAGATGCACATGGAGGTCGCTATTTACCTGCAAAACGTGCTGGATGTATGGCGAGAATTCGCCCAAGTCTGCCAGCAGCTCGTCCAAGCAGAAAAAGCCGTGCGCTACCTCGGGGAGATGGAGACAGCGTTGTTACAGGCTCGACAACGACGTTTGGAAGAAATTCACGCCGAGATTGCCAATACCATCAACGACTATTTTTCCCGTCTGCATCCCAAAGAGGGGTATGGACAGGTGGGGTTTCCTCTGGAACGTGGGGGGAAGGGCGTCGGTTTGCGGACCGGGTTTCATTCCGTTAATAACACACATCCTTTAGGGTTTTATAGCGAGGGTCACCTGGACTCGTTGGGCATCGCCATCTTTCTGGCGTATATGAAACGTTTGAGCGGGAATACCGGCCTGCTTGTGCTCGATGATGTCATGACCACCATCGACCGAAACCACCGCCAACGGCTGGCGATCCTGTTGGCCGAGGAATTCGCCGGCTGCCAGTTAATCTTGACCACATACGACAGGCTTTGGGCTGAGGAGCTTCTTATCACCCTACGGGCCGCGCGGCTCAAAGTGCAGGCGCTTCATCTCCTGCCGTGGAGTGTCCAGCGCGGCGTCGAATGGCAGGAATTTCTGGAATACAAGTGGGATGAATACTATCAACGCGCCGGTACAGCGCCGCTATCCGCAGTCGCCGATACAGGCCGCGACCTGGAGAAATTTCTCGGCATGATGCGTTATAGCCTACAGTTGAGTATCCCTGCCAGATTCGAAGACCGCTATACCATTGGCGATCTCTATCAACCTTTCTTTACATGGTTCGATAAACGCACAGTTCAACATCCCACCCGTGATTTCAAGGCTGAACTCGAAGCCTTGAAGAAGGAGTTGGATGTCTACTGGCGGTACAGAAACTGGGCCGGAGCGCATTACAATGCATGGGGTGCGGATTTGTCACCTACGGAAGCCCAGGACTTCATTGACCTGGTCAGGCGATTGGTGGATTTATTGAGCTGCTCAAAGTGCAAGTCACCGGTAGCCTATGACGAGAGAAGCGGTGTGTTGTATTGCGAACACTGCAAAGGTCAGAGTGACGGCGCTTTCTGGCGTGTTTTGAAATGATTCAGCATTAACGAGGTGAGACATGGCTCTTGAACAACTTAAGGTCCGTGAAATCGTCAAACAAGCCGTTGGCAAACAAGTCGATATCCCCGAATTTCAACGAGATTTTGTTTGGGGGACGGAACAAGTGAAACTGCTCATAGAGTCGCTTTATCGCGATTACCCTATTGGATCGTTTTTGTTGTGGGATTCGGCAGATTATCAGGAAACGAAGACTGGGGCAGGCTCTCAGGCTTCATTGTGGATTGTCGACGGTCAGCAACGAACAACAGCCTTGTGTTTGTTGATGGGTATGAAACCGTATTGGTGGCCAACGGCTGATACGTGGAATGAAGCACTTCAGCGTTACGATGTTATGGTAAATCTCCTGCCGGATGCCGATGGCGATAACCTCGAATTTGCACTCCCTAATCCCATTCGTTCTAGGGACCCTCGTTGGGTAAGTATTAGACAAGTCCTGAGTATCGATGATGTGGAGGATTTATCCGATATTGCTCAGAAAGTGGTGCATCAAATTACTAAAGCTCCTGACCGGATAATGCCTTTGTTCGTGCAAATTCATGCACGGCTTCAGCGACTCTGGCAAGTACGCGAACGCGATGTGCCAATTGTCAAAATCAGCCATGAAGTAGAAGATGTAGCTGAAATTTTTGCCAGGCTGAATCGGGAAGGTACCAGAGTGAAGGAGGCTGATGTGACGTTGGCGCTTGCTGCTGTGCGTAACCCAGGATGGGTGCGTGAGCAGTATTTGCCTTATTGTGAAAATCTGGAAGAACGAGGATGGGATCTCGATGCCGGCATCTTCATTCGTGCAATGACCGCCATCGGCCATGGTCGAGCCCGTCTCATAGAGGTACCTAAAGCATTTTGGGGACCGAGTAATCTTCCAGAGATGTGGGCACAGGCTTCAAAAACTCTCTCGGAGGTACTAAAACGCCTTGCGGAGTCGGGAATCTTATCTTCAGACCTGTTGCCCTCAAGCAATAGTCTGATACCTTTGGTAGCTTTGCATCACCGCTGGGGTTCGTCGCCTGATTACAAATTCAGGAAAGCGTTCTACTGGTTCCTTTTGGCAAATCAAGATGGTCGTTATAGTGGGTCGGCAATTACCAGTCTCAATGAGGATGTACGTGCCATAGCTGAATCCTCGAATTTTGAGATGGCCGTGGAAAGTCTTTTGGCACGTTTGCGGGTTATCGCAGATATCGGCGATACAGAATTTCTCAACCGTTATGACCGAGCCGGCAACCGATTTTTACGTCTGATGATATATCTTGTACTCTTTCAGAAAAATGCACAAGACTGGGTTGATCAAACACGCATCGGTTATGACAAGACAGGCGGCCCGATCACATCTGGTTTTTCTCCTCAATGGCATCACATCTTTCCAAAAAGCGTTCTGCAGAAATCGAATTTTCAGGTAGATGAGATCAATGCTTTAGCCAATGTAACTGTAATGAACGAGCGGACAAATGTCAGTCGTTTGAGTGGCAAGCCTCCTGCTCAATATCTGGCCCAATATAATGTTTCGGAATCCGTATTGAGATCACATGCGATTCCAGAGAGGTTTTCGACTGCGGTCGGCAATCCCACTCTTCTCGACCAAATTTGGTCTGTGGAACATTATACGGATTTCCTGCTCGAGCGAGCACAATTACTGGCACAGTCTGCCACTCATTATTTGAAAGATTTGATTATATCGTGATTCCGCCCACCTTGCGTTCTCAAGAGTTTCGTCTTTCTTACGGCCCCGGCGATGACCGGCTGCACACCTTCTACGTCCCGGCGCTCGCCGCCAGCGTCCGCTACGACCGGATGACGGGTTACTTCAGCAGCCACGCGCTGGCAATCGCGGCGGCGGGTGTGGCGCACCTCATCGCCAACGACGGGCGGATGCGGTTGCTCGTTGGCGCGCAACTCAGCCGGGAGGATGTGGAGGCTATCGAAGCCGGTTACAACTTGCACGATGTGGTTGCGGAACGTTTGGGGCCGGGCTTGCCCGATCCAGAGACGTTGACCGATCACCTGCTCCGCGCGCGGCTGGAAGCGTTGGCCTGGCTGGTGGCGCAGGGACGGTTGGAAATCCGCGTGGTGCTCCCCAAAGGTCCCGGCGGTTTGCCTCTCCCCGCGCCCGACACCCGCGAATACTTTCACCCGAAAGTGGGTATCTTCACCGACACTGAAGACCATCAGGTCGCCTTCAGCGGTAGCATCAACGAATCGGAGACTGGCTGGGAACACAACTACGAACAGTTTATGGTGTTCTGTTCGTGGAATGAGGGGCGGCTATGGGTGGCCGAAGCCGTGGCGCGCTTCGAGCGCCTGTGGGAACACCGCGAGCCGGATTGGATTTCGCTTCCTGTGCCAGAAGCCGCGCGACAAAGCCTGCTGCGTTACACACCGCACACCGTACCCACTCGCGATCCACTGGAACGTGAACCTGGCAAGCCATCGCGCACAACGCCATCGCGCACCGAAGAGCACAAGCCCCAACTTGCCCTGGACTCAGCTTTGGAAGGCGAGCGCTGGATCAGTCGCTTCCTACGGGATGCTCCACACCTGATCAACGGCGCTGGCCTGGGAGCAGCGACAGCGCCGGTAGCGCCCTGGCCTCACCAGATCGCCGTCGCCAGACAGATCGTCGAGACGTACCCCTCGCGCTATCTGTTGTGCGATGAAGTCGGCCTGGGCAAAACCATCGAGGCCGGGCTGGTCTTGCGCGAACTCTGGCTGCGCGGGTTGGTCAAACGCGCGGTGATCCTCGCGCCCAAATCCGTGCTGCGGCAATGGCAGGAAGAACTCTACGAGAAATTCGCCCTCAACGTCCCGCTGTATAACGGCAAGGATTTCGTGGATTATTGGGGACACCTCCAACCTGTATCCACCCCGAATCCCTGGGACGGCGTGGAACTGGCGCTAGCGTCCAGCCAACTTCTCAAACGCCAGGATCGGCAGGCCGAATTGCTGACCGCAGCGCCGTGGGATTTGGTACTCGTGGACGAAGCGCACCACGCCCGCCGCAAAGACTTCCTCGATCAGCGCGCCTACCGTCCCAACCGGCTGCTCGAACTGCTGCGCGGCCTGCAAGCGCGCACCCAATCGCTGCTGTTGATGACCGCCACGCCGATGCAAGTCGATCCCATCGAAGTGTGGGATTTGCTCACGTTGCTCGGCTTGAGCGGCGAATGGGGCGCTGACGGGCGCAATTTCCTGCGTTTCTACACCGAGCTACGGAGTCAAGAACCGGATTGGGACTTCGTCTTTCGTATGGCCCAGGCTGAGCGTGAGGCCGGCGGGGACGGCGCGGCGGGCGGTGTCTCCGCCGAATGGGCGCGCAAGGCTCAACAGCGTCTCGGCGCAGTCGGTTGGGCGCAACTCCAACAGATCCTCGAAGCTGATCCCCATGCTGCCGCCGCCGGATTCAAGAAACTGCCGCACACGGCACAAACGTTGACCGCGGAGCTGCTCCAACGCACGACCCCACTGCGGAGATTGGTCTTCCGCAACACGCGCCCGTTGCTGCGCGACTACGTTCGCCGGGGACTGTTGCGCGAGACTGTGCCCTATCGAGACCCGCGCCTGACCTGGATTGCCATGCGGGAAGAGGAGCACGCGCTCTACCTGCGCATCGAGGAATACATCAGCAACTTCTACCGCAAGTACGAGGCCAAGCGCAAAGGGTTAGGGTTCGTGATGACCGTCTACCGCCGCCGGTTGACCAGCAGTTTCTGCGCTGTGCAATGCAGTCTCAAGCGCCGGCTGGCCTTCTTGCGCGGACAGGCCAATCTGCTCTGGGACGACGATGATCTGGAACAGGACGCGCTGGCGCTCGATATAGACGAGGAACTCACCGTGGCGCGTGATCCAGACTATGCGGCGGAGTACCAGGAAGAAATCGCCTACGTTGAAGATTTCCTGCGCGCGTTGCAGGCCTTGGGCGGCTACGATTCCAAAGTCGCGCAATTGCAGCGCGATCTGGGAACTGCGTTTCGCAAACGCGAGACGGCGCTGGTGTTCACGCAATATACCGATACATTGGACTTCCTACGCGAGCAACTGCGGCAGCAATATGGTAGCCAGGTCGCCTGTTACAGCGGGCGCGGCGGCGAGTGGTGGGACGGCAACGCCTGGATGCCCATCACAAAAGAAGAGCTGAAAAACGCCTTCCGCGAGGGCGAACGCATCAAAATCCTGTTGGCGACCGAGGCGGCCAGTGAAGGCCTGAACCTGCAAACGTGCGGCGTGTTGATCAACTACGATATGCCGTGGAATCCCATGCGGGTAGAGCAGCGTATCGGTCGTGTGGATCGTATTGGGCAGCGCCACGAGCGGGTGTGGATCTATAACTACTTCTACCAGGAGACCGTCGAAGCCAAAGTGTACCAGGCGCTCAACACGCGGATCGATTGGTTCCAGGACGTCGTGGGGCCGCTGCAACCCATCCTCGCGCAGGTGGGCCGCGCCATCCAGCGCGTGGCGTTGACCGGCGACGCGGAGCGGCAGCGGGTGCTCCAACAAGAATTGGCCGATCTTGACGCAGCCCTGGATCGGCAAGCGGCGCAGCTCAACCTCGATGAGTGGGCCGCGCACCCTGAGGCAGAAACAGTGTGGTCAGCGCCGTTCAGCCTGGAAGAGATGGCCTCTGCCATCCTCGCTGCGCCAACACTGAAAACGCACTTCCGCCCCCACGAAACTGTGGAGGGGGCGTACTGGCTGAGTCTGGAGGGCGAACAAACCGCCGTCACCTTCGATCGCCAGGTGTTCGACAATCACCCCAACACCGTCCAACTGTTGACGTTTGGTAATCCCTTGTTGGACGCATTGCTACAAGCTCTTCCTGACTCTGACGAGAGTGCAAAATCAGAGGATGCTTCGTCTACAGTTCTGCGCGTCGCCATAGCCGAACCACTGCCGCGCGTGGGATACTTTACGCAGGATAAGTCGGGGAGCTTACAGCCGTTGAACCATCTGGCGGATCTGCACAAGGCGCTAAAGCGTGGGGACAGCTTTACCTGGACGGCGACGCAGGATGCGGCAGCGCAGATCGCTACAGCTCAAGCGATGATACAATCTACCGCCGATGCTGAATCGGCGCGCGTGCAGGAGGGACAAGACCGGTTATGCCACATCCAACGCGAGGCGCTGCTGGCGCGCGCTGGGCGTCTGCTGTTGGACGCGGCGCTGGTCGAACTGGCCTTGGGGCAGCAGCCCAGTTTGTTGGAGCAAACCGGCTACCCCTTGGCGTTCGATGCCTCAGCAGTCTCCGGCCTGAAGCGGCATGGCTATCCCTGGGCGCCGTTGCTCAAAGTGGTTGGCGGTCGCCTTGCCGGAAGAAAGCCGCACCCTACGGACCCATTCTTTGCGCAAATCCAGGGTGAGTCGCCAGAGCAACTCAAGCGGCGTTTTGAACGCCTGGCGCAGTCAACTGGCCAACTGCTGAAAGAAATCACCGCTGTCCAACACCTTGCGAATCGCTGACGACCTTTGCCCCGCCCTTCTCATTTCTGAACAAGATACGCTTGCATTACAACGCGGTATGCCGGTCGGTAGGCCATTGTGTACACCTTCGAGTGGTGCACTGCGGGAAACCCTTGCCTTTCCATCTCCCCAAAGAAGTCTCTCATTTCCTTCACAACCAAGCCAAGAGCATCTTCCTCCGCACTGTGCTCCGCGTACAACCAATAGTGCCGCAACTGCGCCTCTGTCCCCTTGTACTCGTTGGCCGTCTGTAGGAAACTCTCCAACAATATCTCAAGATTGCCGCCTTCAGCTACGTAGGGCCGTAGATTAACCCGCACGATCTGACCATCCGCTGATATAGGATCAATGGCTGGCTCTTCCGGCCCATCAGCCATCACTTCCACTTCCCGCTCAAGCCACAAGCGAGCCTCCGCTGCATCAGTTACGGCGTGTTCGCTTCCCAAAGCTCCTTGATAGACGAGTTTATACAAGTCCTGAATCTCGAGTCGTGGATAGCGAGTGACGTGACGTATCAGTACTTGGCGAAAGAGGGTCTGCTCTGACGGTAACGAGTATGCGGTCGCAGAAAGCACCAATGATCATTCTCCAGACAGGATATTGACTGTAACGACGTCAGCTCCCTAATACTTTTGCGCGATCGTGCTCATCTTCTCCAGGATAAAGTCGTACACTTTGGGCATGGCTGCGAGGGTAGTGTCATCTGTCAGAGTTGCCCGCAATGTTTTTTCGCCCGCTTCTTTGAAAACACCAAAGGTCAGCAGTTCTTTGCGCAAGGCTAAGGCTTCCGCTTCCGATAGCGGCAATGGGCTGAATCCGAAGTAGAATTCGAAGATACCTGACGGATAGCCATAAGCAAAGCTGACCCACTGTTTCGTTTTGGGCAGGTAGGCTCGTGCAGAAAATCCTTGTGTTCCCCAATTGATCCTGAAGCCCTTTCGCTCAGTTAGATCGAAAACACGGCGGAAGAAGTCGGCAATTGGCTCAGGATGTCCAGCCAGGAATTTCTCCCGGCCAGTCTTCTTCCTGCTCTGCTGGCTTTTGCTTCGTCGAGGAATTTCTTCCCACCCGAGAGCCTGAAGTATAGCATCCAGCAGGAAGTTGTAGATCGCTGGCATCCGTTCGAGTGTTGCGGTGTCGAGTCTGGCACGCAGCGTGTGGACACCTGCTTCTTCGAAAACGCCGAAGGCCAATAACTGATCGCGTAACGCCTGGGCTTTTTGTTCGGTGAAGGGTAACTGACGGAGAAAAACCTCAAAAACGCCCGACGACCAACCATAGGCAAAGCTGGCCAATCGGCCCTCATCAGGAACATAGAGACGCACAGAAAAACCGAGAGTACCCCAGTAGATTTCATATCCTCTTTCTTGAGCCAGATCCAATACTTGCTCAAGGAAGGTGGCAACGTCTGGCGTGCAGTTTCCCAGGAATTCCTCGCGGCTGATCCTCCCTTTGCGGCCTTCGCTTTGCTTGATTTGACGCGCTGCCTCGGTCAGCCCCAAAACGCGGGGAACCATTGCTTGTTGACCGTCTGTACCCACAAACTGTTTGATTTCGACAACCAACACCTCGACGTCGCTCATCTTCTCATTGAGGAATTCTACCAACCGCCGCAACTCTTTGGGTGTGCGGTCGGCGACGAATAGGAGACGGACTTTGCCAGTCTTGAGGTTGTTTTCGACGGTTTGCCAGTAGTCTTCGATGTCGGCCTCATCATCAGAGTCGATGAGCAGCATGACTTGATCATCCAGCGAGAGACCCTGAGCGCGCGAGGTCTCGGTTGCTGCCTGGCGCAAGCGATCCATACTCCAGTATTCGACACCGTTGGCGGCATAGTCCAACATCTGCGCGACGACTTCGCGACGAATCCGGGTATCGGAGGCGCGTTTACATTCGACGAAAGTAGGGATGCCATCCTGATCCAAGAAGAGATGGTCGAGACTCCAACGCCCAGTTTCATCCACATCGCCGGGTACGCCGATTTCACGCGCAACCAACAACCAACGCCGGGGTGCTTCGGGATTGATCTGGTCGCCGGGCAATAAATCGGGATAATCTTCCAGCAGTGCTTGTAAGATATCCTCTTGGACGTAGTCCGTCTCGATCATCGGAGTTAGACTTTGCTTGTTTTTATCTACCAGGAAGATTTTTGCTTCGGTCATCGGAAACTCCTTATGCTTATTTCCCTCGTAGCGACCACTCGACTACCAGAAATGCATCGGTAGGCAATCCCGCGCTAATCGCTGCTTCCAGCCACCGGCGCTGGGTCGCTCTGATATGATCGTGTCTGTGTCGTTTGGCTTCAACGAATAACTGCACATCACTTTGCCAACAAAACACGTCCCAGCAACCGTTCCGGGAGCCTGCTCTTTCGTAGATGCGATTGAGAAGCGTTTCTTGCTCGGATGGAAGAACAACGGCATTGTCATCGTCCCAATATCCAACGCGATAACGCTTTTTGAATGTATCCACCCAGACACCGTTCCAACCGACATTCTGAAATGCGCGCAAGATAGCGAGTTCAGCGAAAACAGGTTCGCCATCAAAATCCAGAATCGGCTTCCCTCCATAGATGTCCTTTATTGGCTCACCAGTCCAACTATCAAAAGTGGGAGTCACCTTCGGAATCTTCATTTTGTTACCAGAGGGCAAAAGGATCACCTCTGACGATTCCGGTCGAAGCAAGTCTGGATAGTGATTCACATAACACCGTCCCCGGCGACAGCGGCTCGGAAGCCGATTGACGCACGGGGGCGGGTGTGGTATGGCCCACTACGGCGCAGCAATCGCCGATGGTCGAAGTCCCGGGTGTTTGAGCACCGCGGGGCGGTTTTTTTTGGTACAGGGGTAAGTATAGGGGAAATGGGGAAAAGGCAAGTGGGTGGAGCACTACGGATGGGAAAAATCGACGATGGGTGTTAGGCGAACAGGGGAAGAGTGCAAGCGGAGCAAATGCGACACCTGACACTGGCGGAGAAAAAGAATCCCCCGATCCACGAAGGGCCGGGGGATGGAATTACACAGCACTGCGGTTATAGCATAAGCTCTGTTAGTTATGGGATATAGAAGGTGCCAATATGTTCCCACTCTTGAGTCCAAACACTGAGAAGCACGGTATGGATCTGCTCATCCAAGGATAACGCCTGGACGACTTCTTGTTCTTGTAAAGGCCCGATTTCAGAACTTCTAACCTGTATCGGACCATCCCTTTCGCCTATATTAGTTACGTACGTTATCCAGAGTTGTGGAGAGCGCACGGCCTGACCACCCGAAGTGTTCCGAAGAAGATAAGTGAACTCAAACCGGCGTTGCCCTGCAATGCTTCCAGAACCGGGACCGCCGAAGGTTGAATTAATGACGCTCATCTCTATGTTGTCCGTAACCTCGAGCATATCTCCAAACTTTAGATACTTATCTCGCGGTAAAGAGGTAGGGAAGTACGAGTCGGGAAGCTCAACAAGTAATCTGGCAAGTAGAGTGTCCCGATTTCCGAACTCACCTTCTGATAGGGTGATAAGTGGGAGGCTGGCGAGTGGCAGTGGATCTCGGCCCTCAATATAGAGTACATAGCCGCTAGTTCGTTCAGCTACGTCGAATTGGATAAATGTCATTACTCCGCTTGCGGTTGATATCTTCCACGATCTCACACCAGGTGCCGCTGGCGAACTGCCGCCGCCTCGCACCTGGGCCATATTCTGCCCTTCATACTCGTAGCCTTGCTCGGTCTTCAGAATTGCATCAGGTGGGTGGTTAAATGCCCCAGTACCTGGAAACACCAGGCCTGTTGGTTCAGAGCTTATGTTCTCAAGTGCATAGACTGAAGTTACCCCCAAAAACTAGACCACATGCTAAGTTGAAATGGTGTACAATTTTAACCAAACATGTGGAGGAAAACAATGAGCAAACGACGTACCTTTACGGCTGACTATAA